>DATJXL010000044.1:0-20823 GCA_035500135.1 Kofleriaceae bacterium
TCGGGCCGCTCGGAGATGTAGCGGAACGCGCGGTCCCAGCGCTCCTCGGTCGCCTTCAAGCTCACCTTGTCGACGACATCGGTGTCCACTCCCACCGCGTAGGATCGCGTGCAGAACCGGCAGTACACCGGGCACGTGTCGAGCACGAGGAACAGCGCCTTGTCGGGGTAGCGGTGCGTCAATCCCGGCACCGGCGCGTCGGCCTGCTCGTGCAGCGAGTCGAGCGTGAGCTTGGGGTGATCGGGCAGGAGGCGCGACGCGACCGGCACGAACTGGCGGCGCAGCGGATCGTTGTACGGATCGCCCCACTCGATCAGCGACAGCAAGTACGGCGACACGCGGATCGACATCGGCGCGCGGTGAAAGCCCTCGACGACGTCGTCGTAGAACGCCTGCGGCACGAGATCCTGGACCGCCGCGAGCAGCTTCTGCGGGTTCGTGATCGAGTTCTTCGCCTGCCACGTATGATCGAGGAACGTCGCCTCGTCGATGTTGCGATAGGCCGGGATGCGCTGCCAGAACGGGCCGTCGAGCAGCTGGCGGTGGTGCAGCGTCGCGGGATCGACGTGCGGCTTGAGGTGCTTGACCGCTTCGTCGGAGGACGGGCGCTCGCCGATGGTCTTCAGGGTGTCCATGGAATCCTCGCGACGATCAGCGTGTAGCACGCCGCATGCTCAGTCGGGAAGCAGCCTTCGGTGGGCCTGGAAGTACTGCATCATCATCGGCGCGAACACCGGCTGGTCGAGCGACGGGATGTGGGTGCCGCCCTGGATCGACCACAGGTCGACCGCCGTGCCCGGCGGGCAGTCGTCGTAGGACTCCGTCGTGGTCTCGGCGCCCGGGATGCCCTGGTCGAGGTCGACGTTCGCGCCGGCGGTCGTCGTGGTGGCGCAGCCGTCGTGGCCCGCCCACTGCATCACGCTCGCCGCCGCGTTCGGCACGTAGGGGACCTCGGTGTCGGCGGTGCCGTGCATGTGCAGCACGGCGACCGGCAGCGTCGGGTTGCACGTCGACGGGTCCGACGCCGCCGCGCCCGCGAGCACGATGATGTTCGTGACCGTGTCGGCGTGGTCGCACGCCATGCGGTACGCCATGTAGCCGCCGTTCGAGTGGCCGATCACGAGCATGGCGCCGGGATCGACCGCCGGCCAGGCCGCCTCGATGTCGTCGATCAGGCCGCCGAGATAGCCCGAGTCGTCGGGATTCGCGTGGTCGAAGTCGCAGCACGCCGGATCGGCGTTCCAGTACTCGTTGCCCGTGCTGTCGGTCAGGCCGTCGGGCGCGATCACGAACCCGAGGTTTGCCGGCGCGATCATGTTCATGCCGAAGTACGCCTCCTGCACGAACCCGCTCGCGCCGTAGCCGTGCAGCACCATCACGAGCGGATACTGCCTGCCGGTATCGACCTTGCCGCCGTCGAGCTCGGCCGGCACCTGAAGCGTCGCCGGGCGATCGCCGCCGAACACCGTCGGCGGCAGTGCCTTCGGCGACGAGCTGCTGCACGCGGCGAGCACCAAGGCGAAGCGCCACACGAGCCGAGTCTACACGCTACACTGGGGAGTGACGCCGCTGCGACCACCCGTCAGGACGGCACCGACGCGACAGGTCGTCGCGGCGGCGCTGACCTTGCTCGTGCTCGGCGCGGTCGGGGCGGTCAAGGCCGGGCTCGCCGGCGGCGATTTCATGTTCGATCTCGAGCAGGCGCAGCCGCCGCTCGCGACCGTCGCGCCGGCCGTGGTCGAGTCGCACACGCCGCGGCTCGCGCGCCGCGTGTTCCTCGTCATCGTCGATGGCCTGCGCCTCGACAAGAGCTACGATCTGCCGTTCCTCGACGAGCTGCGCCGGCGCGGCGTCGACACCGAGGCGCAGTCGCATTACCCGACGTGGTCGCGGCCGAACTACGTCACGATCCTGACCGGCGTGCCGCCGTCGGCGAGCGGCGTGCGCACGAACCATCACACGACGCCGGTCGCGCTCGATTCGCTGATGGATCGCGTGAACGCGGCGGGCCTGCACGCCGCGACCGCGACCGACTACGACGTGCTGCCGCGGCTGTTCTTGCGGCAGCGCGCGAACACCAGCGCGGCGCTCGACGACGGCGAGGTCGAGCCCGGCGAGACGCCGCTCGCGCTGCCCGCGGTACGCGCGCCCGACGCCGATCTGGTCTCGCCGTTCTCGGACGCGCGCTACGCGCCGTGGCCGGGCGGCTTTTCGGAGGCCGGCGCCGCGCTCGCCGACGGCAGCGCCGAGCTCGTCGTGCTGCTGGTCGGCGCGGTCGATGCCGCCGGTCACGCGCACGGCGGCGACAGCGCGCAGTATCGCGAGGCCGCCGAGAGCGCCGATCGGGCGCTCGCTCGCGCGCTCGCGCATGTCGATCTCGCGCAGGACGCGGTCGTGGTCACCGCGGATCACGGCCACACCGGGCGCGGCGGACACGGCGGCGTCGAGCCCGAGGTGCTGACCGTGCCGCTCGTCATGGCCGGCGCCGGCATCGCGGCCGGCGCGACCTCGCCCGACGCGCGGCTCGTCGACATCGCGCCGACGGTCGCGGCGCTGCTCGGCGTGCCGGCGCCCGGCCACGGCCTCGGCCGCACGCTGACCGAGCTGCTCGCGCTCGATCCCGCGCAGCGCGCCGCGCGCCAGACCACGGACATCGCGCGGCTCGCGGTCACGCGCACGACGGTCGATCGAGCCGAAGCGGCGGCCGCGCAAGACGAGCTCGGGCTGCGCGCCCAGCGCATCGGCCTCGTCGTCGGCGGCGCGCTGCTCGCGACCGTGCTCGCGATCCTGCTCATCCGGCGCCGCGTGCTGCGCCTCGACGTCCGCGTGTTGCTGGTGTCGGTGCCCGCGTTCTTCATCGTCTATTACGCGCTGATCGGCACGCTCGGCCAGCGGTTCTCGCCGTCGCTCCTGCCCGCGCAAGGCCACCTCGCCGCGACGATGGCCAAGTACGGCATCGCGGCGATGGTCGTGCAGCTCGCCGCGAGCCTGTGGGCGTTGCGCAACCAGGGCAGCCTCGGCGAGCGGCTCGCCGCCGCGAACGGGATCGCGTGGATGGGCCTGATGCTCGCGATGGTGCCGGCCGGCCTCGCCTGGGCGTTCTTCCCGCCGCCGTACGTGACCGTGCCCGGCCCGTTCTGGCTGGTCGTGATCCCCGCGGTCGAAGTCGCGGTCGCGTGCGCCGCGGTCGACGTCGCGTTGACGCTGCTCGTCGAGGTGATCGTGTTCGTCGCGCGCGCGTGGCACCGCGACGCCACGCCGATCGAGAACCTCGACTAGGGCATGAAGTCGTGCTTGCCGGCGAGCGCGTTCTTGTCGATCGAGAACACGGTCGCGGCGTCGATCAGGAACAGCTCGCCGGTGCTGTCGATCACGAGCCGGCGCGGGCCCACCGCGCCTTTCAGGTCCAGGTCGAGCGCCTCGAACGTGCCCATCGGGTTCGAGATCGAGAACCGCGCGATGCCGATCCCGTCGAGCGTGGGCGTGCAGCCGCCGCAATCGCCCCGATCCGGCGCGACGATCAACGTGTAGACCGTCGTGCCGTCGAGCGCGAGGCCCATGCACGAGAAGCTCGACGTCATGAACACCGCCTGGCCGTTCGGCGACGACAGATCCCAGACACCGATCTGGCAGGCCGGCTGGGGCAGCGCCCCGTTGTTGCTGTTGATGTAGTCCGGCGACTCGGCCCACGCCGCGTTGGTCATGTTCGCCACGAGCCCGACCGGGACGAGCCCGTTGTCGATGGTCTCGAGCGTTTGCGTTGCCTCGGTGACCTTCGAGAATGCCTGCACGGTTCGCGACGTCGGACCGGCGCTCTGATCGAAGTAGACGAGGTCGTTCGGCGTGGAGACGAGGCAGCGCGCCGTCGAATCGCACGCGAACTGCGGCGTCGGCGTGACCGGCAGCGCGCTCACCGCGTTCGAGCTGATGTCCACCCTGGAGAATGCCGCGCCGCTGTTGCCGCCGTTCGTCCCGCCGCCACCGCAGCACGGGTAGTCCGGGTTCTCGACCGCGACGCGATCGCTGCCGCCCCAGCCCGCGACGTAGATCGATGTCGCATCGGTGACGAGGCCGGCGGGCACGAGCTGGTTGCCGCCGACGCTCGGGATGGTCGCGAAGTCCGAGGTCGTGGTACTCGACAGCGTGATCGACGAGCCTGTCGCGTAGGCCCAGATCGGGGTGTCGGGGTTTTCGACCGCGATGCGCATGTCGGCGAAGTCGCCGCTCGACGGCGCCATCGCGAACGACATCCCGTCCGAGCCGCCCTGCTTGTCGAAGACGTAGAGCTGCGCCAGGCTCTGGTCCGGCATCGGGCACTGTCCGTTGTTGGGGCAGCAGTTGAAGTCGGGGCCGTCCGGAATGTACGGGACCGTGATCGCGTAGCCGTGCACCATGCCGATCGCCACGTTGCCGATATAGGCCGAGCTCGTGCAGACATTGCCGGTCGCCGGCGGCAGGACGAACAGCGGCGTCACCCCCGGCGCGGGCTGCGGAGCGTTGCCGCCGCCGAAGCAGCCTGCGAGCACGACGAGGAGGGTGATTCGCTTCATGTCAAAACGCGATCGACGTGCGAACGCCGCCGAACAGCGACAGATACGTCGCGTTCTTCTCGCTCGAGCTGCTGTCGAAGTTCTCTTCCGCGATGATCATCGTGAGCAGGTCGACGAACGCGCCGACTGCCCATCCCGGCACCGACGGGCTCGGGTGATAGTCGAGGCCGATCCGCGAGTCGAAGCCGATGCCGGGCATGAAACTGGTGGACGAGCTCCCCGACGCGACGCCGTTCATGTATGGCGTGGTATCGACGAACCCGAAGCGAAACCCGGGCGAGATGCCGACGTAGGGATCGAGCTTCCGCTTCGGCATCAGGTGGACGTAGACCTCGAAGCCGGCGGTGAACTCGTGGCAGCCATCGAAGCGATAGTGCTGGCCGTAGTCGTAGGGCGACGACAGCTGCGGCCCGGGAATCGCGGTGCCACAGGTGTCGCTCGCCGACACGCTCGAGTACTGCGCGAATAGCCCGAGCGCGAAGTACTTCCAGCGATGCGCGTAGTCGAGGCGATACGCGATCACGCCCGCATTGCCGTCGTGCAGCTTCTCGCCGGGCGCGAACGAGAGACCGAACTCGTGGTGCGGATGATCGTCGACGGGCTCGCCCGGACCGACGACGACCTGGACTTCCTTCTCGAGCGGCACGTCGATCGTGCGCGTCTCGTCATCGCCGACGAAGACTTCGGACTGGTACGGGCGCATGCCGGGCGCGGTGACGCGCAGCGTGTGGCCGCCGCTCTTGATCTTGCCCTGGAAGCCGCCGATGCCGACCTCGCTCGAATCGAGCGAGACGTGCGCGTCGGACTGCGTCGTGATCGTGAGCGAGCCCTCGTGCGGCTTGGGCGGTGCGACCGGCGTGACGGGGGTGACGGGCGCGGCCGGCTCGGCCGGCTTCTTGTCGAGCACCGGGATCGCGAGCTGTGTCGTGGTCGGAAGCGAACCGATCGTGACGTGCTTGGTGAAGTCGAGATAGCCGGGCGCGCTCGCGGTGATGTCGTGCTGGCCCGGATCGATCGGCATGTCGGTGCCGACGAGCACGGTGATGTCGAGGCCGTCACGAGTGACGACCAGGCCGGGCGGCGGCGACGGCGGCGCGGCGACGTGGAGGTAGGCGAGCTTGGGCTTGAGCGCGTCGGCGCGCGCCTTCGCGAGCGCCTCGCGGTTGTCGCCGCGGCGATGGGCGAGCTCGGACGCGTCGTTGAACTCGGCCCACGCGCTCGCGACCTTGCCGACTTGCTCGTGGCAGTTGGCGAGGTGGAGCAGGACGCCGATCTGCGGATCGGCGCGATAGCTGGCCTCGTAGAGCGGACAGGCTTCGGCCATCTTGCCCTGCTTCTCGAGCTGCTCGGCTTGCTGGTAGGCCAGCGCGGCAGTGTCGTCGGCGTGGGCGAGGCGGGGAAGTGCGAGCGCGAGGCAGGCCAGAACAGCCGCGGAGCGGATCAAATGCGGCCTCCCATGTCGACCGGCGGCGGTGGTGGCGGCGGCGGCGGCGGCGCTGCTGGCGTGGGCGCGGGCGTGGGCGTGGTCGTGGGGGTCTTCTTCGGGACGAACGGGTTCTTGTGATGCGGGGGATCGATGCGGTGATGCGCGGGGAGATCGGGGACCGCAGCGGGTGCGGGTGCGGGAACGGCAGCGGGTACGGGTGCGGCAGCCGGTACGGCAGCGGCAGCGGGTGCGGGAACGGCCGCGGGTGCGGCGGCAGGTGCGGCGACGGCGGCGGGTGCAGGTGCGGCGACGGCAGCGGGTGCGGGAACGGTTGCGGGTGCGGCGACGGCAGCGGGTGGCGGTGGCTGCTGCGGCGGCTCGGGCGCGGGGCTGGGCGCCGACGATCCGCGCACCAGCACGAACGCCACGAACCCGAGGATCAACGCACCCGAGATCGCGGCCGCGTAGATGCCGGTGCGGCGCGGCTTCGGCGCGGCGTGGAGCTCGGCCGCGCTGCCGCCGAGCGTCGTCATCGTCGGCGGCGTGGTGAACGCGGCGGGCGCGGGAACGGGCACGACCGGCGACGAGATGCGACGGCCCGCGATCGACGACAGCGTCGACGAGACCTCGCCCATCGAGCTCGCGCGCGCGGCGGGCTGCTTCGCGAGCAGCCGCGTGACGAGCTCGTCGAGCTGAGCCGGGATGTCGGTGCGCAGCGTGCGCAGCGATACCGGGATCTCGTTCAAGTGCTTCGCGTACGCCGACGGGATGCTCGTGCACTCGAACGGCGGACGGCCGGTCGCGAGCTCGAACATCACGCAGCCGAGCGAGTACGCGTCGGCGCGCCAGTCGACCTGCGAGGAGTCGCCCCATTGCTCCGGCGCCATGTATTGCGGCGTGCCCATCGTGCCCGACGTCTTCGGCGAGCTGGCCGCGAGCGTGCCACCCGTCAGCTTCGCGATGCCGAAGTCGAGGACCTTCACGCGCTCGCCGCTCGCGCGCTCGTCGTCCTTGACGATGTAGATGTTGTCGGGCTTGAGATCGCGGTGGATCACACCCGCGCGGTGCGTCGCGTCGAGCACGCTCGCGATCTGCTGCGCGAGATCGAGCAGCTCGGGCAACGGCAGCGAGCCGAGCCGCTCGAGTCGCTTCGCCAGCGACTCGCCGTCGAGCAGCTCCATCACCAGGTACGCCTGACCTTTGTGATAGCCGCTGTCGAAGATCTGCACGCGGCCCGCGTGCTTGATCTTGCTGACGATGCGCGCCTCGTTGAAGAACCGCTCGACGTGGTCGTGGTTCTCCGAGACCTCCTGGTTGAGCACCTTCACCGCGGCGGGCGTCTGCAACGACAGATGCTCCGCGCGGTAGACCTCGCCCATGCCACCTCGCCCCAGGCGCGAGATCAACCGGAAGTTACCGATCGTCTCCCCGATCACGCTGCGAGCGAGCTTATCACTTTCGCCGACCTAGCTTGACCGGCGCGTCGGGATCCGGTGGGGTAGCCACGATCCCGAGCTTGGGGCCGAGTGCCTCCGTCGTCTCGCACTCCGACCCGCGGTCGCGGGTGACCTGCGGGCGCAGTGCGAGCGTGTGGTCGATCCAGGCTTGCTGCACGTCGGGGTCGACCGCGTGATCGCGCATGGTCTCGCGCAGGATCTGGAGCCGGCGCTCGAACTGGCCGCCGAAGATCGTCAGGTGGCCGTGCGCGGTGCGGATCGGGCGGCCGGTGTACTTGACGTCGCCGCCGAGGAAGCCGGCCGTGAACTCGTACTCGCGAGCCGCGAGCTGCGCGCGGTCCTTGCCCTCGAACATGAAGCCGATCATCACGTCGCGGAACAGCCGCGCGTAGAAGTCGTCGACGACGGCGCGCAGCTTGGCCTCGCCGATGCGATCGAACAGCGCGCTCCCCGGTCGAGGGGATCTGTCATCGTCGCTCATGCGGGGGTGACCTCGACCGGCTGGCCGCTGAGCGCGCTCGTGCCCGACAGCGCGTCGACACGCGCCGGATCGATGATGTCGTTGACGCTCGCACCGGGCACGCGCGCGGCGACCGACAGCCGCGCGCCGGCTCGGCCGTGGCCCCAGCCGTGCGGCACGCTCACCACGCCCGGCATCATCGCGTCGGTGATCTCGACGGGCAACTCGATGGTCCCGGCTTCGGTCGCGACCCGCGCGATGGCGCCGTCGGCCAGTCCTCGCGCCGCGGCGTCGTCGGGGTGGACGAGCAGCGTGCAGCGCGGCGGACCTTTGACCAGCCGCTCGCTGTTGTGCAGCCACGAGTTGTTCGAGCGGAGGTCGCGCCGGCCGATCATCACGAGGCGGTCGGCGCGCGAGCGAGCGAGGCGCGGCAGATCGTCGAGGTAGACCTGCGGTGCGAGCTCGATCTTGCGATCGCGCGTGCCGAGCCGGTGCGGCAAGCGCGGCACGAGCGAGCCGAGGTCGAGCCCGTGCGGCGCCGCGCGCAGCTTCGCCATCGACAGCTTGTACGGGCCGAGCCGCAGCCCGACGTCGATGATCGCCTCGGGGCCGAGCTTGGCGAGCGCGCGCTCGACGGCGGCGCGCGCGAGCCTGGGCACCTGCGCGAGCCGCGTCCACAGCCCGATGCAGATCTCCCAGTCGTGGCGCGCGTCGGCCGCGCGCGGAAACATCGGCGGCGAATACTTCGCGACGTTGCGGACGCTGAACGCGGCGAGCGCGACGTCGTAGTGCGAGCGCTCGAGCGGCGACGTCGGGGGCAGGATCACGTGCGCGAACCGCGTCGTCTCGTTCAGGTACGGATCGATCGACATCATGAAGTCGAGCGACGCGAGCGCGCGCTCGAGCCGCGTGCCGCCCGGTGCCGACAGCACGGGATTGCCGGCGCTCGTGACGAGCGCGCGGACTTGGCCCGCGCCCGGCGTCTCGATCTCCTCGGCGAGCACGCTCATCGGCAGCTCGCCGCCGAACTCGGGCTGTCCCGACACCCGCGAGCGCCAGCGCGCGAAGCCACCGTCGAATCCCACGCGCGCCGCGAGCGGAATCGGATCGACCGCCGGCGTCGTGAACATCAGGCCGCCCGGCTCGTCGAGGTGGCCGGTCACCGCGTTCGCGGCGTAGCACAGCCACGCCGCGAGCCCGCCGAACTCCTGCGTGCACACGCCGATGCGGCCGTAGACGACCGCGCGCTCGGTCGTCGCGAGCGCGCGCGCGAGCTCGCGGATCTCGGCGGCCGGCACGCCGGTGATCGCGGCGGCGCGCTCGGTCGGCCACGCCGCCGCGGCCGCGCGCAGCTCGGCCTCGCCGCGCGCCGGGCGCGTGACGCGCGCGAGCCCTTGCGCGAACACCTCGTGGATCAGCGCGAGCAAGAAGTGCGCGTCGGTGCCGGGGCGGATGAACAGGTGGCGATCGGAGCGGTCGGCGGTCTCGGTACGCCGCGGATCGAGCACGATCACGCGGCCGCCGCGATCGCGAATCGCGCGCAGCCGGCCGCGCATGTCGGGCGCGGTCATGATGCTGCCGTTCGAGGCGAGCGGGTTCGCGCCGAGGCAGATGAACAGGTCGCAGCGATCGACATCGGGCACCGGCATCAGGAGCTGGTTGCCGAACATCTGCAGTGCCGCGAGCATGTGCGGCAGCTGATCCATCGACGTCGCCGAGTACATCTGCTTCGTGCGCAGCGAGCGCAGCGCGAGCTGACCGAACGTGAGCAGGCCGAGGTTGTGCGCGGTCGGATTGCCCTGGTACACGGCGACCGCGTGGCGGCCGTGGCGGCGCTGCACGTCGCGCAGGCGCGCCGCGCAGAGGTCGAGCGCCTCGTCCCAGCCGGCCTCGCGCCAGCTCGCACCGTCGCGGATCAGCGGACGGCGCAGGCGGTCCGGGTCGTGGTGCAGATCGGCGAGCGCGGCCGCCTTCGGGCAGATGTAGCCCCGGCTGAACGGATCGGCGTCGTCGCCGCGGACCGAGACCACGCGGTCACCATCGGTCTCGATCGCGACGCCACACGTGGCTTCGCACAGCGTGCAGCTGCGGTAGTGGACCGTCACGCCGCTGACTGTAGCGCGCTATCGCCGAGCCGGTGCGCGCTCGGTTGCGGCTCGGCGGGGGCGACGCGGGCACGCAGCATCGGCGCGAACGCGGCGCGATAGGCCCGCGCGAGCACGAGCTCGAGCGCGACCAGGACGAGTGGCACCGCGATGCCGCTCGGCTCGAGCATCGCGTGAAACCACGTGATGCCGACGAGGATCGGCGCGAGCAGCGCGAGCGCGAGCGGCACGAACCGGTTCGCGAGCAGCGCGAGCCCGGACGCGATCTCGACGACCTTGATCAGCGCGAGGTACTTCGCACCGACGAACGCGCCGAGGAACGTCATCGCTTCGGCCGGCGGCGGCGTGCCGGGCTGCGGCAGGAACGGGACGAAGTAGTTGACCCCGAACACGACGAACGCGAGGCCGAGCAGGATGCGGGCGATGGGAGCGATGCGCTTCATACCGACAATGTGGATCGTTGCCGGAATTGCACTAGTCCGCACGATTGCAACGTGCTATTGCTAGAATTGCAACAATGGATCTGAACCGCGCATCGGCGTTCGTGCGCGTCGTCGAGACCGGCGGCTTCACCCGTGCCGCCGAGGCGCTCGGCCTGCCGCCGTCATCGGTCAGCCGCAGCGTGGCCAAGCTCGAGCACGACCTCGGCGTGACGCTCCTCGAGCGCACGACGCGCAAGATCGCGCTCACCGACGCCGGCCGCGCGTACTTCGAGCGCGCACGCGAAGCGCTCGCCGGGCTCGAGCAGGCGAACGAGCTCGCGCTCGACGCCGCACGCGAGGCACACGGCACGGTGCGGGTCGCGGTGCCTCCGGGCTTCGCGCCCACGTTCGCGCTCTTGCTCGGCCCGCTGCTCGCACAGCACCCGCGCGTGCGCGTCGAAGTCGCGTTCACGACGCGCGGTGCCGAGCTCGTCGGCGATCTCGTCGATCTCGCGCTCGTCGTCGGGCGGCTGCCCGATTCGTCGCTGGTCGCGCGCCGCCTCGGCGGCATGGTGCACCGGATCTACGCCGCGCCGAGCTACCTGGCCGCGCGCGGCACGCCGCGCACGCTCGCACAGCTCGCCGAGCACGACGCGATCGTCCAGCGCGCGACCGCCGGCGATTCGCGCTGGGAGCTGACCGGCCCGCGCGGCGCGGAGCGCGTCGACCTGCGCACGCGCGTCGTCGGCGACCACATCGGCTTCATCGCCGAGGCCGCCGCGGCCGGGCTCGGCGTCGCGCTGCTGCCGTCGTTCGTCGGCGATCGCGCGGTCGCCGCCGCACGCCTCGTACCCGTGCTGCCGAAGTATTCGGCCGAGATGCCGCTGCACGTGCTCACCTCGCCCGGCCGCCACGTCGCCCATCGCGTGGCGCTCGTCCGCGACTTCTTGATCGCGCACGTGCCCGGTGAGTGCCGGCGGCACCAGTCGTAGTATCCTCTACAGCGCCGGATGGCGAGCGAGCCCCTGACGAAGGACAAGTTGCTCGAGCTTCACCCGTGGCCCGCGGAATACGCGAACGCGAGGAAGATCGAGCGGCTGTGGACATTCGATCTGCCCGGCACGCCGAGCGCGCTGTGGCCGTTCATCTCCGACACCTCGCGCTTGAACCGCGCGCTCGGCACCGCCGAGATGACGTTCGTCGAGAGAGCCGGCAAGCGGTTCGGCAGCTCGAAGCCGGGCGGCGTGCGCCACGAATGGCTCGAGGTGCCGTGGAACTGGGTTGCCGAGCAGTGGCTGACCTCGATCCGCATCTACGAGCGCGGGTTCATGACCGTATCGCTCGCGATCCATCGCCTCGAGCCGATCGAGTCCGGCACGCGCGTCTATCTCTATTACGGCTGCATCCCGCGCGGCCTGTTCGGCTCGTTCGCGCTGCGCCTCGGGTTTCCGACGCTCGAGCGCGCGTACCAACGCGTGCTGCCCGCGCTCGCGACCCAGCTCGATCGGCTGCGCCCCGACGTCCTGGTGCAGCCGCCCCAGCCGCTCGGCGACGAAGCGGAGGCGCGGCTGCGCGCCGGCCGCGACCAGCTCGTGAAGGAAGGCCTGCCGACGAGCTGCGTCGACGCGCTCGTCGACTTCATCCGGACCGGCGACGACCAGGATCTGCACCGCATCCAGATCCGCGAGCGCGCGCGCACGTGGAAGCTGCCCGAGCACGAGCTCCTGCGCACGGCGCTGCACGCGACCCGCGCCGGGCTGCTCGATCTGTCGTGGGACACGATCTGTCCGCATTGCCGCGGGCTGCGCGACGAGACCGGCAAGCTCAGCGACCTCGTCGCCGACGGCCACTGCGAGGTGTGCGAGATCGATTTCACGACCGACGTGCCCGAGGCCGTCGAGGTCACGTTCCGCGTACACCCGTCGATCCGCGAGGTGCCGGAGCGGCTGTACTGCAGCGCCGAGCCGTCGCAGAAGGATTTCATTCGCGTGCAGAAGCTCGTCGCGCCCGGCGAGCGCGCGAAGGTCTCGCCGACGCTCGCGCCCGGCCGCTACACGGTGTGGGCCGGGCACCGCGGCGGCTGGTACGTCGACGTCGACGAGAGCGGCCCGGGCGAGCTCGCATGGGCCGATCATCCCGAGGGCACGATCGTGCGCGCGGGCTCGATGCCGAACGTGACGTTCGCGAACGACGGCGCCGAACCCGAGCTGTACTCGATCGAGCGCGCGACGTGGAGCGACGACGCGCTGCGGCCTGGAATGCTGCTGTCGTTCCAGGAGTTCCGCGATCTGTTCAGCGAGGACTACATCGGCGCGGACGTCAAGCTCGCGGTCGGCGAGCAGACGCTGCTGTTCACCGACGTCGTCGGCTCGACCGCGTTCTACGCGGCGCGCGGCGATCCGGCGGCGTTCGTCGAGATCAAGAAGCACTTCGACGAGGTCTTCGCGATCGTCGCGAAGAACCGCGGCGCGGTCGTCAAGACGATCGGCGACGCGGTGATGGCGACGTTCGTCAATCCGGTCGATGCCGTGCGCGCGTCGCGCGAGATCCACGATGCGTTCAACCCCAAGCGCGAGGACACGCCGATCCGCCTGCGGATCTCGCTCAACACCGGCCCGTGCATCGCGGTCCGGCTCAACTCGAACGCCGACTTCTTCGGCGGCACGGTCAACATCGCCGCGAAGCTGCAGGCGATGGCCGAGGCCTATCAGATCGCGCTCAGCGAGGCGACATATCGCGCTGCGGGCGTCGCGGACTACCTCGCCGAGCAGCGCGCCGAGCTGGTCGACCTGCGCTACGAGTCGAAGGCGCTGCGCGAGCACGTACAGGTCAAGCAATGGACCGTGTATCGCGAATCTTAGGCTCGCCCGCGCGCATCGAAGCGGTAGGCTTCGCAGGTGTCGGACCGCGATCACAACTCCGCATCGCAGCGCGATGCTGCGCGCCCCGGCGAAGCCGGGCCGCTCGAGCGCGATCTCGCCGGCTTGAGCGACGCGCTGTGGAGCGCGGTCGCCACGCTCGCGTCGCGGCGCGTCGCCGACGCGTGCAAGCGGCTCGGCGACGACGCGACCCGGCTGCGGCGCGGCGAGCTCGCGGGCGGCCGCCACGCGTTCGCCGAGCAGATCGCGGCGCTCGGCGAGGACGAGCTCGAGGTCGCGGCACGCGCGCACGCGCTCGACTGCCATCTCATGAACATCGCGGAGGAGCGCGAGCGGTTGCGCGCGCTCCACGCGCGCGCCGGCGCCGCGCCCGACGGCATCGCGGCGGCGATCGACGAGCTCGTCGCGCGCGGGCTCGGCGAGCGCGAGCTGCGTGCGCTGTTCGATCGCGCGCTCGTCATGCCGGTCTTGACCGCGCATCCGACCGAGTCGCGCCGGCGCTCCGCGCTCGATCACATGACGCGCATCGGCGAGCTGCTCGCGGCCGGCGAGCGCGGCGCGCTGGACGCCGAGGTGCTCGCGCTCCACGGCACCGAGGACGCGCGGGTGCGCCGGCCGACTCCGCTCGACGAGGTCGAGACCGCGCTCGACGTGTTCCGTCGCTCGCTGCTCGACGTCACCCCGCGGCTGTATCGCACCCTCGAGGATCGGCTGCGCGCCGTGTTCGGGGCAGACTGGCGCGCGCCGGCGTTCCTGCGCTGGGGCACGTGGGTCGGCGGCGACCGCGACGGCAATCCGAACGTCACCGCCGCGGTCACGCGCGCCGCGCTCGGCCGCCAGCGCGCGGTCGCGATCGCGCGCTACCTCGAGGACGTCGAGCAGCTCGGCCGCTCGCTGTCGATGTCGGAGCTGCGCGCGCGCGCCGGCGCGCTCGACGAGCTCGCCGCGTCGATCGAGCGCGATCGCGAGCGCCTGCCCGAGGTCGCGGCGCACGCCCGGCCGCGCACGGCCGCCGAGCCGTGGCGCGAGAAGCTGTGGTACGTGCAGGCCCGCCTGCGCGGCGCGCTCGAGCGGCGCGAGGACGGCTATCCCGACGACGCGCGCTACCGCGCCGATCTCGCGGTGCTCGATCGCAGCCTGCGCGGGGCCGGGTTCGCGGCGGTCGCCGACCGCGAGCTGCGCGACGCGCTCCGTCGCGTCGACGTGTTCGGCTTTCACCTCGCGTCGCTCGATCTGCGCCAGCACAGCGGCGTGCACGATCGCGTCGTCGGCGAGCTGCTCGCGCGCGGCGGCCGCCCGAACTACCTCGATCTCGACGAGCGCGGCCGGCGCGCCGTGCTCGACGAGGTGCTCGCGGCGCCGATCGCGCCGGTGCGCGAGCGCGACGCGCTCACGACCGAGGCGCGCGAGGTGCTCGCCACGCTCGACGTCGTCGGCCGCGCGCGCCGCGAGCTCGGGCCGCGCGCGTGCGAGCGCTACATCATCAGCTTCACGCGCGAGGTCTCGGATCTGCTCGAGGTCGTGTTCCTCGCGCGTGCCGCCGGCCTCGCGCCCGGCGAGCTGCGCCCGGTGCCGCTGCTCGAGCAGCTCGAGGATCTCGCCCGCGCCGGCGCGATCGCGCGCGACGTGCTCGCCGATCGCGTGCTGCGCACGGAAGTGGGAGCCGAGCTCGAGGTCATGGTCGGCTACTCCGATTCCGGCAAGCAGATCGGCCCGTTCGCGTCGGCGATGGCGTTGCGCCGCGCGCAGGAAGAGCTCGCCGACGTCACCGAGCGCGCCGGCGTCGTGCTCACCGTGTTTCACGGCCGCGGCGGCGCGCTCGGCCGCGGCGGCGGCCCGGCGAGCGAGGCGATCCGCGCGCAACCTCCCGCGTCGCTGCGCGGCCGCATCCGGGTCACCGAGCAAGGCGAGACCGTGACCGCGCGCTACGCCCAGCCCGCGATCGCCGAGCGCGATCTCGAGCTGACGATCGCCGCCGTGCTCGCAGCCGCCGCGCCCGAGCCACCGCCCGATCCCGCCGACGACGCCGTGCTCGCGCGCGCCGCCGACGCCGCACGCGCTGCTTACTTGAAGCTCACAGCCGACGAAGATCTACTCGCGCGCTACACCGTCACCGCGACCCCGATCGAGGACGTCGCGCACCTGCCGATCGGCTCGCGGCCGGCGCGGCGCGGCGGGAAGATGACGCTCGACTCGCTGCGCGCGATCCCCTGGGTATTTTCATGGACCCAGTCTCGCCACGGCGTGCCGGGCTGGTTCGGCGTCGGCACGGCGATCGAGGCGCTCGCGACCGAGCTCGGCACCGCGGGCGTCCGCGCGCTCTGCGTCCGCTCGCGCTTCCTGCGCTCGCTCGTCCGCAACTGCGAGATCTCGCTCGTGCGCTCCGACATCGAGGTCGCCGCCGAGTACGCGCGACTCGCCGATCCCGACGCGCAACAAATCTTCGAGCTGATCCTCGTCGAGCACGCGCGTACGGTGCACGCCCTGCGCGAGACCCTCGGCATGTCGCCGCCGCTCGCGTCGCGGCCGTACTTGCGCGCGTCGGTCGAGCGCCGCAACCCGCACCTCGACGTGCTGTCACACGCGCAGATCGAGGCCCTGCGCCGCCGCCGCGCCGGCACCGGTGATGCCGCGCGCCTCACCCGCATCGTGTTCACGACGATCGGCGGGATCGCGGCTGGGTTGCAGACCGCGGGTTAGCGCGACGGCACGCGGACTTGCCCCCCGACACGCAACCGCCGCGGCGTGCGGTCGATATCGCCTGCATGACTATTCCGCGACCACACACGTGCAGAACCGATCTCGATCAGGTTAGCGTCCGCCGCCGAGGGCAAGGGATGAAACAACTACTCACGAAGTCGATCTGCGTATGCGCGTTTGCCGCCGCCACGGCGGCCCATGCCGATGACAAGCTGATCCCGGGCGTCCAGCACGATCCACCGCGGTTCGTCGACGAATCGACGACGTGGATCCGAGTCGGCACGAGCGGCGACGGCTACTTCTTCGACGCCCAGGCCGAGATCGTCGGCGCGGCGCCGAGCGACCGCGTGCGGCTCGACTGGACGCAGGGCGGCAGGGTGCTCGCGACGGTGAAGTGCAACGTCTCGAACGACGAAGAAAGCGAATTGACGCTGGCGCGCTGCGAGTACCGCGGCAAGTCGATCAGCGCGAAGGGCGCGGTCGACGCCCGTCTCGTCTACGAAGACGACAAGGACGACAAGCAGTACCTCCTGCGCACGTACAAGCTCGACGTCCGCCAGTGGGCGCCGTCGAAGATCTGGCAGATCGCGGCCGACGATCTGCTCGCGACCGCGTACGTCTGGCACGGCTCCGACGGCCAGGTCACCGACGTCCCGATCTTCCGGTTCTGGATCGCGAACAGCTCCAGCTTCCACGCGACGCTGCGCTGCACCGTCGGCGGAGCGCGGCTCCCCGATTTCGACGGCTCGGTCGAGAGCCGCAACGACGCCACGATCGAAGCCGACATCGTGCCGCCGAAGGGCGACCGCCAGACCTGGCACTGGGAGCAGGTCCAGTACGAAGCGAACGGGCTCAAGTTCGGCAAGAGCAAGGGCAGCCACGACACCTACCTCGCAGACCATCCCGGCGATTACACGTGCGACCTGCGCAAGGACGGCGTCACCATCCGCCAGTTCCTGTTCACGGTGAACGCCGACGGCAGGATCCAGTCGCACGCGATGCAGCAGGGCAAGGGCGCCGCGCCGCTGGCGCCGAACGTCGCGCTGATCGACGTGCGCATCGCGAAGGACAACGGCCTCGACAAGCGGATCAAGCCCGACCTCCTGCGCAAGAGCCGCGCCTTCGGGCTCGCGTGGCCGGACGATCCGAGCGTCAAGGCGGTCCTCGCCGCGCTGCCGCCCGCCTACGAGAACGCGCATCCCGTCGCCGTGCATCCGAAAGGCAAGCGGCTGATCGGCGCGGATCAGTCGCCGCCGCGCTTCATCGAGGAAGCGCTCACCGAGCTGCGCATCAGCGGCCAGCGCGACGGCTACGAGGTCGCGTTGCACACGGCGGTCCCGGAGAGCGAGCCGGGCTCGGATCGGTTCCAGCTCGACTGGAAGTCGGGTGGCAAGATCGTCGCGACCTTCAAGTGCGACTGGGGGAACAAGACCTACCAGCCGGTGTACGCGGGCGTGAAGGAAGTGACGTGCGAGGACCGCGACCACCACGCGAAAGCCGCCGGGCCGATCGAAGCCGATCTGGTCATGCACGACGACAGCGACGGCAACGACTACGTGCTGCGCACGTTCAAGGTCAACGTCGTTCACTTCACGAGCTTCGGCGATCCGGTCTGGCAGATCGTGCCCGACGACCTGCTCGCATCCGCGTACGCGCTGCGCGTTCCGCGCGCGCCCGACGGGCTCGAGGTCGTGCACTTCACGCTGTGGGTCGCGCACAACATGGACGGCGTGACGGATCTGAAGCTGCGCTGCACGGTCGACGGTGCGAAGCTCGACGACGCTCGCGTCGACGCGCCGACGCTACAGACGATCGTCGCCGAGCCGCGCACGAAGGACGGCAAGAGCACGCGCTACGTGTGGTCGCACATCGATGCGGATATCGGATGGGTCGCCGGCCCGCACGACGCCAAGAACAAGGGCCTGCAGACCTTGTTCGTCGATCATCCCGGCAAGTGGGACTGCATGCTACGCGCCGACGGCAAGGCGTTCCGCGAGCTGCTGTTCACCGTCGACGGCCGCGGCATGATCGCGGCCGATCCGATGGCGACCGGCAGGGGCGCGATGCCGATGCTCGCGACCGTCGTGCCGGTCGACGTCAGGATCCCGAAGGACTCGACGTTCGACGATCGCGTCCGGCCGGATGCGATGCGGAAGAGCCGCGGCTTCGGGCTGGCGTGGCCCGACGCGCCGAACGTCAAGGCCATCCAGGCCGCGCTGCCCCCGTCGCGCGGCCTGCCCGATCCGAGGTAGCCGCGATCAGAGCGGGAAGCCGAGGAACGACGTCAGCTTCTTGTCCGAAGACGACCGCTTCGTATAGACGACATAGTAGTGGGTGCCGCCAGCGCCCGCCGCGACCAGGAACACGCCGGGCTTGACGCCGGCCGCGGCGCCAGGCGCGATCACGATCGGCGGCGACGTCTCGTCCTGCGACAGCATTCGTCCGGTCGCCTTGCAGTTGCGGTAGTACTCGATGCGACCGTCGCTGTTGACGCGCAGCGGATGGCTCGTGTCGTCCGTGCATGCCATGTCGGGAAACTTCAGGGTGACCTTCTTGAACGTCACCTTGAGCCCATCGGCGGTCTTCTCGACCGATTGCACGACGCCTTTCGTGTACGTGTTGTCCGGATCGGTGGGAAGCCCGCCGGAGAGATCGAAGTCCTTGTTGAGCCCCAGCAGCGACTCCGATTGCGGCGTGAAGTTCGAAAGATCGATCCGCAGGCGCGGGCGATCTTTCGCGACCTTCGTGAACGTGTCGATGATCGCGTAGAACGCGTAGCCACGTGGGCCGTGCAGGTCGCGAGCGTGCTGCATGATGTCCTGGATCGCGCCCGGGATGCCGTACGTGCCCTCGGCCGAGTAACACAGCGCGAGCGCGGGTAGCAGGATCGAGGCGATCGGATCGGTCGCGAGCTTCGTGCGAAGCGGCGTGTACTCGGCGAGCTTGTACGACTTGATCAGCTTCGCGACGTCCTTCGTGAGATCCGCCGAGCAGCCCTTGAGCACCTTGCGCGATGGCGCCGACAGCTTCTTCTCGAACGCGTGCGCGCGATCGACCTCCGCCTTCCACGGCGCGATCGATTTCTGCCAGGCATCGAACCCTTGCTTTGCCGCGTCGCGCAGGATCGCCTTGTAGTCTTCGTCGCCCTTCGCGAGCTTGTCGATCGCGACCTCGTAGCGCTTGCGCCAGTTGCGCAGCTTGCCGACGCTCTCGTGCGCGATCGTGCGCGCGTAGTCGTTGTACGGAGCCGCCGACAGCTGCTGGTCGAGCGCCGCGCTGTCGATATGCTCGAAGTCCCACGCTGCGACCGCGTAGTGCAGCAGCACGCGATTCTTGAACGTGTCGGTGCCGCCGAGATCGTCGTCATACGGTCCGGCGACGTACTGGAACAGCCAGTACAGGCGGGTCGTCTCGTGCTCCGGGTTCAGCCCCTCGTCGAGGTAGAAGCCGACGCCGGTCCCACCCACGCGACCCGGGTCCTCCCACAGCGGAGCGCCATTGCAGCCGAGCACGTCGCGCTCGGCCTTGCCGACCACCTCGGCCTCGCCGCCGGCTTCCGGCGGCACCTCGATTCCCTTGCACAGGGCCGCGTGCTCCGCCTTGAACTTGTCGATCTGGATCCGCGACCGCAACGACTCGACGGCCTCGGCCTGCGACAGGCCGGTGATGTTCATCCACTCCTGGACCATGGCCTGGCCCTCGAGCTTCCAGGTGCGGTCGCCGGGACGCTGGCACACGTGCAGCGCGGCCAGAGCGAACTGGTCGAGATCGAGATAGCGCTCGTACCCGGCCTTGAACGTGCGTTCGATCCTGCTCGTATCCCAGCGATCGCTGCTCGGGATCGTGACGCGGTCGCACCACGGGACCGGCGTCGTGATCGACGCGGTATCGACTCCGGGCGCGGCGGCGATCTTCCCGATCTCGTCGTCGCGGAACGCCATCCGATCCTCGTCGGTCTTGGGACGCGCGGCCTCGATGCGCTCCGCCTGCAGCTTCGCGATCGATTCCGTGATCTCCTTCTCGGCGTCGTCCTGCGAGAGGTGGCGCACGTTCATCCAGGCCTGGACGAGGTACATCGTCTGCTTCTGCCACGTCGGATCGTCGGCCCACTGGCACACCTGCTCGGCCGCTTCGAGGACCTCGCTGGTCTCGATGTGGTACCCGCCCTGGAACGCCATCATCAGCCGCCGCAGCCGCCCCTTGTCGAACACCTCGCCGGGAAACCTCTTCGGGCACCACACGGGCCGACCACGGAACGTCGCCGCCTCGGTCTGCCCCTCCGGCGGGACGACGTTCATCTCGTCATCGCTGAGGGGTTCCGCCGCCACCACCTGCGACGCCGTGACCACGCACCACGCGATACCTATACACGCCCAGTTCTTCATGGCTGCGCAGCGTATCAGAACTCGATATAGGTGGGGCATATGGCCCACTGGGAACATCGCGTCGAGCCGCGCTGGAAAGACTTCCGTTTCAACCAGCCGTACGCGAAGGGGCTGACGCGCCTGCGCGACGACGTGCTCGCCAAGACGGACTTCGATCCGGCGACGCTGTGGCAGTGGGGAACGATGCAGGCGATGGCGCTCGTCGAGGCGCTGCGCGCGGCCGAGGCGGCGTTCGGTGCCGAGGGCCAGCGCGTGATCGGCGAGGCGGTCGCGCGCGTCGGCCTCGACGTCGGCCGCCAGATCCTCGCCGGCGTCGCGATTCCCGCCGACATGACCGAGGCCGAGTTCTTCTCGTTCTACGCGACCGTCATCAATCGCATCGCCTACGCGTCACTCGAGGCACCGAAGCTCGATGCCGACAATCAGGTGAGCTTCGACA
>DATJXL010000045.1:0-2636 GCA_035500135.1 Kofleriaceae bacterium
CGAGGTGCTGCGACTCGCCGATCGCGTGCTCGTCCTGCGCGAGGGCAAGCTCGCGGGCGAGCTCGCCGGCACCGACATCACGCAGCTCGCGATCATGCAGCTCGCGGTCGGAACCGTCGCCGCCGCGATGGCGCAGCAACACATGGGAGTCGCCGATGCGGCTCGCACGTGAGAGCCTCGGCCGCGCGCCGCGCGGCGCCGGAGCGTCGGCGTCGATCCTCGCGTGCGTGCTGGCGGCGCTGTGGACCGCGCTCGCGCTCCTGCCGGCAACGCGCAACACGTTCCTCACGCAGGGCAACATCGCGATGCTACTCGCGCAGAGCGCGGTGCTGCTGGTCGTGGCCGTCGGCATGACGATGGTCGTGCTGATCCGCGGCATCGATCTCTCGGTCGGCGCGACCGTCGCGCTCACCGGCACCGTCGCCGCGCTCGTGCACGCCAAGCTCGGCCTGCCCGTTCCGGTCGCGATCGCCGCCGCGCTCGCGTGCGGTGCCGCGATCGGCGCGTGGCACGGCGCCTGGATCGCGTGGCTCGGCGTGCCGGCGTTCGTCGTCACGCTCGCCGGCTTCAAGGCCTATCGCGGCGGCGCGCTGGTGCTGTCGCACGCGCAGAGCCTGACGATGGGCGATGACTTCGCGTTCCTGAACGGCCGCGCGCCGGTCGCCGCGACGTGGGCGATCGTGCTCGCGGTGCTCGCGTGCGGGCTCGCGATCACCCTGCGCGACGCGATGCGCCGTCGCGCGCTCGGGCTCGAGCCGCTCACCACCGCGGCGGTCGCGATCCGCGCCAGCGGCCAGGTCGTGCTCGCCGCGCTCGTGCTCGCCGTGTTCGGCGGCAGCGGCATGCCGGTCGTCGTCCTCGTCGCCGCCGCGGTCGCGCTTGCCGGCGTCGTCGTCACCTCGCGCACGCGGTTCGGCCGCCACCTCTACGCGATCGGCGGCAACCCCGAGGCCGCGAAGCTCAGCGGGATCGACGTCCGCCGCGCGACGCTGGTCGCGTACGTGATCGTCGGCGCGCTCGCCGCCGTCGCCGGCCTCTTGCTCGCGGCGCGCACGAACAGCGTCACGCCGGGCAGCCAGGGCAACCTGCTCGAGCTCGACGCGGTCACCGCGGTCGTCATCGGCGGCACGTCGCTGTCGGGCGGCCGCGGCTCGGTCGCCGGCACCGTGCTCGGCACGCTCGTGTTCACCACGCTCGCGAACGGGATGAACCTGCTCGCCATCGATTCCAACTGGCAGTTGGTCTGCACCGGCACGATCTTGCTCGCCGCCGTGCTGATCGACGTCGTGTCGAAAGGGAAACGCTCGTGACTCGCCTCGTCTCGCTTGCCGTGTTGCTGTCGCTGTTCGCCTGCAAGGCAAAACAAACCCCGCAGGTCGCGTTCCTGCTGTCGACGCTGCAGGAAGAGCGCTACCAGAAAGACGTCAAGTACTTCGAGGCGCGCGCGAAGGAGCTCGGGCTGCGCACGATCACGCTCGCGGCCGACAACGACAACGCGAAGCAGATCGCGCAGGTCGAGGACGCGCTGACGCAGGGCGCGAAGGTGATCGTGATCCAGCCGACCGATTCGCAGGCGGCGTCGAGCTACGTGCGGCTCGCGCACGAGCACGGCGCGAAGATCATCGCGTACGACCGCGCGATCGTGTCGCCCGAGCTCGACTACTACGTCTCGCACGACAGCTACAAGGTCGGCGTCCTGCAGGCGCAGGCCGCGATCGCGGCGACCGGCGGCAAGGGCAAGTACGTGCTGCTGTCGGGCCAGGCCGGCCACTCGGTCGCGACCGAGATCACGCGCGGCTACGAGGACACGCTCGCGCCGTACGTCGCGAAGGGCGACATCGAGATCGTGATGAAGCAGAACCACAGCGCGTGGTCGCCAGAGCAGGCGCTGCGCACGGTCGAGGACGCGCTCACGCGCACCGGCGGCCACATCGACGCGATCCTCGCCAACAACAGCGGCATGGCGCGCGGCGCGGTGCAGGCGATCGCGGCCGCCGGGCTCACGCACGTGTTCATCGCCGGCGCCGACGCCGACGCCGCGAACGTGAACTACGTGTGCGAGGGCAAGCAGTCGATCGAGGTGCTCAAGGACATCCAGCCGCTCGCGCGCACCGCGGCCGAGGTCGCGAAGAAGATGTACGACGGCGAGACGCCGGCGGCACCCGCGACGATCGTGTTCGGTGGCAAGCCGGTGCCGGTCGCGGCGGTGCGCGTCGAGGTCGTGACGGCCGAGAACGTCAAGCCGCTGCTCGTCGATAGCGGCTTTCTCACCGCGGACGAGCTGCCCGCGTGCAAGAGCAAGCTCGCGGTGGCGGAGTAGACGTGAAGCGCGTGGTCGGCATAGCGGCGGCGGCGGCGGCGGTCGCGGCGGCGGCGACGGCGGCGGCGGCGGATCCGGGTGCGGCTACGGCTACGGCTTCGGGATCGGCTTCGGCTTCGGCTTCGGCTTCGGGATCGGCAGCGGGCAGCGGCAGCGGCAGCGGCAGCGGCAGCGGCAGCGGCAGCGGCAGCGGCAGCGGCAACGGCGGCGGCAGCGGCGACGCGGTGAAGCAGGTCGCCGCGATCGAGCAGCCGAGCACGACCGACTCGCTCGCGGTGCAGGCGAGCACGCCCGGCCCTGCCGCCGTCGCGGTCGG
>DATJXL010000046.1:0-83400 GCA_035500135.1 Kofleriaceae bacterium
GTCTGCGATACGGTGTGGATGGCGTGGACCCCAACCCGATCGTCGTCCTCGGCGGCAGCGACCAGGAGCGCGCCGCGATCGTCGCGCAGCTCGTCGCGAGCGGGCTGGCGGCACGCGCGGCGACGCAGATCAGCGCGCGCGATGCGCTTCCCGCGCTGCTCGTGGTCGGCGGCGACAACGTCGTCGAGATCATCGGCCAGGCACGCGAAGTGCCGCTGCTCGCCGACGTGCCGATCCTCGCGATCGTGCCGGCGATTCCCGCCACCGCGATCGCGCAGGCGCTCGCTGCGGGCGCCACCGACGTCGCGACGCTGCCGGTCGTGTCGGCGGTGCTCGCCGCGCGCTGCCGCAACCTCGCCCGGCTGTCGCGCCGCGACGCGGCCGGGGCGCAGGCGCTCGCGCGCATCAACGACATCCTCACCGCAGCCGGCGACGACGCCGAGGCGCTCGTGCAGGTGCTCCAGCTGACCGCGCAGGTGCTCGCGTTCGATCGCGCGTCGCTCGTCGCGCACATCGAGGGCAGCGACCACGCGTTCGTGATCGCCGCGAGCGACGCCGAGCCGCTGTCGCGCTTCACGCTCGTGATCGCGGAGTACCCCGAGGTCGCCGAGGCGATGCGCTCCGGCCAGCCGCTGTTGATCGAAGACACGCAGGCGCATCCGCTCGTCGCGTCGATCGCCGAGAACCTGGCGTCCCGCCGCGTCCACGCGATCGCGGTGTTCCCCGTGCAATGGCGCGCGCGCTCGCTCGGCGCGATCCTGCTGCGCAAGCACGTGCCCGGGCTTTCGCACGTCGGTCCGCGCGGCGTCGAGCTCGGCAAGCTGATCGCGAGCATCACCGCGGCGCACCTGCGCCACGGCGCCGTGCTCGAGAGCCTGCGCGACCAGACGCACCGCATCTCTCGCGCGCGCTACGAGGCCGAGCGCCGGCTGCGCGGCATCGACTCGCTGAAGGAGCACTTCGAAGCGGGCGCCGACGGCGTGGTCGTGCTCGACGACGCCGGCCGCATCCTGTTCGTCAATCGCGCAGCCGAGCGCATCACCGGCTTCGCGCGCGACGGCTTGCTCGGCAGCGAGCTCGTCGATCTCGTGCCGAGCGAGCAGCGCACGCTGATCCAGGGCGCGATCGCCCGCGTGCTCGCCGGCGTCAACGTCGAGTCGTTCGATCTCGACGTCACGACCACGTCGGGCACGCCGGTGTGCGCGAGCGTGTCGACGTCGACCGTGCTCGCCGGCACCGGCGCCGTGATCCTGTCCTTCCGCGACGTCACCGCCGAGCGCGCGCTCGAGACCGAGCTGCGGTCGACGAAGGAATTCCTCGAGCGCCTGATCGACTCGACCGTCGACGCGATCATCGCCGCCGACCTGCGCGGCAACATCATCCTGTTCAACCAGGGCGCCGAGCGGCTGTTCGGGTTCCGCGCGCGCGACGTGATCGGCGCGAAGCCGGTGTGGGAGCTGTACGAAGAAGGCGGCGCGCGCCAGATCATGCGCATGCTGCGCTCGACGTCGTACGGCGGCGTCGGCCGGCTCGAGCAGACCCGCCGCGAGGTGCGGATCGCGAGCGGCGAGACCGTGCCGGTTTCGCTCACCGCGTCGATCGTGTACGAAGGCGAACGCGAGGTCGCGACCGTCGGAATCCTCGCCGACCTGCGCGAACGCATCCGCATGGAGCAGCGCCTGCTAGATGCACAACAAAAGTTGCAGCTGTCGGAGAAGCAGGCGCTCGTCGCCGAGCTCGCCGGCGCGGCCGCGCACGAGCTCAACCAGCCGCTGACGTCGATCATGGGCTACGCCCAGCTCATCCAGCGCCAGTCGCCGGCCGAGGCGCCGCACCAGCGCGCGGTCGGCGTGATCCTCGCCGAAGCCGAGCGCATGGCCGGCATCGTCAAGAAGATCGGCCGCATCACGAAGTACGAGACGACCGACTACGTCGGCAGCGCGCGCATGCTCGATCTCGATCGCGCGGCCGCCGATTCGATGGAAGCGATTCCGGTGCAAGTCGAGAGCCCCGACGACAGCAAGACCGGCGAGTTCTCCGCGGTCGCGCCGCCGCCCGACGCGCCGCCGCCGGCCGATCCGCAGAACACGCCGTCGCTCGCCGATCTCGGTGCGCTCGCCGACCGCTCGGGAGGCGTGAAGCCGTGAGCCTCGTCGCGCCGACCGACGCCGCCGTGCTCGCCGTGCTGCGCGAGCTCGGCGCCGAGCTGCCGTTCGCGACCAGCGAATCGGTCGCGGCCGAGCGCGTGCTCGGCGTGCTCGCGAAGCTGTTGCCCGGCCGCGCGCTCGCGATTCGCGCCCTCGATCTGCGCACGCGCGATCCGGCGCGCGCGTACGTGCGCGGCGCGCCGCTGCGCGATCACGCCGCGGGCGAGGGGGTCACGCTGACGCAGCCGGCGCTCGATCGCGCGCGCTTGAAGAGCGCGGTCGCGGCCAGCGCACGGCTCACCGCGCGCGAGCGCTGGGACTCGCCGTTCACCGGCATGGCGACCGGCTTCGCGATCGCGCTGGCCGCGGGCGGCGAGCTGTACGGCGTGCTCGACGTCGGCTATCCGCCGGGCGCGGAAGGCGAGCTCGCCGCGCACGACGAGGCCGCGATCGCGCCGATCGCGAACGGGCTGTCGATCGCGCTGCGCACGCTTCGGCTGCAGGAAGACGCGAGCGGCCTCCGCGATTACCAGGCGCGCCTGCTCGACAGCGCGAACGCGTTGATCATCGGCATCGATCGGTCGTGGCGGATCACGGTGTGCAACCGCGCGCTGCTCGAGCTGACCGGCGCGACGCGCGACGACATCCTCGGCCGCGACGTGCGCGACTTCATCCCGGCCGACCAGCGCCCGCAGCTGACCACCCTGTTCGCCGCCGCGCTTTCCGGCCAGCACCACGCCGCGATCACGGTGATGCTGCCGACGCGCCGCGGCGCGCCGGTGCGCACCGTGTGGAGCGTCGCGCCGGTCGGCCGCGCCGGCCAGCCGGGCGGCCCGATCGACGCGATCGTCGCGATCGGCCAGGATCAATCGAAGGTCGATCTCCTGCAGCAGCAGATCGTGCGCGCCGAGCGGCTCGCCACGCTCGGCGAGCTCGCGGCGGGCGTCGTTCACGAGCTCAACAACCCGCTGACGTCGATCACGGTCTACGCCGAGTACCTCGTGCGCAAGGCCGAGGCCGCGGGCGGCGACGCGGCCGACATCGAGAAGCTGCGCCGCATCGGTGCGAGCGCGCAGCGGATCCTGCGATTCTCGCGCGACCTCGTGCAGTACGCGCGGCCGAGCGGCAGGGAGCACGAGGCGGTGGATCTGTCGGCCGTCGTGCGCCAGTCGGTGTCGATCTGCGAGCATCTCGTGGAGCGCGGCGGCATCGCGCTGTCGGTCGATCTCGATCCCGAGCTGCCCATCGTGCAGGCGGTCGGCGGCCAGCTCGAGCAGGTGCTGATCAACCTGATCACGAACGCGGTCCACGCGACCGAAGCGCGCGGGGTCGACGGCGGCAAGGTCGCGGTGCGCGCGCGCAAGGGCGAGGCCGGCGCGATCGTGCTCGAGGTGGCCGATTCCGGCCCGGGCGTGCCCGAAGATCACCGCGAACGCATCTTCGAGCCGTTCTTCACGACCAAACCCGATGGCAAGGGCACCGGATTGGGGCTGCCGATCGTGCGCAACATCGTCGAGCAGCACCGCGGGCAGATCTCCGTCGAGCGCAGCGAGCTGGGCGGTGCGCTGTTTCGCGTGACGATCCCTGCCGCGTAAGATAGTTGCGCTCCCGATCGGGGCTGATAGTGTGGCTTCCGACGATGAAGCCAGAAGTCATGCTCGAGCTCCTGGAAGGCGCAGCCGACCAGCTCGGGATCAAGGTCAGCTACGAGCCGCTGCAGACGAGCGGCATCTCGACGGGGCTGCGCGGCGGGCTGTGCCGCGTCAAGGGCGCCTACCGCGTGATCATCGACAAGCGCGCGACCGATGAAGAGCGCGTCGCCACGCTCGCGGCCGCGGTCGCCTCGTTCGATACCAGCGAGCTCGAGCTGCCGCCGCAGGTCCGCGAGGTCCTGCGCATGTACGTCGGCACCGGGCCGCGCCGCGCGGCGTGAGCTCGAACGGCTGCGGGCGGTGGAGCCTATGGCAATCCCGACGAGCTGCTCTAAGCTTGCCTAAGGGATGACCAGGATCGCGCTCGTGCTCGTGGGGCTCGCAGTTGTCGCGTGCGAAGGCAGCAAGTCGCACGAGCTCGACCACGATCGCATCCACGTGATCGACAACGCCCGCCTGCGCACCGACACGGTCGGCGAGGGCAAGTGGGAAGAGCAGGCGACGTTCGTGCTCGTCGACGCCGCGAACGACGCGGGCGACGGCGCCTACGTCACGCTCGCCGGCGAGCTCGACGACGCGTCGGGCGGCAAGGTCGGCGACCTGCGCGCGCAGTCGCTGTGGATCCCGGCGGGCGAGCAGCGCACGTTCGCGCTGGTCGATCGCGAGCACAAGCCGCGGCCGACGGCCGCGGGCGCGAAGCTGTTCGTGCGCGGCGCGACCGCGCCGGCGTCGCCACCGCCGGCGAGCGTCGGCGAGCAGCGCCAGCTCGTCGACCAGGGCCGCATCGTCGTGCAGGGCACGCTGCACAACACCGCGCCGCGCGCCGGCAACATCATGGTGATCGCGTCTTTTCACGATGGCGACGGCCGGCCGATGACCCGCCCGTTCTCGATGGTGCCGATCGACGGCAACGGCTCGCAGGCGGTGCAGTTCGTCGGCCCGCCCGGCTCGAAGCAGGGCGCGATCTTCGTCGGCGATTCGGTCTACTGACGGTCAGATCCGGCCGAGCAGCCCCGACAGGTACGGATCGTTGGCGACCAGCTCGGTCAACAGCTCGCGCAGCTCGGCGCGCTCGCCCGGCTCGAGGTGCTGGCTGCCCGCCATCTGGTCGACCATGCGGTCGACCGCCTCGCGCGCGGTGAGCTTGCCGGCCGCGACGTCGGCCGCGATGCGATCGAGCTCGCCCGCGCCGGCGCGCTCGCCGCGCTCGACCTCGGCCGACTCGCCGATCTCGTCCGCTTCGCCGGCGCCTTCGGTCGCGCCGGGGCCGTGCGGGCCTTTCGGACCGCCGATGCCGCCTGGGCCGCCGACCGAGCTCATGTGGTTCTCGCAGGATACCCGAATCCGTGCCAACGCATGCCGGGCTTATCGACCAGCGCGCGGAAAGGTTGCGTGCAAGTATTGCCGCGATGCGCACCCTGTCCGGCTTGCTGCTCGTGGCCGCCGCTTGCGGCGGTAAGTCCGCTCCACCGAAGCCGCCCGGGCCGCCGGCGATCGCCCCCGAGTTCGGCGCGACGCGCTGGATCCCGGCCCAGCCGACCTACGTGTTCACGGCGAAGAGCCTGCACGCGCTCGAGGGCGCGGCCGCCGGGATCGCGTCGGCGGACGACGTCAAGGCGGCGCTCGCACAGGCGACCGACGCCGGCGTGGACGTCGACGGCGGCGTCGCGCTGTTCTCGGAAGGACTCGATCCCACGGTCGTCGTTCACCTCGCCGCGCCGGACAAGACGCAGAAGCTGTTCGCGCCGTTCGCGCCCGCACCGTGTCCGAACAACATCTGCACGCACGCGTTCGGCGACGTTTCGGTGTCGTGGAGCATCGACCACGACTGGTTGTGGGTGCACGTCACGCTGCCCGGATCGCCCGTCGGCTCGGACTGGTTCGAGCACAGCCACTCGCCCGGCGCGGCGTCGTGGGCCGAGCACTGGCGGTTCGCGATGGAGCTCGCCGGCAAGCTGCGCGCCGGCGGGGGCAGGTTGATCGGCTTCGTCGATCCGCACGGGCTGCTCGCACGGCT
Source organism: Kofleriaceae bacterium (assembly GCA_035500135.1). Classification (GTDB taxonomy): domain Bacteria; phylum Myxococcota_A; class Polyangia; order Haliangiales; family Haliangiaceae; genus JABFXX01. Next base: position 5,817 of record DATJXL010000046.1, read on the forward strand.
CGGCCCGCGCGCCGGTGCCGCGCTCGCGTGCGCGAAGCTGGTCGAGCCGGTGCAGCGCATCGGGTTCGCGTTCGACGGCGGCCTCGATCACGTCGACGCCCGGGTGTCGTTCGAGCTCGGCCCGGCGTCCTCCGAGGTCCAGCACGCGCTGCTGCCGCCGCCGGCTGGCTGGGCGACCACGTTCGCGTCGGCGCCGATCGCGGTGCAAGACAACGTCGATCTGAACGCGGTCGTCGCGTGGCTCGCGCCGTGCGCGGCGATCACCGGTGGCGACCTGTCGATGCTGACGTCGGCCGGCGTGCGCGCCGGGCGGATCGGGCTGCTGTCGGCGATCGATCCCGAGCATCCGCTCGACGGCCGCGGCGCGGTCGCGCTCGACCTCGCGAACAACAAGGCCATCGCCTCCGTGCTCGATCGCGTGCCGATGCGCCGGATGCTCGAGCACGATCGCGACTTCGGCTCGCTCCATGGCCATCGCATCTCGATCCCGACCAAGGGTTCGGTCGACTATTTCCTGGACGATCACGTCGCGCTCGCCGCGATCGGCGACGGCATGCTCGAGCAAGTCGTCGCGGGCGCTCGGCCGGCCGGCGAGCCACCGCTCGTCGCGCTCGACCTGCACCCGCAGGTCCTTCCGACCTCGGTGTGGTCCGGCATGCTCGATACCCTCGGCGTGCCGCGTTTCAACGCGCTCGTCGCCGAGCTGTCACGTTGGCAAGATCTCCATGTCGGCCTGTCGCTCGACGGCAGCGCGCTCGTGCTGCAGCTGGCTGGCAACCGAAAGTAGTGTGGGGTAGGGTTCGCGCCGTGGCTCCCCCTCCGGTCGTCCGCTTACGCGACGTGACGAAGAGCTACGGCGCCGGTGCCGCGCGCACGCAGGTGCTGCGCGGGATCAGCCTCGACGTCGAGCAAGGCGAGCTGATCGCGCTCGTCGGCCAGTCCGGCTCGGGCAAGTCGACGCTGCTCAACATCATCGGCGGCCTCGACCACCCCGACGCGGGCGAGGTCGAGGTGCTCGGCATGGACACGCAGCGCGCGAGCGACTCCAAGCGCGCGCAGCAGCGCAACGAGTCGATCGGGTTCGTGTTCCAGGCGTTCAACCTGCTCGATCACCTGAGCGTGCTCGACAACGTCGTGCTGCCGGCGTCGTTCTCGCGCAAGAACGGCGACATCGTCGAGCGCGGCAAGGAGTCGCTGCGCCGGGTCGGGCTGTCCGACTTCGCGCAGCGCAAGCCGGGCGAGCTGTCGGGCGGGCAGAAGCAGCGCGTCGCGATCGCGCGCGCGCTGTTCGGCCAGCCCAAGCTGCTCCTGTGCGACGAGCCGACCGGCAACCTCGACTCCGAGACCGGCAAGGAAGTGATCGAGTTCTTCCGCGAGCTCAACGCCAAGGACGGCGTCACGCTGCTGATCGTCACGCACGAGCGCCGCGTGTCGAGCGTCGCCAAGCGCGTGATCGCGATGCGCGACGGCATGATCGTCGAGACCACCGACGAGGCGCTCGCCGTGGCCGGCGGAGGGCCCGCGGGATGAGGAAGCGTAGTGCAGCGAGGTCCCTCGCGTGATGCCGATCGGCAACTGGTCGCGCATGGTCGTCGGCAACACCATGCGGTCGAGCCGGCACTTCATCCTGTCGGCGTTCGGCATCGTGATCGGCATCGCGACATTCGTCGTGTTCCTGGCGTCGACCGAGCAGGTGGCGGCCGTGCTCGAGAAGATCTTCCCGGTCGAGCAGGTCCAGGTCGTCGCGCCGCAGGTGTCGCTGCTCGGCAAGGACATGTCGAAGAAGCTCGACGACGCGATCGTCCAGAAGATCAAGGCGCGGCCCGAGGTCGATCCCGAGGACAAGCAGGCCGTGGTCCCGCGCATGAACCTGGTGTTCCCGGCGTTCGGCCGCGGCGACTTCGAGAACAACGACCTCAAGTTCGAGGTCGGTGGCTTCGCCGACGGCATCGCGCCCGAGTTCGTCGCCAACGACAAGGACCCGCGCATCAGCGAGCTGTTCAAGGACTGGGACGGCGACGCGACCGACCCGCACCGCGTGCAGTGCGTTCCGCCGCTGCCCGATCCGACCGAAGAAGTGATCCAGTCGCCGCGCGCGCCGATCGCCGGCAAGCAAGGCGGCCCCCAGCTCGACGCCGACGGCAAGCCGGTCATGGTCGACGGCCACCCGCTGTATTACAACCCGTGCCCCGAGCCCGACCGCTACTACTGCGACGAGGTCGACCACCGCTGCCATCACCGCGTGCCGATCGTGATGTCGCCGGCGATGATCGAGGTCTACAACGGCCAGTTCGCGAAGTCGCACGGCCTGCCGATCGCCGACGTCGACTTCGTCAAGTTCGTCACCGCGCGCGGCGGCCTGTCGGCGATGCGGTTCTCGATCGGCCTGGGCTCGACGACGGTCGCCGGCTCGAACACGCAGCTCAAGCGGCCGCCTCGCCGCGTCGAGGCCGTGCTCGTCGGCATCTCGCCGCACGCGATGCCGATCGGCATGACCATGCCGATCCAGTACATCGAGCGCTGGAACCGCGAGTACCTCGGCCAGGAAGCCGCGACGGCGTACTCGTCGATCATCGTCAAGCTCAAGGACCGCCACGACATCGCCGTGTTCGCGCAGTGGCTGCAGGACGATCTCGACCTCCGCCTCGAGGATTCGCTCGGCGAGAAGTTCGCGACCGCGATCTTCTACATCCGGCTCCTGCTGGTCGGGATCTCGATCGTCATCATCGTGATCTCGGCGATCAACATCGGCCACAACTTCTTCATGCAGATCAGCGAGCGCCGCCGCGAGCTCGGCCTCCTGCGCGCGGTCGGCGCCAGCCGCGCCGACGTGCTGCTCGTCGTGCTCGGCGAGGCCGCGCTGATCGGCCTGATCGGCGGCGCGCTCGGCATCCTGCTCGGCCTGGGGATCGGCCGGGGGGTCGACTGGTGGTCCGCGCACCGCGTCGCCCGGTTCCCGTTCAAGCCCGACAGCTGGTTCCACTTCAAGTGGTGGATCGTGCTGGGCGGGCTGACCTGCGCGGCCGCGTTTGCGGTCATCGGGGGCTACCTGCCGGCCCGCAAGGCGTCGCGGCTGGAGCCGGCCCAGGCGCTGACGCAGAATTAGTAAGGAAACCTCCCACTTCCAGGGCAGGATCCTTATGGCCCAAGGAAGTAAAATCCGATAGGGTCCCACCCAACAGGGGAACGGATCCGCAGCATCGTGAAGAAGCCGACTCCTTTCGGCAAGTATTACCTGCTCGAGCGGATCAACGTCGGCGGCATGGCCGAGGTGTTCCGTGCGAAGGCGTTCGGCGTCGAAGGCTTCGAGCGGCTGGTCGCGGTCAAGCGCATTCTCCCGAACATCGCGGAGGACAAAGAGTTCATCCGCATGTTCATCGACGAAGCGAAGCTCGCGGTGCAGCTCAATCACGCGAACATCGCGCAGATCTTCGACCTCGGCGTCGTCGACAACAGCTACTTCATCGCGCTCGAGCACGTGCACGGCCGCGACCTGCGCGCGATCTTCGATCGCTGCCGCCAGCTCGGCGAGCCGATGCCGACGTCGCAGGCGTGCTTCATCGTGATGAAGGTCTGCGAGGGCCTCGACTACGCGCACAACAAGCGCGACGCCGCGGGCCGCGAGCTGCAGCTGGTCCATCGCGACGTGTCGCCGCAGAACATCCTCGTCTCGTTCGAAGGCGAGGTGAAGATCATCGACTTCGGTATCGCGAAGGCGGCCGGCAAGGGCTCGAAGACCCAGGCGGGCATCCTCAAGGGCAAGTTCGGCTACATGTCGCCCGAGCAGGTGCGCGGCATTCCGATCGATCGCCGCAGCGACGTGTTCTCGTGCGGCATCGTGCTCTACGAGCTGCTCACCGGCGAGCGGCTGTTCGTCGGCGAGAGCGACTTCTCGACGCTCGAGAAGGTGCGCAACGTCGAGATCCTGCCGCCGTCGACGTACAACCGCCGCATCCCCGACGAGCTCGAGCGCATCGTGCTCAAGGCGCTCGCGAAGGATCCCGACGAGCGCTACGCGAACGCGATCGATCTCCACGACGAGCTGCAGGCGTTCGTCTACACGGCAGGCGAGTTCTACTCGCGCAAGGATCTCGCCGGCTGGATGAAGAAGACGTTCGGCCGCGAGATCGAAGAGGAGAGCGCGAAGCTCGAGAGCTATCGCCAGCTCAAGCCGCCGCCCGAGATGGCGCCGGCGGCGAGCGGCGCGACACGCGCGCCGGCCGGGACGCGCCCGCCGACGACGACCGCGCCGGTGCGCAAGTCGACGCAGTCGATGACGAAGCCGCCGCCGCCACCGCCGACCGCCGGCGTGCGCGTCTCGCAGCAGCTGCCGACCGCGCCGATCGCGAAGAAGGCCAAGCGCGAGGACTCGGGCGATCTCGCGTGGGACGACGACGAGCTCGAGACGCAGATCTACGACAACCCCGAGGACGATCCGAAGCGCCGCACCGGCTCGGGCAAGCAGCCGGTGCTGCCGCTGGCCGCGCCCCCGACGCCGGCGCCGGCGCCGTTCCAGGCGCAAGGGTCGCCGCAGCCGGTGGCGACGCCGGCCACGCCGACCCTCCAGCTCCAGCCGTCGCCCGCGTCCACGCTGACCGGCCACGCGCCGGCTCCGGGCGCGGGCTCGGGGCCGGATCTGTCGTCGCTGGTGTCGACCGGGCGCGACTGGGGCGCGCCCGCGCCGATGAACGGAGCGAACGGTGCGATCGCGGCCGCGATTCCGGGCACGCCGCCGCGGCCGCAGCCGGCGTTCGGCATGGCCGACGCGATGCCGATGGCGCCGCCGATGCCGGCGCACGAAGTCTCGGCGTCGGTGCCGTTCCAGCACGCCGATCCGATGTTCGCCAATCCGATGTCGTCGTTCGGATCGGGGATGCTCCAGCACAAGCGCAAGAGCTCGAGCATCCTCTACCTCGCGGTCGGCGGTGCCGCGCTCGCCGTCATCCTCGTCGTCGTGATCATCGCGGCGACGAGCGGCGGCGGCAAGAAGCCGCAGACGGCCGAGGTCGACACTCCGGGCAGCGGCAGCGCGCCGCCGCCGCCGGTCGCGCCGGCCGATCCGAACACGGGCTTCGATCTCTACGTGACGCCGGCGGGAACGATGACGTGGCGGCTCGACGGCGAGGCCCGCAAGGATCGCCTGCCGTCGCGCATCCGCGGCATCGCGCCGGGCGTGCATCAGGTCGCGATCGACGCGCCGCCCGGCTTCATGAGCCAGAACCAGGCCGTCACGGTCGAGACCGGCAAGGCGCCGAAGGTCGAGATCACGTTGACGCCGCTGTCGATCACGGGCGAGTTCGACAGCACGCCGCCGGGCGCGACCGTCACGCTGATCGTCGACGGCCAGCGCCAGCCTCTCGGCGCGTCGCCGCAGAAGACCCAGCTCGATCCGCGCAAGACGTATCAGGTGCTGTTCGAGAAGACCGGCTTCGTGTCGGCTAACCGCCCGATCGTGTTCTCCGGGCAGCTCGAAGAGAAGATCGCGGTCGAGCTCGAGAAGGCGGGCGGCGTGACGACCCCGACGCCGACGCCGACGCCGACGCCGACGCCCGAGCAGCATCCGACGGTCGTCGCGCATCCGACCGGCCCGGTGACGCGCCCGGACCACGGCGAGTCGCACCCGACGACCACGATCACGCACGCCGAGACCCCGACGCCGCGGCCCGAAACGCCGAAGCCCGATCTCCCCAAGCCGGACGTGCCGAAAGGCAAGGGCGTGCTGCTGCTGAGCTCGAAGCCGCCGTGCCAGATCTACATCGACGGCAGCGACAGCGGGTTCACGACGCCGCACAAGTTCCCCGACCTCGACGCCGGCCCGCACCGCGTCACGCTCGTGAACAACGAGTTCTCGATCAAGGAGACGTTCAACGTGAACGTGTCCTCCGACGTCCCGTCGAAGATGATCAAGGACTACTCGGATCGTCTTCCGAAGTAGCGCTCGCGTCGCGGTCGGCTCCGAACAGGTCGTGGCCGCCCGTCGCGAGGTCGTCGAGGTCGAAGCCGGGCTGGAGCCGGGCGCCGAGCAACACGAACATGGTGCGCGGCAGCTTCGGGCGCTCGGCATGCCACGCCGACTCGAACGCGTGCTGCTCGGCGTACATCTCCGACGCGAGCTCCGCCGAGTCGGAGTGCTCGAGCTCGGCCAGCTTGTCGAGCATGCGCTTGCGCGCGTCGATGTCGCCGGTGAGCAGGATCATCTCGCGCAGGTTCGCGATCGCCTGCTGCTGCTGGCCGAGCTTGGTGCGCATGTGCGCCGCCCAGGTCGCCGCCCACGCCGGCGCGCCCGGCTTGCGCAGCGCCTTTTCCATCCAGCTCGTGCCCTTCTCGTCCCACGCGCGGCGCAGGGCGGGATCGGTCGTCTTGAGGTCACCGGTGTAGATCTCGGCGGCGAGCTCGGGGATCTTGTAGTCGTCGGGGAACTCCGCGGCGCCGCGCTCGAGCACGTCGATCGCGTGCAGGAACGTGTCCTGGCCGACGCCGTACTCCGCGATCATCATCGCGTGCGCCCCGCTCACATAGATGCGCTTGAACTTCGGATCGAGCGCGATCACCGCGTCGACGACGCCGGCGATCGCCTGCCACGTCGCGTCGTTGCTGCCCCAGTAGCCGAGGAACCGCACCCACATCAGATCGGCCGCGGCCTCGCGGTAGCCGACGAACACGATCGGCGCGGCCACCGGCGACGGCGCGTAGGGCTCGGCGGCGGTCTCGTGCGGCCGCTCGGCTTCGGCCGCCAGCCCGGCGAGCCGTGCACCGCCGAGCGCGGCGACCGCGCCCGCGACGACCAGCCAGGACCTCATGACGCGACTGTAGCCGAAAACGAAAACGCCGCCGTGCGGCGGCGCGAACGCTCGAGTGCGCTCGGACTTAGTACGTGTTGGCGAGCGGCTTGGTCAGGACCGCCGACGGGTTACCCGACGCGTCGATCGAGCCGGTCAGCGTGTAGTCGCCCTCGACGCCGTCGCAGTCGGTGTCGCCGTAGCCCCACGCGGTATACGCGTTTCCGGCCGCGGCCGCGTAGCTGTACTGGTACGACGTCTCCTCGTCGATCGAGAAGTTCATGTCCTTCCACGTGCCGTCGCCCGTGAACTGCGTGGCATCGCCGGTGCACTTGCCGTTGACCGAAGGGCCCGCTACGCCGTGGCCACCGCCGACGCCGCCGCAGCAGTACAGGCCGGCCGCGGCGCCCTTGTTCAAGGGCAACATCGCGGCCGTGGTGCCGACGGTGAACTGCGAGCGCTCGCCGTACAGCACCTTCTGCTTCTTGCCGATCGCGTTCAGCTGCTCGCCGGCCTCGGTGGCGCGCGATTTCTTCATGTAGTCGAGGAACGCGGGGATCGCGACCGCCGCGAGGATGCCGATGATCGCGACGACGATCATCAGCTCGATCAGGGTGAAACCGGCGAGCTTCTTCTTCATCAGGGACCCTCCTTGGTGCGGCAATCGTCGAGCAAGGCCCGTGCCGCGCGCAACTTCCGGGCAAGACATGGCCCGGCGGCAGCGAGTGACGTTTTTTGTACGGCTCGGTGCCGTTCTTAGTCCTCGGGCTCGTCTTCGCCCTTGGGCTCGATGCCCAGCTTGTCCAGGCGATAGCGCAGCGAACGAAAGCTGATGCCGAGCAAGCCTGCGGCACGTTTCCTCACGCCGCTGGTTTGCTCGAGTGCGCGCTGGACCCACATCCGCTCGTAATCGGCGAGCAGGCGATCGAGGTCGACGCCCTCGGCCGGCAGGGCCGCCGCGACCTCCGGCGACGGCGCCCGCGGCGCGCGCAGCTCGGGCAGCTCGTCGGCGCCGATCTCGGTGCCCGCCGACAGCGCGACCGACCGCTCGATCAGGTTCTCGAGCTCGCGCACGTTGCCGGGGAACTCGTAGCTCTCGAGCCGGCGCAGCGCGGCGGCCGACATCCGCAGCATGCGGCCGTGCTCGTTGCCGAACCGGCGCAGGAAGTGCTCGGCGAGCGGCTGGATGTCCTCGCGGCGGTGGCGCAGCGGCGGGATGTGGACCTCGATCACGTTGAGCCGGTAGTAGAGGTCGGCGCGGAACGCGCCGCGCGCGACCTCGGCCTCGAGATCGCGGTTGGTCGCGGCGATCACGCGCACGTCGACGTCGAGCTCCTCGGACGCGCCGACCGGCTTGACCTTGCGCTCCTGGAGCGCGCGCAGGAGCTTGACCTGAAGGCCGAGCGACAGCTCGCCGATCTCGTCGAGGAACAGCGTGCCGCCATCGGCTTGCTTGAACAGGCCGGGCGTATCCGCGATCGCGCCGGTGAACGCGCCCTTCTTGTGCCCGAACAGCTCCGACTCCATGAGCTCCTCGGGGATCGCGCCGCAGTTGACCGCGACGAACGGCTTGTCGGCCCGCGAGCCTTCGCTGTGCAGTGCGCGCGCGACCAGCTCCTTGCCGGTGCCGCTCTCGCCGGTGATCAACACGCTCGTCTTCGCCGAGTGGATCTTGCCGATCAGCTCGAACACCTTCTGCATCGCGCGGCTCTTGCCGATCAGGCTGCCGAGCCGCGCGCGGCCCGCGACGCGATCGCGCAGCGCGAGGTTCTCCTCGAGCAACGCCTTCTTCTCGAGCGCGCGCGAGATCACCGCGTTGATCTCGTCGACCTGGAACGGCTTGGTCAGGTAGTCGTAGGCGCCGAGCTTCATCGCGGCGATCGCGGTCTCGGCCGTCGCATAGGCGGTGACGAGCACGACCTCGGGATCGATCGGAGCCGGCGTCTTGCCGGGCGACTCGGCGCGCCGCACGCCGCCCGACTTGATCGCGCGCAGGATCGCGAGCCCGTCGACCTCGCCCGGCATCTTGAGGTCGGTGATCACGAGATCGAACGGACGATCGCGCAGGCTCGACAGCGCCTCGCCGCCATCCTGGACGAGCGCGACCTCGTGGCCTTCGCGCCGCAAGCAGATCGCGAGGAACTCGCGCATCGACTTCTCGTCGTCGACGACGAGGATCCGCCCCATGCCGCGACTATGACACGGTTGGGCTATGCTGCGATCGTTGCAGGGGCGCGCGGCTCGCATCGCGTTCGACCACGGCGGGTTGCTCGTGCTCGCGGTCGGCATCCTGTACGTCTGGCTCGCGCCGGCCCACGTCGTCGACGTCGACAACGCCGAGTTCTCGACGCTGGGCGCGCTCGGCGGCGCCGCGCATCCGACGGGATATCCGACGTACGTGCTGTGCTTGCGCGCGCTGTCGTGGTTGCCGGCCACGACGCCGGCCCACACCGCGGCGATCGCGACGGCGCTGATCGGCACCGCATCGATCGCGATGCTGCATGCCGCTTGCCGTGCGTGGGGCGCGCGGCCGCTCGCCGCGACCGTCGCGTGCGCATTCGTCGCCGGCTCGCCGCTGGTGATGACGATGTACACGGAGGCCGAGGTGTTCGCGCTCAACGGGCTCGTCGTCGCGACGATCCTGTGGCTCGCCGCCGCGCACGGCCCGTTGCGCGGCATCGCGCGCGCCGCGGCGCTCGGGTTGGTCGCGGGGTTGGGCCTCGGCGGCCACGTGACGTGCGTGCTGGTCGCGCCGGTCGGGGTGCTCGGGGTCGTGCGCGGCGCGCGCGAGGCACGGCGCCCGCCGGCGGTCACCGATCCGCGCGCGAGCGCCGCTCCGGCGCGCGCGGCGATCGCAGCGCTGGCGGCGATCGGCGGCTGCGCGCTCGGCCTGTGCACTTACGCGTACCTGGTGGTCGCGCCGGTGCACGCCGCCTCGTGGGGGAGCTTTCACGGCATCTCCGACGTCGTCGACGCGTTCCTGCGGCGCGACTACGGCGGCCCCGGCGCGTTCGCGACGCGCGGCCAGGACGTGGCCGCCTCGACGAACCTCGGCGCGCTCGCCGCCTCGATCGGCCGCGCGTGGCTGTGGCTGCCGGCGCTCGCCGGGATCGCGGCGGCGATCGAGCGCATCGCGCGGCCCCGCGGGCGCGACGGCGAGCCGCGCTGGGGCTGGATCGCGTGGTTCGCGAGCTTCGTGCTCGCCGGGCCGCTGCTGGTCCTGCGCTTCGACATCCCGCCCGAAGGCATCGGCGCGTTCGTCGTGCACCGCTTTCACATCCTGCCGGCCGTGCTGCTCGCGATCCCGGTCGCCGACGCGTTCGGGCGGGTCTGGCCCGGCGTGCCGAGCCGGCTGATGCACGGCGCCGCGCTCGCCGTGTTCGCGGCGCTCGCGGGCACGAGCCTCGGCCACGTGCAGCGCGCGCACGCGCCGGCGGTCGAGTGGCAGGTGCGCGACATGCTGCGCTCGCTGCCGGCGTTCGCGGTCGTGATCGGTTACGACGACGACCTCGCGCGCGGCACGCAGTACCTGCAGGTCGCGCTCGGCGAGCGCACCGACGTCGACTACGTGCAAGAGCCCCAGCTGCGCCTGGCGTGGGTGCGCGCGCGGGTCGCCGCGCGCGGCCTCGCGACGACGGGGCTCGTCGACGACGCGCTCGCCAAGCACCGCCCGGTGTTCGTCCAGAGCTACGCGCGCGACGTGCTCGCGACGCACCCGAGCTATCCCTACGGCATCCTCGTGCGCGTGCTCGCGCGCGGCGAGCACGCGCCGTCGCTCGACGAGGTGGTCGCGATGAACCGCGCGCTCTACGAGCACCTCGAGCTGCCGTACGCGCGGCCGAGCGTCGACGACGAGATCCCGGCGGCGATCCACGAGCGCTACGCGGCGACCTGGCTCACGCTCGCCCAAGCCCTCGACGCGCGCGGCCGCGCGGCCGACGCCGACGACGCACGCGCGATGGCGACCGCGATCGGTCCGGTGCCATGAGGCTGCGCGCGTGGTTGCTCGACCGCGGCCTGTTGCTCGCACTCGGCGTGCTCGCGCTGTACGCGTGGCTCGCGCCGGCGCACGTCGTCGACGGCGACAACGCGGAATTCGCGACGCTCGGTGCGCTCGGCGGCGCCGCGCATCCGCCCGGCTATCCGCTGTACGTGCTGTGGCTGCGCGCGCTGGCCTGGCTGCCCGGCGAATCGCCCGCGCACACCGCCGCGCTCGCGACCGCGCTGCTCGGCGCGGCGTCGATCGCGATCCTGCACGCCGCGTGTCGCGCGTGGGGCGCGCGACCGCTGGCCGCGACGCTCGCGTGCGCGCTGTTCGCCGGCGCGCCGATCGTGATGACGATGTACAGCGAGGCCGAGGTGTTCGCGCTCAACGGCGTGATCGTCGGCGCGCTGCTCTGGCTCGCGGCCGAGCGTGGGCCGGTGCGCGGCGTCCGCCGCGCGCTCGCGCTCGGGCTGGTCGCGGGCCTCGGGCTCGCGAACCATCACACCTGCGTGCTGGTCGCACCGGTCGGGATTCTCGGGCTCGTGCGCGCGGTGCGCGAGAGCCGGTGGAGCGCGCTACCGATCGCGGCGGCGGGGCTCGCGGTCGGGCTGGTGCCGTACGCGTACCTGCTCGTCGCGCCCTCGCACCCCGGGTCGTGGGGTCAGGTCGACGGCCTCGGCGACGTCGTCGCGATGTTCCTGCGCCGCGACTACGGCGGGCCGAGCACGTTCGCGACCGCCGGCGACGCGGTGCCGGCGGCGGCAAGCCTCGCGGCGCTCGCCGACACGGTGGGCCGCACGTGGCTGTGGCTGCCCGCGCTCGTCGGCCTCGCGTCGGCGGTGCAGCGCGGCGTGCGGCGCGCCGACGGCAAGGAGCCGCGCGCCGGCTGGTGGGCACTGCTGGCCAGCCTCGCGCTGGCCGGGCCCGTGCTCGTCATGCAGTTCAACATCGCGCCCGAGGGCGTCGGCCGCTACGTCGTCGATCGGTTTCACCTCCTGCCCGCGCTGTTGCTCGCGATCCCGGTCGCCGACGCGATCGATCGGCTGGCGCCGGTGGCCGCTCGCTCGCTGCCGCGGGCACCCGCCGCGCTCGGCCACGCGCTCGCGCTCGGCGTGCTCGCCGCGGTCGCGGGCACCGCGCTGCCGCACGTCGCGCGCGTGCACGCGCCGGCGGTCGAGGAGCAGGCGCGCGGCGTGCTGCGTGCGTTGCCGGCCGACGCGATCGTGTTCGGGTTCGACGACGACCTCGCGCTCGGCATCGACTACGTGCAGCTCGCGCTCGGCGAGCGGCGCGACGTCGCCTACGCGCACGTGCCGATGTTCGGCCGCGGTTGGTACCGCGCGCGTGCCGCGAGTCGCGGGCTGCAGATCGGCGACCGCTACATCGATCGCGCGCTCGCGACGGGCCGTCCCGTGTTCGTGCAGCCGTTCGCGCGCGACGTCGTCGCCGCGTTCCCGCACTATCGCGTCGGCATCCTCGTGCGCCTGCTCCCGCGCGGCACCGCCGTGCCGCCGCTCGACGACGTGATCGCCGCGAACAAGGCGTGGCTCGCGAGCCTCGAGCTCGACTACGACCGGCCGGGGCCCGACGACGAATGGCCGACCGCGATCCATCGCCGCTACGCGCGCACGTGGCGAGAGCTCGCCGCCGAGCTCGCGGCGGCCGGTCGCCGCGACGACGCCGAGTGGGCGTCCGAGGTCGCGCGCGAGATCGGGCCGCGGCCATGAGGAAGACGCTGCTCGACCGCGGTGGCCTGCTCGCGCTCGCCGCGTTCGCCTGCTACGCGTGGCTCGCGCCCGCGTACGTGGTCGACGGTGACAACGCGGAGTTCTCGGCGCTCGGCCAGCTCGGCGGCTGCGCGCACCCGTCGGGCTACCCGGTGTACGTGCTGTGGCTGCGCGCGTGGTCGTGGCTGCCGGTGTCGCCGGCGCGCGGCGCGGCGATCGCGACCGCGCTGCTCGCGGCGGCGTCGATCCTCGCGCTGCACGCGGCGTGTCGCGCGTGGGGAGCCAGGCCGCTCGCTGCGACGATCGCGTGCGCGCTGTTCGCGGGCGCGCCGCTGCCGCTCGCCCTGTCGAGCGAGGCCGAGGTGTTCGCCGGCAACGATCTCGCGGTCGCGTGCGTGCTGTGGCTGGCCGCGCGCGGAGGTCCGGTCCGCGGCTGGCGGCGCGCGGCGGCGCTCGGCGTGGTCGCGGGCCTCGGCCTCGCGAACCACCTGACGTGCGTGGTGGTCGCGCCGATCGGCCTCGTCGGCATCGTGCGTGCCGCGCGCGAGAGCCGGTGGACGACCGCGTTGCCGATCGCGCTCGGCGGCCTCGCGCTCGGGCTCGCTCCCTACGCGTACCTGTTCGTCGCCGATGACACCGCCGCGTCGTGGGGGAAGGTGCACGACCTCGGCGGGCTCGTCGACATGTTCCTGCGGCGCGACTACGGCGGCAGCGGCGCGTTCCTCGCGAACGGCGACGCCCAGCCGGTCGCGGGCGCGAACCTGGGCGCGCTCGCGACCACGCTCGCGCGCACGTGGCTGTGGCTGCCCGGCGCGCTCGGCGTGGCGATGCTCGCGTGGCGCACCGCGCGGCCGCGCGAGGGCGAGACCCGGATCGCGTTCGCGGCGCTCGCGGCGTCGTGGCTGATCGCGGGCCCGCTGCTGGTCACCCGCTTCGACCTCGAGCCGACCGACCTCGGCCTGTACGTGGTCGAGCGCTTTCACCTGCTGCCCGCGCTCGTGCTCGCGATCCCGGTCGCGCTCGCGCTCGACGAGCTCGCCGCGCACCTGCCGCGCCTGCGCGCGCTCGCGCGGCCGGCCGCGCCGATCGCGGCCACGCTCGGGTTCGCCGCGATCGCCGGCAGCTCGCTCGCGCGCGTGCAGCGCGTGCACTCGCCCGCGTTCGAACACTACGTGCGCGACACGATCGCGACGCTGCCGCCCGGCGCGGTCGTGCTCGGCGGCGGTGACGAGCTCGTGTTCGGCGGCATGTACATGCAGGCCGTGCTCGGCGAGCGCCCCGACGTCACGCTCGTGTCGTGGCACATGTTCGCGCGGCCGTGGTATCGCGAGCGCGCCGCGCGCCGCGGGGTCTCGGCCGACGAGGTCAAGGCGCCGTACCCGGTGCGGATCGCGCTGCACGTGCTGGCGAGCGGCCGGCCGCTGCTGGTCGGCCGGCTCGAGACCGAGGTGCTGCAGGCGTTCCCGAGCTATCCGTACGGGACGTTGATGCGCGTGCTGCCGAGGTCGAGCGCGCCGCCGAGCCTCGACGAGGTCGTCGCGATCAACCGCGACCTCTACGGCAAGCTCGAGCTCGATTATCCGCGGCCCGGGCCCGACGACGAATGGCCGGCGACCATCCACGTGCGCTACGCCTACACGTGGCGGCTGCTCGCGCGCGTGCTCGCGAAGGCCGGCCGCCGCGACGACGCCGCGCGCGCGCTCGAGCTCGCGCGCGAGATCGAGCCGGTGCCGTGAACACCATTGGGCTATGCTGCGATCGTTGGCCGGGCGCGTAGCTCGCATCGCATTCGAGAAAGGCGGGCTGCTCGTGCTCGCCGTGCTCGCCGCCTACGTCTGGCTCGCGCCCGCGCACGTGGTCGACGGCGACAACGCCGAGCTCTCGACGCTCGGCGCGCTCGGCGGCGCGGCGCATCCGCCCGGCTATCCGCTCTACGTGCTGTGGTTGCGCGCGACCGCATGGCTGCCCGGCGCCACGCCCGCGCACACCGCGGCGATCGCGACCGCGATCCTGGGCGCGCTGTCGATCGCGATGCTGCACGCCGCGTGTCGAGCGTGGGGCGCGCGCCCTCCCGGGGCGGCGCTCGCGTGCGCGCTGTTCGCGGGCGCGCCGGTCGTGGCTCAGATGTACAGCGAGGCCGAGGTGTTCGCGCTCAACGGCCTGGTCGTCGCCGCGGTGGCGTGGCTCGCGGCCGCGGCCGGGCCGGCGCGGGGCTGGGCACGCGCTGCGGCGCTCGGCCTGGTCGCCGGGCTCGGGCTCGCGAACCAGCTGACCTGCGTGCTGGTCGCGCCGATCGGCGTGCTCGGTGTCGCGCGTGCCGTGCGCGAGCGTGGCTGGTTCGTTCTGCTCGCGGCGTGCCTCGGGCTCGCGATCGGCCTTTTGCCGTACGCGTACCTCCTGGTCGCGCCGGTCCACGCCGCCACGTGGGGCGATCTCCATGGCGTCGCCGATCTCGTTCCGATGTGGCTGCGCGCCGACTACGGTGGCCCGACGACGCTCGCGACGCAGCGCGGGGACGTGTCGGCGTGGGCGAGTCTCGCGGCGCTCGCCGAGACGCTCGGCCGGACGTGGCTGTGGCTGCCCGCGCTGGCGGGCGTCACCGCGGCGATCGGCTACGCGGCGCGCACGCGGGACCGGCGCGAGCCGCGCGCGAGCTGGATCGCGTGGCTCGCGAGCTTCGTGCTCGCGGGGCCGGTGCTGGTCGCGCGCTTCAACATCCCGCCGACCGGCACCGGGCGCTGGGTCGTCGACCGCTTTCACCTGCTGCCGGCGCTGCTACTCGCGATCCCGATCGCGTGCGTGCTCGATCGCGTGGTCGCGCGGCTGCGCGCGCCACTCGCCGCCGGCCTCGCGGTCGCGGTGTTCGCGGCGATGCTCGCAGCTTCCCTGCCGCGGCTCGCGCGTGTGCACGCGCCGGCCGTCGAGGATCAGGCGCGCACGATGCTCGCGAGCCTGCCGGCGTGCGCGGTGATCATCGGCGCGAGCGATGACGTCGGCTCGGGCATCGACTACGCGCAGCTCGTGCTGGGCGTGCGACCCGACGTCCAGTACGTACGCGAGCCCATGCTCGGCCTCGCCTGGTACCGCGCGCGGGTCGCGTCGCGCGGGATCGCGCTCGACGGGATCGTCGATCACGCGCTCGACCAGGGCCGCGCGGTGTTCGTCGAGCGCCGTCACCCCGACCTGCTCGCGAAGTTCGCGCACTATCCGTTCGGCATCTTCACGCGGCTGATCGCGCCGGGCGCGCCGCGCCCGAGCGTGCGCGAGGTCATCGACCACAACCGCGCCCTGTTCGCGCAGCTCGCGAGCTACCCCCGGCCGCATGCGGACGACGAATGGCCCGCGCTCGTGCACGTCCGCTACGCGCGCGCGTGGCGCGAGCTGGCCGAGCTCGCCACCGCGAGCGGCGACGGCGAGGCCGCGGCGTGGGCCGAGGAGGCCGGGCGCGTGCTCGGACCCGAGCCGTGATCGCGCGGGTTCGCCGCGACCCGGGGCTCGCGCTGGTCTGGCTGGCGTGCGCGCTCGCGCTCGCGCTGTACGCGCCGACGCTCGGCGGCCAGCTGCTCGATCGCGACGACCGCTGGCTGTACGCCGACAACTGGATCGTGCGCGACGCGTCGCTCGACTCGCTGCAGACGATCGCGTTCGACACCACCCGGCCGATCCGGGCCGTGCTCGGTGCCGAGTACCTGCCGGTGCGCGACGTCGTCGCGCTCGCCGAGCACGCGGCGTGGGGGGCGTGGTGGCCGGGCTTTCACGCCGTGAACGTCGCGCTGTACGTCGCCGCGATCGCGCTGTGGTTCGCCGCTCTCGTCGCGCTCGGCATCGATCGCACGGTCGCCGGGCTCGCCGCGCTGGTGTGGGCCGTGCACCCGACGCACGCCGAAGCGGTGGCATGGCTCGCCGAGCAGAAGGGGCTGCTCGCGCTCGTGCTGACCGGCGCGTGCACGCTCGGCTATGCGCGATTTCGCACGGGCGGGCGCGCGCGCTGGCTCGTGCTCGCCGGGCTGGCCGCGGTCGCCGCGGTGTGGAGCAAGGCGCCGGCGGCGTTCGCGATCGCGGCGCTCGCGCCGCTCGAGCTGGTCGTGCCGGCGCCACGCGCATCGCGCCGGCGCAGCGCGCTCGCGCTCGCCGTGCTCGGCGCGGCGACCGCCGCCGCGTTCGTTCCCGTCGTCGTCGTCGCGCTGCGGCTCGGGGTGGTCGCGGCCGGCGCGCCCGCGCCGAGCGGCTGGCTCGCGACGGTGCTCGGCGGTCACGGGTTCTACGTGCGGCTCGCCGCGCTCGCGGTCGCCAACGCGGCCTCGTATCCGATCGCGTCGGTCGGGCCGAGCGCGATCGACATCGCGCTCGGCGCGGTCGGGCTCGCCGCCGTGCTCGCGGCCGCGTGCGCTCGCCGTGCCGCACCCGCGTTGCGCGTCGCGGCGCTGCTGTGGCTTGCCGGCTGGCTGCCGGTGAGCCGGCTCGTGCTGCCGGTCCAGCGCGTGGTCGTGGCGGACCGCTACATCGAGCTCGCGACGCTCGGAGCCGCGCTCGCGTTCGCCGCGGCTGCCGTCGCGATCGCGAATCGGCGCGTGCGTGCGGCGCTGGTCGCGGCCGTCGTGGTCGCGGCCGGCGCGCGCACGCTCGCGGCGCGCGCGGCCTGGCACGACGACGTCGCGCTGTGGGACCGCGCGGTGCGGCTGTATCCCGAAGACGGCGACGCGTGGGCGCATTACGCCGAGGCGCTCGACGCGCGCGGCGATCGCATCTCGGCTGCCGAGGCGATCGCGCTCGGCCTCCGGCACGGCGAGTGCCCGCGCTTGCTCGTCGACGAGGCGCTCGCGACCGGCGATCGCGCGGCCGCTCGCGACCTGCTGCGCCGCGCCGCCGAGGCCGGTGACCCGTACGGGATGATCGACCTCGCGCTCGTGCTCGCCGACGAGCGCGATCCGGCGGCGCTGGGCTGGGCGCGCCGCGCGCTCGAGGTCGGCGGCGAGCACGCCGACCTCGAGGACGACCTGTGCCGCGTCGCCGCGGCCGCGGGCGCGGTCGACGAAGCGATCGCGGCGTGCGAGCGCGCCCGCCGGATCCGACCCGGCGATTCGCAGATCGAGCGCGATCTGGCCCGCGCGGTCAGTGCGCGTCGCCCGGAATGAGCTCGACGCGCGTGCCGACGCACACGCGATACAGACCGCGCGGGCCCTCCGACAGCGAGAGCTCGCCGTAGCGGTTCGTGATCAGCGCGGCCAGCGTGCTGTCGTCGAGCTGCCACAGCGCCGAGCGATCGGCATCGACGTTGTGCGCCACCTCCCACTTCATCGGCTCGCGCGCGAGCCCGAGCAGGCCGACCACGACCGTGATGCCCGCGCACGCGACGACGGCGATGCGCGCGGCCTTCGAGCCGACCGGAGTCGCGAGGGCGGCCCACGTCGCGAGCCACGCCACCTCGGTCAAGAACCTCGGCCCGAAGCAGAACCCACCCCACCACATGTAGAAGACGGCCATCGTCGCGAACTGGGCGACCAGCGCGACGCCGAGGATCCGGGTCGATCGAGCGCGCAGCGCGCGTGCGATCCCGACCAGCGCGATCGGCGCGAACCACGCGAGCCCGCGCGCCGGGCTGATCAGCAGGCCGGGCACGCCCTCGGCGAGCTGGCTCCAGCTGAAGCGGAACACGCTCGCGCTCGTGTTGCTGGTGTTGCTCCGCCACTGGCCGAGCGGCAGCACGGAGCCCTGATGATGGACGTTCCACGCGACGAGCGGCAGCACGACGACGATCGCGGCCGCGCACGCGACCGCCCACGTGCGCCAGCTCCGACCGGTGCCGACCGCCCACCAGACGCCGAGGCCGAGCGCGAGCGGACCGATCGTCGGCCGGATCATCGCCGCCGCGAGCAGCGCGGCGGGCGCGAGCGCGGCGAGGCGCGGATGGTCCGCGCGCCGCACGAGCAACGCGAACCCGCCGACCAGCGGCACGAGCGAGATCGTCTGCTGCCACAGTGCCTGGCCGAGCGTCGCGCAGCCGGCGAACGACGCCGCGGCGACCAGGCCGGTCGCGGCGGCGCGCCAGCGCTGCTGGTGCGGCCGCGCCGCCCACGCGAGCAGGCCCGCGCACAGGGCGACGAGCAGGCTCGAGATCAGCCGCACGCGGTGGCGGAGCGCATCGAGGCCGACGACGTCGTTCGGGCCGAGGTCGAAGACGACGAGCGAGCCGAGCAGGTTCGGCAGCGGGCCGTACGGCGCGATCAGCTCGCCGTCGGCGCCGGGTTGCGCGAAGTACGGCAGGCGGCCGGTCGCCGCGGCGCGATCGATCCAGTCGATGTTGCGCAGGTCGTAACCGCCGCCGCAGTGGTACACCACGCCGCCGAGCGTGCCGGCGATCGTATCGTTGCCCATCGCGCGCACCGGCGAGAGCGTCGTCAGCAGCCACGCGATCGCGACCGCAGCCGCGACGGCAGTCCCCGGGCGGCGCGCGAGGTTCGCGAACGAGCTCATCCGTGACGCCGGCAGATCGCGACGATGAAGCCGGCGATGTCGCGCGCGCCCGGCACGTCGGCGAGGCGATGCTCGGCCCACCGCACGGCCGCGCCGACGACCGGCACGCGCAGCACGGCCGCGGCCGGCGTGATCACGCGAATGCCGCGGGTCGTGACCCACTCGAGATCGGGCGGCAGGTAGCGCCGGATCGCGCGCGCGTCGTCGTAGCGGGTGTAGACGTGCTCGTCGTGCGTGTTCTCCGACACCGCGGTCGGCCGCTTGACGGCCTTGACCAGCCGCCGCAGCGAGCGCGCGTTGTAGAACTCGGCGATCACCCAGCCGCCGGGCCGAACGACGCGCGTCATCTCGCGCAGCGCGCCGGCGATGTCGGGGATGTGCGCGAGCACCTTGAACGAGTACGCGACGTCGACCGATGCGCTCGCGATCGGCAGCTCGGTCGCCGACGCTTGCACGACGTGGAGCCCGCGCGCCGCCGCCTGCGCGAGCATCCCGCCCGAGAGATCGATGCCGCGCGCACCGGCCGCAAACCGCGCGACGCGATCGAGCAGGAGCCCGGTGCCGCACCCGACCTCGAGCACCTGCTTGCCGGCGCCGTAGCGCTCGACGACCTCGACCTCGAGATCGTCGAGCATGCGGTGGTAGGGCAGGTGGCGTTCGCGCTCGTACCAGCCGGCGAAGTCGTCGTAGTAGGCGCGGTTGTCCACTACGACTACAGCTTCGCGAGCAGCTCTTTTTTCTTCGCGTCGAACTCGGCGTCGGTGAGCACGCCGGCCGCCTTCAGCTCGCCGAGCTGCTTGAGCGTCGCCATGATCTGCTCCTTCGACTCGGCCGCCGGCGCCGCCGGTGCTGCCGCGCGCGCCCCGCCCATCGCCTGCGCCATGTTGTTCGCCATCGCGAAGCCCATGCCGATGCCGGCGCCTTCGAACGCGCCGCCGCCGGCGCCGCCGCCCTGCTTCATGCCTTCGGCCGCGCCCATCATCATCTCGGCCTGCGCGAGCTGCTGGTACGCCGCGAGCCCGCCCGGGCCCTGGCTCATGCCGCTGACGTACGCCATGCGATCGACGAGCTTGTCGAGGCGCTCCTTGTCGGCCTGATCCATCGTGACCGAGAAGTCGCCGAACCGGATCAACTCGACGCCGTACGGCTCGATGTCCTTGCGGACGTGCTCGAGCGTCGCCGCCTCGATGTCCTCGGTGTAGGCGCCCGACGTCACCTTCATGAGCGGCCAGCTCTGCTTCACGATCAAGGACGCGATCCCGTCCTTCATCGTCTTCTGGACCTGGCTCTTGAACCAGCTGATGAACGCGTCGTTGTCGCCGCCGCGCTGGCCGGCGAGGCCGATGAGCAGCTTCGGCGGATCGATCACCTTCGCCGAGAACTCGCCGTAGACCATGAGCCGCACGCGCAGCTGCGTCTGCGGATCCTGGACGTCGCCGATCGACGTGCCGAACTTGATCGACGGCATCTCGCGCGTCGTGACGAAGAAGACTTCACAGATGAAGACGTTGCCGCCCGTGAACTTGTCGACGAGCAGGCCGAGGAACGGGATGTTCGAGCCGTCGAGCGTGTGGCGCCCGGCCGGCAGGCTGCCGACGAACTTGCCGTCCTTGAAGAACAGCGCGACCTCGTCGGAGTCGACGGTGAGCTGCGCCTTCATCGGGATGTTCTGGTCGGGGTGCTTGTAGACCCAGAAGCCCTTCGCCGAATCCGGCCGGGCGATCGCCATCTCGGAGACGCCGCCCTTGATGAAACTGATGATTCCCATCGTTAGCTCCTCCGCGGTGCGGACAGTCGTTTGCAGACCTGTCGGCCGCTGTAACGTACCACACACGGTAAGCACGCTTGCCCGGCCCACCAGGCCCCACCAGGCCGGGCGGACCGTTTTCGCTTGCCTGGCGGGGACTCCGACATTGTATGTTTCGCACGCCTTGGCGAGGAGTTACCGAATGCGAGCCCAATTCGTTACACGCGTTGTCATCTCGATCTCGATCGCAGTGCTCGGCGCGTGCGGTCCCGGCGCGCGTAACAACGGCGACGGCGGTGCCGGCGGCGGTAGCAGCGATGGCGGTGGCACCGGCTCGGGCGAGATGGGTCCCGAGAACACGCCGGCCGCGTGCATGGACGGCTTCGACAACGACGGCGACGGTCTCATCGACTGCGCCGATCCGGACTGCGCCGGCATCGACATGTGCACGTGCGGCATGGTCCAGCACCCGCTCGGCCAGCCGCTCGCGCTGCCCGACGGCGTCGGCTCGACCGCGTGCACGACCGACGCGCAGTGCCCGAGCGGCCAGCACTGCTACTCGATCCCCGACAACGAGGACGGCAACCCGATGGAGTGCCGCGCAGCGTACACGTCGAAGCTGAACTTCACCGGCTTCGCGAACGGCCAGACGTTCCAGGCCGTCAGCAACATCCAGTCGGTGTGCGTGACGATGGAGCACTCGTGGGCACGCGACCTCGAGATCGATCTGCGCTCGCCCGACGGCACGCACCTCGTGAAGCTGCAGCAGATGCTCGGCCAGGACGGCTCCGAGATCTACCTCGGCCAGGCCAACGACTGCGACAGCGACTCGATGCCGGTGCCCGGCGTCGGCGCGCAGTACTGCTGGACGCCGAACGCGACCAAGCCTCCGATGCTCACCTACGCGAACAACAACGGCATGCTCGATATGGTGACGGGCTGCGACGGCGGCTCACACGACGAGATGCCGCCGTCGGCCATGGCGATCGACGCCGACAGCTACCAGGCCGCGAGCAGCTTCACGCCGTTCATCGGCGCGACGCTGAACGGCGACTGGCAGCTCGAGATCGCGGACCTGTGGCCGATCGACAACGGCTACGTGTTCCAGTGGCAGATCACGTTCGATCCGAGCGTGCTCGAGAACTGCTCGACGCCGCCGATCCAGTAAGCTGCCCGCGGAGTGCTCCGCCCGCGCCGTCTGATCCTCGCGCTCGCCGCGATCAACCTCGCGTTGCTCGCGATCGGTGCGCTCGGGTTCGGCGGCGAAAGCGAGCGCGCCGGCAACGGACTACGCGTCGGGCTGGTGTTCGACGTCGGCGGCAAGAACGACGAGTCGTTCAACGAGTCGGCGTGGCGCGGCTTGCAACGCGCGCACGACGAGCTCGGCGTCACGATCGATTACATCGAGCCGAGCGAGGGCGCGGATCGCGAGACCGCGCTGCGCACGCTCGCGGCGCGTGGCGACGAGCTCGTGATCGGCGTGGGCTTCTTGTTCGGGCCCGACCTCGAGCGCCTCGCGCAGCAGTTTCCGGACGTGAAGTTCGCGGGCATCGACTACACGCCGTCGCAGGGCGTGGGCACGCTGGACAACCTCGCGGGGATCCGGTTTCGCGAGCAGGAAGGCGCGTTCCTGGTCGGCGCGATCGCCGCGCAGACCACGCATACGAAGTGCGTGGGCTTCGTCGGCGGCATGAAGATCCCGCTGATCCGCAAGTTCGAGGCCGGCTACGAGACCGGCGTGAAGTACGTGTGCCCGGACTGTCGCGTGCTGTCGGCGTACGCGGGCACCGAGCCGAAGGCATTCGCGGATCCCGGCCTCGGCCACGAGCTCGCGGTCACGCAGTACAACGAGTGCGCGGACGTGATCTTTCACGCGTCGGGCAAGACCGGCGACGGCGTGTTCGCGGCGGCGCGGCAGATGGACAAGCTCGCGATCGGCGTCGATTCGGATCAGTACGCGCGGGCGCCGTGCTGCGTCCTGACCAGCATGATCAAGCGCGTCGACGTCGCGGTCGTCGACATCATCAAGGACGTCGCGGCCGGGAAGTTTCGCGGCGGCGCGCACGAGCTGGGCCTGGCCGAGCACGCGCTCGACTTCGTGTCGGATGATCGGAACCGCGCGCTGCTGCCGCTCGAGGTCGTGCAGCGCGCGCGCTCGCTCGGAGACGAGATCGTCGCGGGCAAGATCCACGTGCCGAGCGAGTGATGACGACGATGATCGATGCAACCTTGACCAAGCGCTACGCCGGGCGCGAGGTGCTGCGCGCGGCGACCTTGCGCGTCGAGTCGGGCAGCGTGCACGCGCTCGTCGGCGAGAACGGCGCCGGCAAGAGCACGCTCGTCAAGATCATCGCCGGCATCGTGCCGGCGGACGGCGGCACGCTCGCGATCGCCGGTGCGTCGCGCGCGCTCGCGCGCTGGGACCGGCGGGCGGCGCGCGCCGCGAGCGTCGGCATCGTGCAGCAGCACGGCGCGTTCGCGGGCACGCTGAGCGTCGTCGAGAACGCGGTGCTCGGCAGCGAGGGCGGGGCGATGCTCGATCTCGCGCCGGTCGCGCGTGCGCTCGCCAAGCTCGGCGACGAGATCGGCCTGCCGGTCGATCCGTGGGCGCGCGCCGATCGGCTGCCGCTCGGCGTGGCGCAGCGCGCGGAGATCGTGACCGCGCTGTATCAGGGCGCGAAGCTGTTGATCCTCGACGAGCCGACCGCCGTGCTCGCGCCGGTCGAGGTCGACGGCCTGCTCGCCACGCTGCGCCGGCTCGCGAAAGCGGGCACGACGATCGTGCTGGTCACCCACAAGCTCGACGAGGTGCGTGCGGTCGCCGACGCGGTGACCGTGCTGCGCGCCGGCGAGACGGTCGCGCGCATCGAGGCCGCGCGCGACCGTTCGATCGCCTCGGCCGGCGACGCTGGGACGACATGGCCGCCGTCGCTCGACGTGCGCGCGATCGCGCGCGCGATGGTCGGCGCCGACGTGCCGGCCGGCGACAAGATCGAGGCGCCCGCCGAGGTCGCGCCGGTCGCGCTCGCGCTCGCGAAGGTCGGCGTCGCGGGCGCGCTGCACGACGTGACGCTCGAAGTGCGTCGCGGCGAGCTGGTCGGCATCGCGGGCGTGGACGGCAATGGCCAGCGCGAGCTCGCGCTCGCGATCGCGGGCCTCGCCGCGCACACCGGCCGCGTGAGGATCGGCGCGCGCGACGTCACCGGCGCGGCTGCCGCGCGCCGGCTCGCCGCCGGGCTCGCGTACATCCCGGAGGATCGCCACCACGGCGGCCTCGTGCTCGACGCGAGCGTCGCCGACAACCTCGCGCTCGGCCGGCGCGACATCACCGGCGCGTTCCGGATCGATCGCGCGCGCGTCGCGGCGTTCGCCGCCGAGCGCATCCGCGAGCTCGATGTCCGGCCTCCGGACGCTCACGCGATCGCGCGCGCGCTGTCGGGCGGCAACCAGCAGAAGCTCGTGATCGGGCGCGAGCTGTCGCGGCCCGCGCTGTCGGCGGTGGTCGCCGCGCAGCCGACGCGCGGCGTCGATCTCGGCGCGGTCGCGCGCATCCACGATCAGCTGCGCGCCGCGGCGCGCGCCGGCGCCGGCGTGCTCGTGATCTCGGCCGACCTCGACGAGCTGCTCGCGCTGTGTCACCGCATCTTCGTGCTGCTGCGCGGCCGCATCGTCGGCAGCGCGGTCGAGCGCGCCGCGCTCGGGGCGCTCATGACCGGAGCGAGCGGGTGAAGCGCGAGCTCGAGGCTGCCGCGATCGCGCTGCTCGCGTCCGTCGCGATCGGCAGCGTGCTGATCATGCTCTACGGCCAATCGCCGGCGCACGTGTGGTGGCAGATGATCGCGCGCACGTTCTCGAGCGAGTACAACGTCGGCCAGGTCCTGTTCAAGGCGACCGGCCTCGTGCTCACCGGGCTCGGCGTCGCGATCGCGCTCGACGCCGGCCTGTTCAACATCGGCGCGGAGGGCCAGATGGTGGCCGGCCTCGTCGCGTGCGCGTGCACGGGCACGGCGCTGCCGGCGGGCACGCCGGCGGTCATCGCGATCCCGGCGTGCGCGCTCGCGGCGGCCGCGGCGGGCGGTGCGGTCGGTGCGCTGATCGGCGGGCTGCGCGTGTGGCGCAACGCGAACGAGGTGATCACGTCGATCATGCTCAACGAGATCGTCGCCGCGGTCGCGCTCGCGATCGCGAGCCGCTACATCTTCGCGAACGGCACGACCACCGGCCTGCCGATCGCGCCGGGCGCCGAGATGCCGGACCTCGGCATGGCCGGCAGCGCCGCGAACGGCGCGCTCGTGCTCGCGCTCCTGCTCGCGGCCGCGCTGTGGTGGCTGCGCGCGCGCACGACCTGGGGCCAGGCTCTGCGCACGGTCGGCGCCGACGCCGAGGCCGCGCGCTCGGTCGGCCTCGGCGTCGGCCGCGTGCGCGTGCTCGCGATGACCGCGTCGGGCGCGCTGTGCGGGCTCGCGGCGGTCAACTTCGTGCTCGGCGACCGCCACGCGTACGAGCAGAGCGCCGGCGCGGGCACCGGCTTCTTCGGGCTCGCGGTCGCGCTGCTCGGCCGCCAGCACCCGGCGGGCATCGTCGCGTCGGCGCTCGTGCTCGGCCTGCTCACGTCGGGCGGCCTCGTCGTCAACGATCTGATCCCGAAGGATCTGACGACGCTGCTCGTCGGTGTGGTCGTGCTCGCGATCACGTGCGCGTCGGCGTTCGTGCGGAGGACCGGCGGATGATCGACTTCGCGGCCGCGGTGATCACCGGCGCGGTGCCGCTCGCGCTCGCGGCGATGTGCGGCGCGATCACCGAGCGCGCGGGCGTGATCGACCTCGCGCTCGAGGCCAAGCTCCTGTTCGGCGCGTTCGCGGCGGCCGCGGTCGCGCTCGCGACCGGTAGCCCGTGGCTCGGCCTGCTCGGCGGCATGGCCGCAGGGATGGCGGTCGCGCTCGCGCAGCTCGGCTGCGCGCTGTGGCTGTACGCCGACCAGGTGATCGTCGGCGTCGGGCTCAACATCCTCGCGCTCGGCGGCACGCGCTACCTGCTCGCGCTGCTCTATCACGAGGGCGCGAACTCGCCGGAGTTGCAGTCGACGTTCCCGCCGATCGCCGGCAACCCGATCGTGTGGCTCGCGGTGGCCGCCGCGATCGCGGTGCCGCTCGCGCTCGCGCGCACGCGGTGGGGCCTGCGCTTGCGCGCGGCCGGCGATCGCCCCGACGCGCTGGTCGCGGTCGGCGTCGCGCCGCGGCGCGCGCGGCTGGCCGCGGCGCTGGTCGGCGGCGCGCTCGCCGGCGCCGGCGGCGCGCAGCTGTCGCTGTCGGTGTACGGCTTCGTCGCCGACATGTCCGGCGGCCGCGGCTACATCGCGCTCGCGATGGTGATCCTGTCGGGCTGGCGACCGGGTTACGCCGCGCTCGCGTCAGTCGGCCTCGCGATCGCGAACCAGCTCGCGCACAAGCTCGAGATGTGGGTCGACGTGCTGATCGTCCGCGAACTCGCGCACCTGCTTCCGTACGTGCTCACGCTGCTCGTGCTCGCGATCTGGGGCAGCCGCCGGCCGCCGCCGGCTTCGCTCGGCAAGCCATAGCTCGCAGCTACATCTGGTCGGGCGCCGCGATGCCGAGCAGCGACAGGCCCTCGCGCAGCACGGCCTGCACCGCGCGCACGAGCGCGAGCCGGGCGCGGCGCACCGGCGCGTCGTCGACGAGCACGCGCAGCGACGCGTCGGAGTTGCCGAGCGTGTACCAGCGCGAGAAGTCGGCGGAGAGCTCGAGCAGGTAGTGGCAGATCGTGTGCGGCTCGCATGCCGCCGTCGCCCGCACGACCGCGTCGGGAAACTCGAGCAGCTTGCGCGCGACCGCCCACTCGGCGTCGTGTGCGAGCAGCGCGAAGTCGATGTCGCCGGCTTCGGGCTCGTTCGCCTTGCGGATGATCGAAGCGCAGCGCGCGTGGCTGTACTGCAAGTACGGCCCGGAGTCGCCGTCGAGCGACACCGCCTTGTCGAGATCGAAGTCGATGTCCTTGTCGCGCTGCGGCGCGAGGTTCGCGAACACGACCGCGCCGATCCCGACCTGACGCGCGACCGTCGCGACGACGTCTGCCGGCAACGTCGGGTTGACCTCCGCGATCTTCGCGCGCACCTCGTCCTCGGCGATCGCGAACACCTCGCGCATCAGCACGACGTTGCCGAGCCGCGTGCCCGTCTTCTTGCCACCGACCCGCACGAGCCCGTACGGCACGTGCTCGCACACGCGCGCCCAGTCGTAGCCCATCTTCACGAGCAGCTTGAACAGCTGCCGGAAGTGCAGGGACTGCCCGCGATCGACGACATATAATGATCGCGTCGGGTGATACGTGCGCTCGCGGAACTCGGCCGCGGCGACATCGCGCGTCGCGTACAAGGTCGTGCCGTCCTTCGTCAGAAGCAGGATCGGCGTTTTCTCGCCGGGCAGCTCGACGACCTGAGCCCCTTCGCTCTCGACAAGCATCTTGTCCGCGCGCAGCTTGTCGACGATGCGATCGGCATCGCGCCAGAAGAATGCCTCGCCGTTGAGATCGTCGTAGTGGATGCCGAGGATCCGATAGACGTCCTCGAACTCGGCCCACGACACGTCGCGAAAGCGCTGCCACATCGCGGTCGCCTGCGGATCGCCGGCTTCGAGCCGCTTGAGATAGGCGCGGCCCTGATCCTCGGCATCGGGCACTTCGGCGCGGAACCGCACGTAGAGATCGTTGAGCGTGTCGATCGTGAGGCCGGGCGCGCCCCATTTCTCGTACGCGGCCAGCACCATCCCGTGCGTCGTGCCCCAGTCGCCGAGGAAGTTGATCGCGACCACGCGATAGCCGAGCGCGCGGAAGCTCTGCGCGAGCGAGTGCCCGATCGTCGTGCCGCGGATGTGGTGATACGCGAGGTGCTTGGAGATGTTCGGCGAGCCGTAGTCGATGCAGATCGTCTGGCCGGCGCCGAGCGTGCGCGGCAGGAGCTCGCCGCGCAGCGCGGCCTGCACGATCCACCCGAACGCGTGCGCGCGATTCGCACGAAAATTTACGAACGGGCCGGCCGCGGTCGCGCTCGCGAGCCATTCGTCGGGCTGGAACGCGGCCGCGAGCTCCTTCGCGAGCTGCGCCGGGTTCGTTCCACGAGCCTTCGCGAGCGCGAAGCAGCCGACCGCGAAGTCGCCGAGCTCGGGACGCGGCGGAGCCTCGACCTTTGGATCGCCGCCGACCGCCCGGGCAGCCGCGACGTGAAGCGGGGTGTAGAGCGAGGCCACGGGGCGCGAACGCTAGCATGATGTGTTACTGTTGCGACCTCGGGAGGAACCTAGTGAGCAAGATCGTTCTGTGCGTCGATGACAGCGCGACGATGCAAACCGTCGCAGACATCACCTTCCGCGGTACCGAGTTCACCTACGTCGGCGCGCGCACGGCCGACGAAGCCGTGCAGAAAGCCAAGTCGCAGAAGCCCGCGATCGTGCTCGCCGATGCCCAGATGCCGGGCAAGACCGGCTACGACCTGTGCCTCGCGATCAAGCAGGACATGGCCGACGTGCCGGTCGTGATCCTCGTCGGCAACGGTGCGCCCTACGACGCCGCGAAGGGCACCCAGGTCGGCGCCGACGCCAACCTGCCCAAGCCGTGGGACACCCAGACGATGCTCGAGAAGGTCGCCGAGCTCGTGAACAAGGGCGCGGTCGCCAAGCCCGGCCAGGCCGCCGCCGCGGCCGCGCCGGCCGCTGCTGCGAAGCCCGCCGCCGCGCCGGCCGCTGCCGCTCAGGCCGCGGCCGCGGCCGCGGCTGCCGCCGCAGCTGCTGCCGGGATGCCGCCGCGCTCGGCCACGATCATGGGCATGCCCACGATCAAGATGCCGGCCGGAGTCGCGCCGGCTCCGGCCGGGAAGGCGCCCGCGCCGGTCGCGCCCGCGGCTGCAGTCACCGTTCCCGGCCCTGGCGCCGCCGGTCCGCGCGCGCCGGCCCCCGCGGCCGCGGCCGCGGCCGCGACTCCAGCGCCGGTGCCGGCGGCCGCGCCGCTCGGTATCGGCGGCATGAACCGCGCCCCGATGATCGCAGGAAACGCGGCCAAGAAGTCCGCGCTGGTCGAGCGCACGCTGGCGAAGATGGCCGCGCGCCTGGCCGAGCAGGCCGGCCTCGAGCCGGGCTCGCCCGAGCTGCTCGCGCTGCTCAAGCTATCGGCCGAGGTCGTCGAGCGCGTCGTGTGGGAGGTCGTGCCGGACCTCGCCGAGCAGATCATCCGCGAGAACCTCGATCATCTCGCCGCGTCGCGCCGCAGCTAGGGCCTCGGCGGGTCGCGCCGCAGGCAGCACCGCGAGCGCATCGCAGCGCGCGGCCATGCTAGCTTGCGCGCGTCATGTCCACGTCGGCGCTCCCGAAGCAGTACGACCCGTCGGAGGTCGAGCCCAAGTGGCTGTCGTTCTGGCTCGACAACGGGTTCTTCCACGCCGACGACGCCAGCGCGACCGTCCCGTACTCGATCACGCTGCCGCCGCCGAACGTCACCGGCTCGTTGCACATCGGCCACGCGCTCGGCTCGACGATGCAGGACGTCCTGATCCGGTGGCGCCGCATGCAGGGCTGGAACGCGATGTGGATGCCCGGCATCGACCACGCGTCGATCGCGGTGCACGTGCTGCTCGAAAAAGACCTCAAGCGCCGCGAGCACAAGACGCGCTTCGACCTCGGCCGCGACGAGTTCATGCGCCGCGCGTGGCAGTGGAAGGAGCGCTCGGGCAGCCGCATCTCCGAGCAGGAGAAGCTCATGGGCTTCTCGCTCGACTGGCCGCGCGAGCGGTTCACGATGGACGATCAAAGCAATCGCGCCGTGCGCGAGGCGTTCGTCCGGCTCTACGAGGAGGGGCTCATCTTCCGCGCGAAGCGGATGATCAACTGGGACCCGGGCAGCGAGACCGTGGTGTCGGACCTCGAGGTCGATACCGTCGAGGAGCATGGCTCGTTGTGGTCGATCCGGTATCCGTTCGCCGATGGCTCGGGCGAGATCGTGGTCGCCACCACTCGACCCGAAACCATGCTCGGCGACACCGGCGTCGCGGTCCATCCCGACGACGCGCGCTACACGGCCGTGGTCGGCAAGGAGCTCGCGCTGCCGCTGACCGGGCGCACGATCCCGGTCGTCGCCGACTCGTTCGTCGATCCCGCGTTCGGCTCGGGCGCGGTCAAGGTCACGCCCGCGCACGATCCGAACGACTACGAGTGCAGCCAGCGCACCGGCCTGGCGATCCTCCAGGTCATCGACACGCGCGGCCGCATGCAGGCGCCGGCGCCGGCGAAGTACGTCGGCATGACCGTCGACGACGCGCGCAAGGCCGTGGTCGCGGACCTCGAGGCCGGCGGGTTCCTCGTCGAGACCAAGCCGTACAAGGTGCCGCGCGGCCGCTCGCAGCGCTCGGGTGCGGTGATCGAGCCGATGCTGATGGAGCAGTGGTGGGTGAAGGCCGGGCCGCTCGCCGCGAAGGCCGCGGCCGCGGTCGAGGACGGCAAGACCAAGTTCGTCCCCGAGCTGTGGACGAAGACGTACATGCACTGGATGAACCACATCAAGGACTGGTGCATCTCGCGCCAGCTGTGGTGGGGTCATCGCATCCCCGCGTGGTACTGCGACAGCTGCGCGCAGATCACGGTCGCGCGCGAGGAGCCGGCCGCGTGTCCCGCGTGCCACGGCAAGGTCCACCAGGACGAGGACATCCTCGACACCTGGTTTTCCTCGGCGCTGTGGCCGTTCTCGACGCTCGGCTGGCCCGACAAGACCCGCGCGCTCGCGACGTTCTATCCGAACAACGTGCTCGTCACCGGGCCCGACATCATCTTCTTCTGGGTCGCGCGCATGATGATGATGGGCATCCACTTCATGGGCAAGGTGCCGTTCCGCACCGTGTACTTGACGTCGATCGTCACCGACGAAAACGGCGACAAGATGTCCAAGACGAAGGGCAACGTGATCGATCCGCTCGACGTCGTGCACGGCGCGACGATCGAGGCGCTGCTCGCGCGCGTCGACGTCGAGAAGCCGCCGGACCCCGAGGCCGCGAAGAAGGGCATCAAGAAGCACTTCGGTAAGGGCATCCCGGCGATGGGCGTCGACTCGCTGCGGTTCGCGCTCGCGGCGCTCAACACCGGCTCTTCGCGCATCCGGCTCTCGATCGAGCGCGTCGAGGGCTACCGCAACTTCATCAACAAGCTGTGGAACGCGTCGCGGTTCGCGCTCCTGAACCTCGACGGCTACGACCCGGAGCGGTTCGAGGCGCAGCTCGCGTCGCCGGCCGCGCGCGGCCAGCTCGCGATGCCCGAGAAGTGGATCCTGTCGCGGCTGCAGGCGACATCGGCTGCGGTCGATACCGCGCTCGAGCAGTTCCGGTTCTCGGACGCCGCGAACGCGATCTATCACTTCGTGTGGGACGAGCTGTGCGACTGGTACATCGAGCTCGCCAAGCCGCACCTGCACCGGCCCGAGGGCTTGCAGCAGGACGCGAAGGCATCGGCGCGCCGCCACGTCGTGCAGGGTGTGCTCGCGACGGTGCTCGAGACCACGATGCGCCTCCTGCACCCGTTCGCGCCGTACGTGACCGAGGAGATCTGGCAGAAGCTGCCCAAGCCGCCGCAGCTGCCGGCGTCGCTGATGATCACGGTGTTCCCGCGCGCCGACCCGTCGTGGGTCGACGTGGCGGCCGAGGCCGAGATGCAGCTCGTGCAGGACGTCGCGGTCGCGACGCGCATGCTGCGCGCGACGTACGGCGTGGCGCCGTCGCAGACCGTCGCGATCGAGCTGCGCGCGACCGCCGAGGCGCCGCGCGCCCTGCTCGAGAAGTACAAGGAGCTGATCGAGCGCAGCGCGCGCATCACCGCAACGCTCGCGGCCGGCGGTGCACCGCTCGCGGGCGCTGCGAAAGCGCTCGTCGGCGCCGACGTCCAGGTGCTGCTGCCGCTCGGCGGCCTGATCGACGCGCCGAAGGAGAAGGCGCGCATCGAGAAGGAGCTCGAGAAGTCGCGCAAGGAGATCGCCGCGCTCGAGAAGAAGCTCGCGAACGCCGACTTCATCGCGCGCGCGCCGGAAGAGGTCGTCGCCGAGATCCGCGGGCGCCTGCGCGACGAGGAGCTGCGCACGAAGGCGCTCGTCGAGGCGCTCGAGACGCTGGGCGTGATGAAATGAGCATCGAACCGCTGTCGCGCACGCGCGCCGCGCTGCTCGTGATCGACGTCCAGGAGCGGCTCGCCGCCGCGATGTCGCCGGAGGTGCTCGCGCCGGTCGTGCGCAACACCAAGCTCTTGATCGAGGCCGCGCGTCGGCTCGGCTTGCCGATCGTGGTCAGCCAGCAGTACCCGAAGGGTCTCGGCCCCACGATCGCGCCGCTCGAGGAGGCGCTCGCCGGCCATCCCCGGCTGCACCGCTTCGACAAGCTCGAGTTCTCGGCCGCCGGCGCGCCGGAGTTTGCCGCGCTCGCGCCCGGGCTCGGCCGCGATCAATGGATCGCGTGCGGCATGGAAGCGCACGTGTGCGTGTATCAGAGTGCGCGCGGGCTGGTCGGGCGCGGCTATGCCGTGCACGTCGCGGCCGACGCGACCTGCAGCCGCACGAAGGCGAACTGGCAGATCGGCGTCGGGCTCGTCGAGCGCGCCGGCGCGATCGCGACGTCGACCGAGGCGTGCGTGTTCGATCTGCTCGAGCGCGCCGGCAACGACGACTTCAAGGCGCTGTCGCGCGCGATCAAGTAATGGCCGAGTCGCGGCGCGAGATCGCGAAGGCGCTGGTCGTCAACGTGCTGATCGCGGTCGCGAAGGGCGTCGGTGCGGCGATCTCCGGCTCGGGCGCGATGCTCGCCGAGACCCTGCACTCGTTCGCCGACTGCGGCAACCAGGTCCTCCTGTTCGTCGGCATCCGGTCGTCGCACAAGCCGCCCGATCCGCGACATCCGCTCGGCTACGGCCGCGCGATGTACTTCTACTCGTTCATCGTCGCGCTGCTGTTGTTCTTCGGCGGCGGCGTGTTCTCGATCCGCGAGGGCATCGCGAAGCTGGCGCATCCCGAGCGGGTCGAGGACGTCGGCATCGCGATCGGCGTGCTCGCGGTCTCGCTCGTGCTCGACGGCTACTCGACGTGGAGCAACGTGCGCGAGATCGGCCGCCGCCGCGGCGACAAGTCGCTGTGGCGCTACCTGCGCGACACCAAGGACTCCGACCTCATCCTGGTGTTCGGCGAGAACGTCGCGGGTGTGATCGGCATCGTCACCGCGTTCGTGTCCGTGCTCGTCGCGCATGCGACGGGGGACGGCCGCTGGGACGCGATCGGCTCGCTCGCGATCGGCCTCGTGCTGGTCGCCGTCGCGACCTTCCTCGCGCGCGAGGTCAAGTCGCTGCTGGTCGGCGAAGCGGCCGACCCCGCGGTCTGCGCCCACGTCGCGGCGGTCGCCGAGGCCGACGCCGACGTCGAGCGCGTGCTCAACGTCATCACGATGCAGCAAGGCCCCGGCGAGATCCTGGTCGCGGCCAAGCTCGAGTACCGCGCCGGCCTGTCGACCGCCGAGATCGTCGCCGCGATCAACCGCTTCGAGCGCGACCTCAAGGCGCGCGCCCCGGAGGTGCGGTGGAGCTTCATCGAGCCGGATGACGAGGCCTAAGAGCAGGGGATCGGGAAGCGGAACCTGCATTCACGACTCGGGTTCCGCTTCCGTGTTCGCTATCGGATCTTAACGTGCACGCGCGCGGCGGCATCCACATGCTCGACGCATGCGCGCGTGGCTCCTCTTGCTCGCCGGCTGTGGCGCGGCGGTCGGCACGCCCGAGCGCGTGACGCCGGCCGACAGCGCCGGAAAGTTCGACTGCAAGCTCGCGCCGCCGTACCAGGGCGCGCTGAAGTATCCGGGGCTCACCGACCGCGCCGTGCTCCAGTGCAAGGTCACGAACGGCGGGCTCGACGCGCGCGAGCTGTGCGAGCAGCCGTACGTCGGTGTGGTGTGGACCGGCGCGCTGTACACCGCGCACCAGCCGGCGTGCTCGCCGGAGCTGGTGCCGGGCGCGACCGAGCAGTTTGCGGTTCACCTCGACATGCCGCGCGCGCTGTGCGACGACGCGCGTGGCGGTTGCGTCGTGCGTGCGTTCGCGCTGGGCCTCGACGACGCGCCCGACGCGGCGGCCGTCGTCGCGATGGCGCGCGAGCTCGAGGCGGCTGCGCCGGCGGCCGGGCGCGACCGCCCGACCGTGCGCGAGTGCGACGCCCTCGTCGAGCAGTGGGACGGCGCGCCGGCGTTCGCGCGCTACGCGTCGTTCCTGTCGCGCCGCGACGAGCTGCTGCTGGCCTGCGGCGAGCTGTCGCGCGCCGACTTCGCGTGCCTGCGCGCCGCGCGCGACGCGACCGACGCCGACCGCTGCGCGCCGATCGTGCGCTGATGCTGCGTCGACTCCCGGCCTGACGCGCGTTCGCAGCGAAGTTGCCGTCGCGTCGTCAGAGCGATCGCGTAAAGTTCTTCATGGTGTCCACCGTGCTCGCATCCCGTTCTCGCGATCTGTACGAGCTCGGCGACGTGCCCGATCTGGGCGTCGTACCGAAGAACATGCTGGCGCAGCTCATCCGCGCCGAGCGCTTCGGCGAGCCGCGCGACGCGTTCCAGGAAGAAGCGGTCGCCATTCCCGAGCTCGGCCCGCGCGACGTGCTGGTGTACGTGATGGCGGCCGGCGTCAACTACAACAACGTGTGGGCGGCGATGGGGATCCCGATCGACGTCATCAAGGCGCGCCAGAAGAAGGGCGAGAAAGAAGCGTTTCACGTCGGCGGCTCGGACGCGAGCGGCGTGGTGTGGGCGACCGGCAAGGACGTGACCAACGTCAACGTCGGCGACGAGGTCGTCGTGCACTGCGGGATGTGGGAGCCGGACGATCCGTGGGTCGTCGCCGGCAAGGATCCGATGTTCGCGCCGACGCAGAAGATCTGGGGCTACGAATCGAACTGGGGGAGCTTCGCGCAGTACACGAAGGTGCAGGACCACCAGTGCCTGCCCAAGCCGCCGCACCTGACGTGGGAGCAGGCCGCCGCGTACATGCTGGTCGGTGCGACCGCGTATCGCATGCTGCACGGCTGGCCGCCGAACGTGGTCGGCCCCGGCGATCCGATCCTCGTGTGGGGCGGCGCCGGCGGCCTGGGCTCGATGGCGATCCAGATCGCGCGCGCGGCCGGCGCGCGGCCGGTCGCGGTCGTCTCGGGTGACAGCAAGAACGAGTTCTGCAAGAAGCTCGGCGCGGTCGGCGTGATCGATCGCCGCAAGTTCGACCACTGGGGCAAGCTCCCGCGCTGGAGCGACGACATCGACTACAACCTGTGGCTCAAGGGCGCGCGTGCGTTCGGCGCCGCGTTCTGGGAAGCGCTCGGCGAGCGCAAGAACCCGACGATCGTCTTCGAGCACCCGGGCGAGACCACGCTGCCGACGTCGTGCTTCGTGTGCGAGACCGGCGGCATGATCGTGATCTGCGCCGGCACGACCGGCTACAACGCCACGCTCGACCTCCGCTACCACTGGATGCGCCAGAAGCGGCTCCAGGGCAGCCACTTCGCGAA
Organism: Kofleriaceae bacterium; assembly: GCA_035500135.1. Taxonomy (GTDB): domain Bacteria; phylum Myxococcota_A; class Polyangia; order Haliangiales; family Haliangiaceae; genus JABFXX01. Next base: position 41,094 of record DATJXL010000046.1, read on the forward strand.
CGACGACCAGGCGCGCGGCATCAACGACCTCGTGATCGCGGGCCAGGTCGATCCGTGCCTGTCGCGCGTGTTCCCGTTCGCCGAGACCGGGGCGTGCCACCAGCTGATGCGCGACAACCTGCACCCGTCCGGGAACATGGCGATCCTCGTCAATGCACCGCGGCCCGGGTTGCGCACGCTGGCCGAGGTGCGAGCGCGGTAAGATCCGCGGCGTGTCGGGCCGGGCCGCCTGGTTCGTGATCGCGCTCGCCGCGTGCGGTCACGTCGATTTCGACGATCAGAACGCGCCGGGCTCGGTCGCGTTCGATGCGTGGAGCAGCACGGCGTCGACCGAGGTAGACGGGCTGGGCTGGACGCACACCGTACAGGCAGGCGACGTCGAGCTCGTCGTGTTCGTCGCGACACGCTCGGATACGGTCGGGGCGCCCGCGGTGTCGTCGATCACGTATGGCGCCGCTTCGCTCGGGAAGCTCGGCGCGGCGTGCCCGAACTGCACGTCGTCTGGCCTCAACAACTACGAGCTGTGGGCGCTCGCGCGACCAGCGCCGGGGACCGCCGCGATCGCGGTAACGCTGGCGAGCCAGGCGCAGGGCGCGTCGGGGCTGGCGGGAGCGTACGCGAGCGACGCGCCGGTCGCGCCCGATCCGATCGCGAGCAACTCGGGCGATTCCACGCTGCCGAACCTGTCGTGGACGCCGCCGGCCGGAGCACGCTTCGCGATCGCCGGCGCGATGAACCAAGCCGGTTACGTGATGGCGCTCGTGCCGGGCTCGGATCAGATCGCGCGCTCCGATACCGTGTGCGACGACACCAACTGGGAAGGCCAGGCCTTCGCCGACGAGCTCGCGGTCGGCGATGGGGCGCAGCTCAGCTTCGCGTGGGAGATCGGGAGCGGCTCGGGCGCCAACTGCAACACGGTGATGCAGAGCCATCCGTGGATCGCCATCGGCGCGACGTTCCGATAAGGTTCGCACATGCGCCCGTTCCGCATCCTCGGCGTGCAACAGATCGCGATCGGCGGCCCGAGCAAGGACGCGCTGCGCCGGCTGTGGGTCGACCTGCTCGGCCTGCCGGTCACCGGCACGTATCGCAGCGAGCGCGAGAACGTGGACGAAGACATCCTCGCGATCGCCGGCGTCGAGATCGACCTCATGCAGCCGATCGATCCCGACAAGAAGCCGCGCGTCCACGAGCCGCGGCTCAACCACGTCGGGCTGTGGGTCGACGATTTGCGCGCCGCGGCGACGTGGCTCGAGGCCCAAGGCATTCAGCTCGCACCCGGCGGGATCCGGCAGGGCGCGGCAGGTCACGACGTGTGCTTCATCCACCCCAAGTCCGCGGAAGGCGTGCTGATCGAGCTGGTCCAGGCGCCGCCCCATCTCGCCACATCTTCTTAACGGGTAGTCGGGGCGGCGATGACTAGGATCGAGTCATGCGCCGCTCCTCCGTCGTGCAGCTCACGCTCCTGCCGATGCTGGCCACTGCTGCGGTCGCGGCCGGGCAGCCCGGACCCGATCAGGATCCGCAGTCGCAGGCGCCGGGCGCGACCGATCCCGCGGCCGATGCGACGACTTCGGCCAGTCAGCAGCCCACCGGAGCGGACGGAGATGTCATCCTGGAGCCGCCCGGCATGACGCCCACGATCATCGAGCTCGACTGCGCGGACGATCCGAACTGGCGGCTGCGCGCCGACTGCGTCGACGTGGACGACGTCGTGGTCGTGCGCGGCGGGTTCGGCGGCTACTTCTGGTCGAGCCACGGATGAGATGAGGCGCTGCGCGATCGCGCAACGCCCCGACTGGCGCGCCCGCGTCGAACGCTCGGGCCTCGTGTTCCACACGGCGCAGGAAACCGGCGTGTACTGGGGTGAGGGTACGTACTACGAATTCACGTCCGCCGAGGCCGACGCGATCGAGGCGGCGACCCGCGAGCTCCACGCGCGCTGCCTCGACGCCGTGCGCCACGTGATCGAGCGCCGGCGCTACGCCGAGCTCGGCCTCGGCGAGCTCGCGCACCAGCTGTGCGAGCAGAGCTGGCGCGATCAGCCGCCGTCGCTGTACGGCCGGTTCGACTTCGCGCTCGGCGACGGCGTGCCGAAGATGCTCGAGTACAACGCCGACACGCCGACGAGCCTGCTCGAGGCCGGCGTGATCCAGTGGCAGTGGCGCGCCGAGGTGCTGCCCGACGCCGACCAGTTCACGCTCGTCCACGAGAAGCTGATCGCGACGTGGCGGCAGCTCGCGCCGCGGCTCGGCGAGCTCGTCCACTTCGCGTGCGTGGAGGATCTCGAGGACGAGATGACGATCGGCTACCTGCGCGACACCGCCGAGCAAGCGGGGCTGCGCACGTGCTCGCTCGCGATGGAGGACGTCGGCTGGAACCGCGCGCGCGGCGAGCTCGTCGATCTCGAGGGCCGCGCGATCCGCGCGCTGTTCAAGCTCTACCCGTGGGAAGGCGTGCTCGGCGATCGGCTCGCGGCCGTCGTGCCGACCGCGCCGGTCCTGTGGATCGAGCCGGCGTGGAAGATGATCCTCTCGAACAAGGCGATCCTGCCGATCCTGTGGGAGCTGTTCCCCGGCCATCCGAACCTGCTGCCGTCGTCACGCGAGCCGCTCGCCGATCCCGCCGGCGTCGTGAGGAAGCCGCTGCTCGGGCGCGAGGGCTCGAACGTGACGATCGCCGCACCCGGCGTCGATGTCGCCACCGCCGGCCCGTACAGCGAGACCGGGTACGTCTACCAGCGCTACGCCGAGCTCGGCTGCCACGACGGCATGCGCCCGGTCGTCGGCTCGTGGGTGATCGGCGGCGAGCCGGCAGGAGTCGGCATTCGCGAGACCGACGGCTACGTCACCAGCAACACCGCGCGGTTCGTGCCACACATCATCGCCTGAGCGTTCACAGCGGAGGCGTGGTGAATGTGGTAGTCGGCCGCGCCGGGCTTGTATAGAGTCGGCCCCATGAGGGGAATCGCGCTCGCTATCTGGTGCCTGGGCTCTGTCGTCGCGTGCGGTCCTGGTGCGCGCTCGAACGAAGGCTTGCCGTGCAGCGCGGGTCAGACCCAGTGCGATGGCAACGAGCTGCTCACGTGCGTCGACGGTCACTACGCGAACAACATGAAGTGCGCGAATGTCTGCGTGCCGGATCTCGGCTGCACGCTGTGCGTGCCCGGCACCGGCACCTGCAACGGCAACACGTCGACGGCCTGCAACATGGACGGCATGGGCTACTCGATGATCGATTGCGATCCGGTGCAAGGCGAGACCTGCGACGCGACCAGCGGCGTCTGCACGGGCGCGTGCGCGCCCAACGTGCTCGGCCAGAGCTACATCGGCTGCGAGTACTTCCCGACCGTCACCGGCAACATCGTCGGCAACGAGTTCGACTTCGCGGTCGCGCTCGCGAACACCGGCAACCAGAACGCGATGGTGACGATCGAGGATGGCGCGCTGACGACACCGATCATGGCGACGGTGCCGCCGAACACGCTGCTCGTGCAGAAGCTGCCGTGGCAGCAGGAGCTCAAGCTGTGCAACGACATGCCGACGCCCGAAGCTCCGTGCAGCACGCCGCTGCCGTCGGCGGTGCAGGCGACGAAGGGCGCGTATCACCTGCGCTCGACCAGCCCGATCACGGTCTATCAGTTCAACTCGCTCGAGTACGCGCTCAACAGCGACAGCGACTTCTCGTACACCAACGACGCCTCGCTGCTGCTACCGACGAACGTGTGGCGCAAGGACTACTTCGTCGCCGGCTGGGAGCAGATCGCCGGCCAGAACCCGGCGGAGATGGCGGTGACCGCGTCGCAGGACGGCACGATGGTCACGATCAACTCCAAGGCCGCGACGATCGCGTCGGGAGCCGTCCCGGCGTTCACGCCGGGTACGCCGAACAGCGTGATGCTCAACGCCGGCGACGTGCTCGAGCTCACATCCCTCACCGGCGACTTCACGGGCTCCGAGGTCACGTCGACCGCGCCGGTCGAAGTCATCGGCGGCAACTACTGCGCAGACATCCCGGAGGGCGTGTGCTGCTGCGACCACGTCGAGGAGTCGATGTTCGGCGTCGACCAGCTCGGCGAGAACTACATCGTCAACGCGCCGGCGGTGACGACGGAGCCGAGCGGCAAGATCGAGGTCATCCGCATCATCGCGACGCAGGCCAACACGACGCTCACGTACAACCCACCGCAGACCGGCGCTCCGGCCTCGATCGCGAACCCCGGCGACTTCGTCGAGATCGACGGCAACGTGGCCAGCTTCGAGATCCAGGCGAGCGCGCACGTGCTGGTCGCGCAGTACATGGAAGGAGAGGAAGCGGACGGCGCTGGAACCGGCGATCCCGCGGAGGCGCTCGCGGTGCCGGTCGAGCAGTTCCGCTCGAGCTACACGTTCCAGGCGCCGACCAACTACGAGTCGAACTACGTCGACGTCACCGCGCCGATGGGCGCGATGGTGATGCTCGACAACGGCACGCCGCTGACGTTCACCCCGATCGGCACGACCGGCTACGGTCTGTCGCGCGTGTATCCGCTCACCGCCGGCCCGAACAACGACGGCAACCACACGATCATGGGCGACATGCCGTTCGGCATCACCGTGTACGGCTACGGCCAGTACACGAGCTACTGGTATCCGGGCGGGTTGAACCTCAACACCGTCATCGACTGAGCGGCGCGCTCAGTCCTGGAACAGGTTCTCGTCCTCGGACGCCGCGGCGTGCTTGTCGCCGTGCAGCGCGTCGCCGAGGTCGCTCGTGGTCTTGCGCAGCCGCGCGCCGAGCACCTGCACGAACGCCCATAGCAGCTTCACCGCGCTGGCCGGCTCGCGCTTGATGAGCTCGTAGAAGTCCTTGCGCGAGATCACGACGAGCTGGACGTCGGTCGTCGCGGTCGCGGTCAGCGAGCGCGACGTGCGGTCGACCAGCGCCATCTCGCCGAAGTGCTGGCCCTTGCCGAGCTCGGCGACCTTCGCCTCGCCTTTGGTGAGCTTCACGGTGCCGGTCGCGACCACGTACATCGTGTCGCCGGCATCGCCCGCCGAGAAGATCGTCTTGCCCGCCTTGACCTCGGTCATGTCGGCGATCGCCGACACCTTCACGAGCTCCTTGTACGACAGGTAGCGGAACATCTGCAGGCTCTTCATCGTGTCGAGCTTGAGCGTGACGTCGGCGCCGCGCTCGGTGAGCTCGGCCGCGGTGCCGCCGACGCGCACGACCACCGCCGTGATGTTGTCGTGGCCGCCGCCCTTGTTCGCGATGTCGATCAGCCGCGCCGGCAGGTCCTTGACGTCGCCGTCCGCGAGCTGCTTCGGCAGCTCGGCATCGTCGAGGTAGACGTAGAGACCATCGGATGACAGCAGGAAGCGGTCGCCGGGCAGGATGTCGAAGTCGAAGGTGTCGACCTCGACCGACTGGTTGACGCCGACCGCGCGCGTGACCGCGTTCTTGTACTGCTTGTACGGCGAGCTCTCGATCTGCTCGCGGTTCAATTTCCCGCGCCGCACGAGCTCGTTCATCAGCGAGTGATCCTCGGTGAGCACGTGGCACTGCTGGTGGCGCGCCAGGTAGACGCGGCTGTCGCCGACGTGGGCGATGAAGCCGCGCAGGTGCTCGCCCGTGCCGGCGACGAGCAGCACGGTCGCGGTCGTGCCCATGCCGCGCTTGTCGGGCTCGGCCTGGGCGCGCGCGAACACCGCGGCGCACGCCGCCTGCACCGCATGCTCGAGCACCTGCAGGATCTCGTACGGCTGCACGGCGGGGTGGTCGACGCGATAGCGATCGATCAGCTCGCGGTTCTTGTTCACGGCATCGCGGATCTCGTGGACCGCGATCGACGACGCGATCTCGCCGGCCGCGTGGCCGCCCATGCCGTCGGCGACCATGAACAGGCGCAGCTTCTTGTCGATGAGGAAGTTGTCCTCGTTGTGATCTCGCTGGCGTCCCACGTCGGTGGCGGCCGCGAACGAGAGCTCCATCACCATTCGGATATCACAACCCGCGCCGCCACGACGGCGTGTAGTCGCCGAGGTGCAGGCAGCCGTGGTCGACGTCGCACGACCCCGGCGCCAGCTCGGCTGCCACGAGGTTTTGCAGGGTGTCGGTGCTGTTGATCGCCCCGTAGATGCGCCCGCCGACGATGGTCGCCGGGGTCGTACGCACGCCCGAGCGCCGGGCCGCCTCGATCCACGCGACGGTCGTGCCCGCGGTCCGCGCGCGGCACGCCTCGAACGCGCGGCGCGGTACGCGCAGCCGGTCGGCGAGGTCGTGGACGAGCCGGTCGCCGACGCCGGTCTCGCGGCGGTGGTTGTCCTCGCCGAGCGCGACGAGCCAGCGCCAGCCCGGCGATGCCGGGCGATCGAAGTCGATGTCGTTGGCGGCGCCGACGCGCTCGGCGCACAGCGCGGCATCGCCGAGCAGCGCGAGGTCGGCCGCGTTCTCGCCGGCGAGGTCGAAGTTCGGCGCCCACACGACGCGCACGAGCTGCGGCAGCGCGTCGACCGCGAGCGTCGCGGCGCCGAGCGGCTGCCGGCAGTTGGTGCTCGTCGGGTTGCACGCGACGACGATCGCCACCGGCGCGTCGGGCGAGCCGTACGAGGGCAGGCCGCGCAGGCGCAGCGGTGGTGTCGCGAGCGGCGGCGAGCTCGGCGCGCCCTCGAGCTCGTCATCGGGCGGGCCGGTCTGGACCACGACGTCGAGCGGCTTGCTCGGCGGCTCGGCGTCGAATGCATCCGCGAGGTGCGCCGGATCGGCACCGCGATCGACGAGGTCGGCCGCGCGCTTGGAGGCGTCCTGGTAGACGCGCTCGAGGTCGAACATCGTCATGGTGCCGAGCTGCGGCTCGGGCTCGCCGTTGAACAGCGCGGCCGGCAGCGCCTGGCTGGGCACGCGCTGGTGGCGGCGGCGATCGTTGTCGGCGATCGCACGCTGGAACACGGCGGGCGGGCGATGGAACACCTCGTCGACCCGCCCGGTGTCGAGCCCGAGCTGGCGGCCGATCTCGAGCAGGCGCTGGTCGGTGACCAGGCTGCGCTCGTGCTCGAGCGCGTCGAGCAGCTCCTGGAACTTGCCCTCGACGTTGGCCTCGAGCGCGACGTACGGCATGCGCGCGCTGCCGTTGCCGCTGACGACGCGGTAGACGATGCGGATCTGCGACGGGTGGCGTGCTTGCAGCTGCTCGACGAGCTTGATCGCGGAGCCGCGCCGCACCGGCGATAGGAACACTTCGATCGTCACCGGCGCGTTGGCGGGCCCGCGCGACGGCAGCGCGCTCGGATCGCGGTGATCGATCACGACGACCTCGCCCGGCCGCGCCGCGGCGGGCACGGCCGCGAGCGCGATGGCGGCGAGCGCGAGCACGCGAGTCATGACGGTGGATCGGCGTCGGGTTGCGCGTCGGCGTCGGGCTCGATGTCGGGCTTGACCTCGGGCCACACGTACGCGAGGTAAAGCCCGGCAGAGACCACGAGCCCGAGCACGAGCGCGAGTAGGAAGGGCCCCCAGGTCACCTGGCCATCATAGCGCGACCGAATCGGGGATCGATGCCTCGGTCGCGCTCGGCGCGACAGGTAGTGCTAGGCTCCGCGGCGTATGTCGGTCGTCGCCGCGCTGGGTTTTCCTGATTCCCACATCTTCCACCTGGGCGCGTGGGATGTCGGGATTCCGATCCAGGCATTCGGCGTGATCGTCGCGACCGGCGTCCTGATCGGCGCGGCGCTGCTGCGGCGCTACGCCGAATGGCACGGCGTCGCGGACATCACGATCCGCGAGCTCACCGGCTGGGTCACCGTGACCGGCTTCATCGGCGCCCACCTGATCGACGTGTTTGGCTACCAGTGGCAGGACGTTCAGAAGGATCCGCTGCTGATCATCGAGATCTGGAAAGGCATCTCGTCGTTCGGCGGGTTCATCGGCGGTGCCGCCGGGTTCGCGTTCTTCGTGTGGTGGAAGCGGCTGCCGCCCCGGCTGATGGCGGACATCACGGTCGTCGGCCTGCTCGCGGCGTTCTCGATCGGCCGCATCGGTTGCACGACCGTGAGCGATCACATCGGCGCGCTCGTCGATCCCGACAAGTGGTACGCGTTTCTCGCGGTCGACTACTCCGGCAACGTGCTGCGCGAGACCCACTTTCCGCAGCTGGCCGATGCCCACCACTACGCGTGGAACCTCGGCTTGATCGAGCTCCTGTATCTGATCCCGGTCAACGCGTTCGTGCTCGGCCGTGCGTTCCGGCCGTCGACGCAAAAAGACAAGCCGTGGACCGAGGGTCGGCCGAACACCGGCATGATCGCGGTCATGACCGGCATCCTGTACGCGCCGGTCCGGTTCTTCCTCGATTTCCTGCGGCCGGAGGATTCCGACCCGCGCCACCTCGGCCTGACCGTCGCGCAGTGGGCCGCGATGGTCGCGTTCGGCGTGGCGATCTACGCCGCGGTGCGGATCAAGGCGAACGGCAAGCCAGAAGAGCCGGTGGCGCGGACGTCGGGCGAGGCGCAGCGCCAGCTCAAGCAGATCATGTTGAAGGGCGACGCCGGCGACTCCGACAAGTCGAAAGGCAAGGACGAGACGGAGAGCGAGAAGCCGGCCAGGCCGAGCAAGGCCGTCGCGAAGAAGAAGAAGAAGTAGCTCAGCGCCGCTTTCGCGCGGGCTTGGCTTTCGCCTTCGGCTCGCGCGCGGGCACTTGCTTCTTCGTGCGCGCGGTCTTCGCCGCGCTGGCCGCGGCGAGCTTGACCTCGCCCTTGCCCATGCCCATCCCCATGCCCTTGCCCTTGCCGCCGCCGCCGCCGCCCCCGCGTCCGCCGTGCGCTCGATGGGGCCCCGAGTCGTCGTCGCGATCGCGGCGCTTGGCCATCTCGCTCGTGATCTCGGCGTCATCCTCGGAGGTCAACGCCTCCTGGGCGGCCTTGAACAGCTCGTCCTCGCGTGCCACGTGCGCCTTGTGCTGCGCGGCCAGCCGTTCGGCCAGCTCGAGCAGCTGCTTGCCCGCCCCGGGCCGCGACTCGCCGTCGAGCTGATCGGCGGACTGGGCGAGCGCGTTCTGCAGCGCGATCTGCGTCGGATGCTCGGCCGACAGCGCAGCGAGCGCCTCGGCGAGCTCGGGTCGCCGCGTCGACAGCCGTGGAAACACCGAGCCCTCCTCGTCGAGAAAGTGCCGCGTGACCGAGCGCTGGAAGTACGCGATCGCGCCGTGCACGAGGTCGACATCACCGGCGTCGGGGCGGCCTGCCGCGAGCCGGCGCGCCGCCGCGACCAGGCCCTCGATCACCTCGTCGTGGCGACGATGCGAGTGATCGAGCTGCGCGAGACTGGCGAGCGGCATGGCCCTCCAAGGATCCACAGCTTGGTGGTAAACACCAGATCCCATGCCCGAGAACGTCGTCATCATCGGCAGCGGCCCGGCGGCCCATACCGCGGCCATCTACGCGGCCCGCGCGAACCTGACCCCGCTGCTCTTCGAAGGCTTCATGGCGGGCGGCATCGCGGCCGGTGGTCAGCTCACGACGACGACCGACGTCGAGAACTTTCCAGGGTTTCCGGAGGGCATCTCCGGGCCCGAGCTGTGCGAGCGGTTTCGCGCCCAATCGGTGCGGTTCGGGACCCGGGTGTTCACCGAAACGGTGAGCCAGGTCGACCTGTCGCGACGCCCGTTTCGCTTCAAGACAGACGAGCAAGAGGGCGAGGCCAAGACGCTCATCATCGCGACCGGCGCGACCGCCAAGCGCGACGACGTGCCCGGCACGCGTGACCACGAGCTCTGGCAGAAGGGCGTGTCGGCGTGCGCGGTGTGCGACGGCGCGCTGCCGATGTTTCGTAACAAGCCGCTGTTCGTGGTCGGCGGCGGCGATTCGGCGATGGAGGAGGGCTCGTTCCTGACCAAGTTCGCGTCGAAGGTGTACATCGTGCACCGCCGCGACGAGCTGCGCGCTTCGGCGATCATGCAGGAGCGCGCGAAGGCGAACCCGAAGATCGAGCTCTTGCTGTCGCACAAGGTCCTCGCGGTCGAGGGCGGCCACGGCGTCGAGCAGGTGCGCGTGCGCGATCTCAAGACGAACGCCGAGCGCACGCTGCCGGCCGCCGGCCTGTTCTTCGCGATCGGTCACGTGCCGAACACCGCGTTCCTCGCCGGCCAGCTCGCGTGCGACGAGCAAGGCTACGTCCTGACCACGCCGGGCACGACGCAGACCAGCGTCCCCGGCGTGTTCGCGGCCGGCGACGTCCAGGACAAGAAGTACCGCCAGGCGATCACCGCGGCCGGCTCGGGCTGCATGGCCGCGCTCGAGGCCGAGCACTTCCTGCAGGCTCACTAGAGATCGCGAAGCGATCTCGTCATCACGGACCGCGCGTGACGACGTAGACGTCTTGCCCGCCGGCGCCGCCGGGCATGTTGCTCGTGAAGTACAGGTCGCATCGATCGGGCGAGATCCAGCTCGGAATCGCGGTCGAGCTCGTGGGCGCGAGGCCCGCGACCAGCGCGGGCTCGCCGAAGTCGGCATCGGCCGACGCGCGCGTCGCCGCGTACACGCCGGCGCCCATCGGCGTCGTGCGCACGAAGAACAGCGCGAGCTCGTCGGGCGTGACGACCGGGTAGTCCTCGTCGTCGGCCGTGTTGATCGCGGCGCCGGGCACCAGCATCGGCGTGCCGACCGCGCCGCTGTCGTCGATCGGTGCGCGCCACAGATCGTGCATGCCGACGCCCGCGCGCACGGCCGACGCGAAGTACAGCACGGTGGCGTTCGCGAGCATCGGATGGTCCTCGCCGTCCGACAGCGCGATCGCCTCGGTCGGTGGATCGAACGTCGCGGTCGCCGCGGCGCGCGCGCTCGCGTACACGTGCGTCATTCCGCTCGGACCGCGATCGGAGTCGAACACGAGCAGCAGCTGATCGGGCGAGAGCGTCGGCGAGCTGTCGTTGTAGACCGAGTTCACGGCGCCGACCGCCTGCAGGCCCCCGAAGCTGTCGCCGATGTTCGCGCGCGTCTGGGCCCAGATATCGAGCTTGCCGCCGGGCGTGCTCGCGTACGCGTACACGACGGCGAGCTCGTCGGGCGTGAGGCGCGCATCGAGCTCGTCGCCGGCGGTGTCGAGCCCGGGAACCGGCGCGGGTGTCCCGAACGCCGCGGTCGGATCGCAGCGCGGCGGCGGCGGCGCATCGGGCTTGGGGTGGCTGCTGCTGCCGCACGCCGCGGCGAGCGCGATCGCCGCGCGCTTCACTTGAGATAGATCTCCATCGAGTCGACGCCGCGGAACGTGCCGCCCATCGGAATCTGGTCGACCTGGATCGTCTTGCCGGTGCACGCGGTCGCCTCGGTGTTGCCGAGCGCGTCCGCGGTCGTCGTGTAGGCCTCCATCGGATGCGGCGTGTCGGTCCAGTAGCTCCCGCCGAACGTCGGGCAGGTCGAGCAGCACCCGTTGTAGAACCACGGCACGCCGTCATCCATCGCGACGCAGCTGGTATCGAACGGGCCGACGTCGCTCGCGCTGAACACCGTGTTGGCCACGATCGGCACCGGCTGGGTCAGGTTCGACAGCGTCGCGGTCTGCCCCGACGTGTCGACCGCGATGTCGGCGCTGCCGACGTAGTACAGCGGATCGCACGCGCCGCCGGTGGTCGTGCGGATGCGGTGCTCGATCATGATCGCGCCGTGCGCGTCGATCGTCGGCCACAGCGAGCCATCGATGCGATAGGCGTGGCCGGCGTCGGGCATGCCGATCGTCGAGCTCGCCCAGGTCGCGAAGCTCGTGAGCAGCGCCTGGCTGTCGGTCCACGACCACACCGTGCGCTGCACGAGCATCCAGCCACCGCCGGCCGCGGCCTCGCAGTAGGCTTGCAGCGGCGCGGCCGGCCCGCTCGCGCCGTCGAGATCGATCGTGAAGACGCCGGCCGGCAGGCCGGGCAGCTCGGTCGCGATCTCCTGGCAGCTCGTCGCCGGCCGGCATGCGTCGGCCTGGCAGATCTGCGCGTCGGCCGTGCATTGCGAGCTGAACCGGCACTCGACGCACGTCTGCATGGCGGGATCGCACACGGGCGTGGGCGCGCTGCACTCGCTGTCGACCGTGCAGCCGGTCGGGGCCGCGTCGGCCGGCGTCGCGGCGTGCTTGCTCGCGCACGCCGCGAGGACCACCGCGACCAGGCATGCGCGACCAGGCCCCACGAGCCGATCATACCTCGGGAATGCCGCAGCGCGCGGGGCGGGTTCTTACCGAGGCCGACCCATGTCACAATCGATCTACCCGATGACCCGCGAGCCTCATCCGCCGCAGCGCGAGTCGGGCCTGACCAAGCTCCTCGCGATCTTGCTCCTGCTCGTCGCCGTGGCGCTGGTTTACAGCGTGCTCCAGCAGCGCCGGCAGTCGCAGCAGCACGTCGCGGCGTCGTACGAGCCGCGGCCGATCGCGCAGCGCCCCGATGACAAGCTCGGTGCGGATGAGCAGGCGACGATCGACGTGTTCTCGCGGTTCTCGCGCTCGGTCGTGCACGTGACCTCGCTGGCGACCCGCCGCGATCGCATGACGCTCGACGTGACCGAGATCCCGCAGGGCGTCGGCTCCGGCTTCGTGTGGGATCAAGACGGTCACATCGTCACGAACTTCCACGTCGTCCAGGAAGGCGACCGGGCCTCGGTCACGCTCAACGACGGCACGACGTACCCGGCGCAGATCATCGGCGTCGCGCCCGACAAGGATCTCGCAGTGCTCAAGATCGACGCGCCGCCGCAGAAGCTCCTGCCGCTGCCCGTCGGACAGTCCGCGAACCTGCGCGTGGGCCAGAAGGTGCTGGCGATCGGCAACCCGTTCGGCCTCGATCAGACGCTGACGACCGGCGTGATCTCCGGCCTCGGCCGCGAGATCAAGAGCGTGTCGGGCCGGCCGATCAGCGACGTGATCCAGACCGACGCGTCGATCAATCCGGGCAACTCGGGCGGGCCGCTGCTCGACAGCTCCGGCCGGCTGATCGGCATCAACACCGCGATCTACAGCCCGTCGGGCTCGAGCGCGGGCATCGGCTTCGCGGTCCCGGTCGACACCATCAACTCGATCGTCCCCGAGCTGCTCGCGCACGGCAAGATCACGCGGCCCGGGCTCGGCATCAACATCTTCGGCGACGCGCTGGCGGCGCAGCTCCACATCGACGGCGTGCCGATCATGAGCGTGCAACCGGGCGGCGCCGCCGATCAGGCCGGTATCGCCGGCGCGCACTCGGTCGGCGGCGGGACCGTGCTCGGCGACGTCATCGTCGGGATCGATCAGTCCGAGATCCACCACGCGAACGACCTGTACAAGGTCCTCGACGCCCACAAAGTGGGAGATACGGTCGACGTGACGGTGGAGAATGAAGGACGCCGCCGCACCGTCAAGGTAACATTGCAAGCGATCCCTTGAGCCGTCGCGTAAGCGCCCCCTCACCCGAGCCTGACTACTCGTCTGCGGCCGCACCGCCGGATCCCGCGCCGCGCACCTACCGCGAGACGTTCGTCCGCCGCCTGCGCTCGGCCGCCGCCGGCGCGTTCTTCGAGTCGCTGGCGACCGTCGGTCGCCTGCATCCGGCGGCGTCGCCGAAGCGCAACGGCGTCGAGGTCGAGCGCGACGTGATGTACGGGCCGCACGGCGAGCACAACCGGCTCGACATCTATCGTCCCGTTCATCGCCCGGGGCCGTGGCCGATGGTCCTGTACGTGCACGGCGGCGCGTTCCACCTGCTGTCGAAGGACACCCACTGGCTGATGGGCCTGGTGTTCGCGCGGTTCGGCTACCTCGTCGTCAACATCAGCTACCGGCTCGCGCCGAAGCATCCGTACCCGGCGGCGATCGCGGACACGTGCGCGGCGTATCGTTGGATGCTGGACCACGCGCGCGCGCTCGGCGGCGATCCGACGCGGGTCGTGGTCGCGGGGGAATCGGCGGGCGGAAACCTCGTGACGTCGCTCGCGCTCGCGACGTGCACGCCGCGTCCCGAGCCGTGGGCGCGCGCGGTGTACGACACCGGCGTCGTGCCGCGCGCCGCGATGCCGTTTTGTGCCATCTTGCAAGTCTCCGATGCCGAGCGGTTCGGCCGGCGCAAGAAGCTCGCATTCTGGGTCGACGGAATGCTGCGCGATGCCGGCGCGTCATACCTGCATGGCCTGCCGCGCTCGCCGAGCCCCGCGACCGAGCTCGCCGATCCGCTGCTGCTCGTCGAGCGCGCGCAGCAGCAGCCGTTCGCGCGCCCGCTGCCGCCGTTCTTCGCACCCGTCGGCACGCGCGACCCGCTGCTCGACGACACGCGCCGGCTCGAAAAGGCGCTCGCCGCGCTCGGCGTGCCGTGCGAAGCGCGCTATTACCCGGGCGGCATCCATGCGTTTCACGCACTCGTGTGGGATCCCGTCGCGCGCCGCTGCTGGCGCGACGCGCTCGCGTTCCTCGACCGTCATGTCAGGTAGCCGCGCGTGACACCGCCCAAGCGGCAGCTCGGGCTGTGGATCACGGCCGCGATCGTCGTCGCGAACATGATCGGCACCGGTGTGTTCACCGGCACCGGCTTCATGGCGAAGGCGCTGCACGATCCGCCGACGATCCTCGCGGCGTGGGTGATCGGCGGCATCGTCGCGCTGTGCGGTGCGAGCTGCTACGCGGAGCTCGGTACGATGATGCCTCGCGCAGGCGGCGAGTACGTCTACCTGCGCGAGGCGTTCCACCCGATCGCCGGGTTCATGAGCGGCTGGATCTCGCTGACCGCGGGCTTCTCGGCCCCGATCGCGGCGTCGGCGCTGGCGTTCGCGACGTACCAGGCGAAGGTCTTCCCCGACATGGCCGCGGTGTCGCCGAAGATCGTCGCGTGCTCGTTGATCTGCGGCGTGACCGCGCTCCACTCGCTGGACACCAAGGTCGGCGGCTGGGTACAGACCGCGTTCACGACGCTCAAGGTGCTGCTCATCACCGCGTTCATCGTCGCGGGGCTCGGCTCGGGTCGCGGCGACTGGTCGCACTTCGCGCACGAGCAAGGCGGGTTCTCCAACATCGCGACGTGGGGGTTCGGGATCCAGCTGATGTACGTCAGCTTCTCGTACTCGGGCTGGAACGCCGCGGCGTACATCGCGGGCGAGGTGAAACGGCCCGAGCGCACGCTGCCGCGTTCGCTGTTCATCGGCACGATGCTCGTGATGGTGCTCTACCTGCTGCTCAACGTCGTCTACTTCTACGCGCTGCCGTCGGAGAAGCTCGCGGGCGTGCCCGAAGTCGGCGATCTCGCGGCGCGCGCGCTGCTCGGACCCGAGGCCGGCCAGCTCATCACGTCGCTGATCGCGCTCGCGCTGGTGTCGGCGGTGAGCGCGATGATCATGGCGGGGCCGCGGGTGTACTCGTCGATGGCGACCGACGGCGCCTTGCCGCGCCCGCTCGCGTGGTACTCGTCGCGAGGCGTGCCGACGGTCGCGGTCGTCACACAAGGCGTGCTCGCGTGCGGGTTCGTGCTCGCAGGCACGATCGACCAGCTGCTGCGGTTCGTCGGGTTCACGCTCGCGCTGTCGGCCGGGCTCACGTGCTGCGCGGTGTACGTGATGCGCTCGCGGGGTACGCCTGCGACGTACCGGACGATCGGCTACCCGGTGACACCGGCGGTGTTCGTGCTCGCTTCGCTGTGGATCGCGATCGCGCAGATCCAGACCAATCCTCTCGAGAGCCTGATCGGGGCGGCCGTGGTCGCCGGCGGGGCGATGGTCTACGCGTTCACGCTGCGGGGCAGCAGTCCCAAGCCCGTGCCGAGCTCGTAATCCGTGGCAAGCTTGATCATGGTCCGAGGCGCGGCGGCCCTGATCCTCGCGTGCGCGAGCGGTGCATTCGCGCGGCCGTCGACGTCGCCGCTGCCGACGTGGGCCGAGTTCGTCGGTGACTGGGAGGGCAAGCTCAGGTGGTCGGGCTGCACGACCGACGGCGAGCCGGCCGCGACGCTCGCGGTCGACGCGACGAACGGCGCGATCGCGATCGATCTATCGGGCGCGGCACCGGGCCTCGGCCCGATCGCGCTCGTCGACGACAACGGCGGCCTGGCCGGCACCGATGCCGACCTCACCGTCCACATCACGCGACCGCCACGCGTCGATGGCCTCGAGCTCGCGATCGATCTCGACTCGGGCTGCGCGGTCCGCGCGACGCTGCACCGCGAGTCCGTCGGCATCGCGGCGTGCGATCGGCTCGCGGCGTGGTCGCGCGTCGAGAGTCGATGCACGAAGCTCAAGCGGCCCGCGCTCGAGAATCCGGCCCGGCTCGCGCGCCAGCGCGCGAAGTGGCGCAAGGTGAGCGACGACGACCGGGCCGAGCTCGCCGACCAGTGCGACGGCCGCGCCGCGAAGGTCGAGGCCGAGCTCGCCGAAGCCGGCTGCGCGCCCAAGCCTGCGGCGCGCTGAACCGTCTAAGCTGCCACCATGAGGGCAGCCATCGTCGTGTTGGGGGTGTGCGCCGCGTCCGCAACCGCGCACGCGTTCTGCGGGTTCTACGTCGCGGGCAGCGACCAGCAGCTGACCAACGACGCGACCCAGGTCGTGTTGATGCGCGTCGGCACGCGCACGGTGCTGTCGATGCAGAACGACTACGAGGGCCCGGTGGAAGCGTTCGCGCTCGTCGTGCCGGTGCCCGTCGTGCTGCACGAGGGCGACGTCAAGACGCTGCCGAAGGACGTGTTCGCGCGCGTCGAGCAGATGAGCGCGCCCCGGCTGGTCGAGTACTGGGAGCAGGACCCGTGCGCGCCGGCGGAGCCCGCCATGGATCAAGCCGCCTACGAGCTCAGTATCGGCGTGGAGGCCGCGCCGAGGCCCGACGCCGAGCTCGGCGTCAAGATCGAGGCGAAGTTCGCGGTCGGCGAGTACCAGATCGTGATCCTGTCGGCGACCGATTCGACGAGCCTCGAGACCTGGCTGCGCGCGAACAAGTACAACATCCCCGCCGGCGCCGAGCCGCTGCTGCGCCCGTACGTCGAGGCCGGCTCGAAGTTCTTCGTCGCGAAGGTCGACCCGGCAAAGGTCGCGTTCGACCACGGGCGCGCGGTGCTGTCGCCGCTGCGCTTCCACTACGACAGCGAAGACTTCGCGTTGCCGATCCGGCTCGGGCTCGCGAACAGCGCGGGCACGCAGGATCTGATCGTCGACATCCTCGCGCCCGCGCAGCGCTACGAGGTCGCGAACTACGACAACGTCACGATCCCGACGAACCTCGACGTCGTCGACTCGGTCAAGGATCGGTTCAGCGCGTTCTATGCCGCGCTGTTCGACGACACGCTCGCGAAACATCCGCACGCGGTCGTCACCGAGTACGCGTGGCAGGCGACGACATGCGATCCGTGCCCGGGCCCGACGCTTCAGCCCGCCGACTTCGTGCTGCTCGGTGCGGACGTCGTCGATCCGGTGCACGGCTCCGACTTCGTGCTGACGCGCCTGCACGCGCGCTACGGCAAGGAGCTCTCCGACGACCTCAAGTTCCGCACCGCGAAGCCGATCATCGGCGGCCGCGAGCGATTCGCGTCCGATGGCGAGCTCGAGGAGGGCGCGCATCCGGCCGCGGTGAACACGTTCCAGGCGCGCTACGCGATCCGCCATCCGTGGATCGGGCCGATCCGGTGCGAACAACCGCGGCGCGGCATCTGGGGCGATCCGCCGCGCGAGCTCGCGAGGTCGACGCCCGCCGTGCGTCCCGCGCTCGATCTCGCGAGCGCGCCGCGCGGTCAGCTCCAGCTCGCGAGTGCGATCGTCCACGCGAGCACGCCGCCGCCGGCTCCGCAGGTCGCGGTCGGCGCGGCGCCCAGGAAGTCGGGCTGCGGCTGCACGGCCAGCGATCCCGCTGGGTTGGCGCTCGCGCTGCTGCTGCTCGTTAGACCGAAGCGGTCGCGCGCGCGTTCAACCAGAGCATGAAATCCGCGCTGGTCGCCACGCTCGCCGTCGTCGCCGCATCGCCCGCCGCCCACGCGTTTTGCGGGTTCTACGTGTCGGGCTCGGGCAACAAGCTGTTCAACGACGCGACCCAGGTCGTGCTCGTGCGCGATGGCACGCGCACCGTGCTGTCGATGCAGAACGACTACCGCGGTCCGCTCGAGGACTTCGCGATGGTCGTGCCGGTGCCGGTCGTGCTGCACGAGGGCGACGTCAAGACGCTGCCGAAGGAAGTGTTCGATCACGTCGAGTCGCTCGGCTCGCCGCGGCTCGTCGAGTACTGGGAGCAGGATCCGTGTCCGTCGCCGATGGATCTCGAGGAAGAGACCAAGGCGCCGCGCGCGATGCACCTGGCCCGCGCCGGCGCCGGCGGCGGCGCGTACGATGCGAAGAAGGACTCGGTCAAGATCGAGGCGAGGTTCGACGTCGCCGAATACAAGATCTTGATCCTGTCCGCGACCGACTCGTCGGGGCTCGAGACCTGGCTGCGCGACAACCACTACATGATCCCGGCGGGCGCCGAGCCGCTGTTGCGCCCCTACGTCGAGGGCGGCTCGAAGTTCTTCGTCGCGAAGGTCGATCCGAAGAAGGTGACGATGGCCGGCGGCCACGCCGCGTTGAACCCGCTGCGCTTCTTCTACGACAGCGAGGAGTTCGCGCTGCCGATTCGCCTCGGCATGGCGAACAGCTCGGGCAAGCAGGATCTGATCGTCAACATCATCGCGAAGGACAAGCGCTACGAGGTCGCGAACTACAAGAACGTGTTCATCCCGACGAACTTCGACGTGCGCTCGAGCGTCAAGGCGCGGTTCGCCGAGTTCTACGCCGCGCTGTTCGACAAGACGATCGAGGCGAACCCGCACGCGGTCGTGACCGAATACGCGTGGACCGCGACGCGGGGCTACCACTGCGATCCGTGCCCGGAGCTCGACGTCACGACGCAGGACATCCAGACGCTCGGCGGCGATGTCGTCGGCGGCGACCTCGAGAACCACTTCGTGCTGACCCGGCTGCACGCGCGCTACAGCGCGAGCGACATGAAGGACGACCTGCGCTTCAAGGAAGCCAAGCCGGTCACCGGCGGCCGCGAGATCTACAGCAAGAGCGGGATCGAGTACGGCGCCGTGCCGTCGCCCGAGAACTTCTTCCAGGCGCGCTACGTCGTCCGCCACTGGTGGACCGGTCCGATCACGTGCGCGCATCCGCAGCGCGGCGTGTGGGGCGGCCCGCCCGACGGCAGCGACAACCAGGTGATCGCGGCGAGCAAGCTCGCGTTCGCGCCGCGCGGCAAGATGCAGCTCGCGCAGGTGATCGGTCGCGACCTGTGGGAGATCGGGCTCAAGAAGGAGCGGCCGGCTGGCGCGGCGCCGAGCGGAGGCTTCGCGAAGCCGCCCGCCGGTGGCGGCGCGAAGGCGATGGGCTTCGGCCTGGGCGCGCTGGCCGCGCTCGGCTTGATCGGCGCGGCATCGCTCGTGAGGCGGAAGCGCGCATGAGGCCCTGGGCCGCCATCGCGCTCGCTGCGTGCGGCACGAGCGCCGCGGCACCGCCGAGACCGGCGCCTGGCGCCGCGCCTGTCGCGGCGCGGCTGCCGAGCACGCCGGGCGTGCTCGCGCCGAGCCTCGTGCAGATCGTCGGCGCGCCGGGCGGCGATCGCGCGACCGGCGCGATGCTCGCCGACGTCGACTCGTGCGCCAGCTGCCACCCCGATGCGGCCGCGCAATGGTCGGCGAGCGCGCACTCGTTCGCGTCGTTTGGCAATCCGATCTATCGCGCGAACGTCGAGCTCGCGCGCGACGAGCTCGGCCGCCACGCCAGCAACCACTGCGCCGGCTGCCACGACATGCCGCTCGCGACCGACGGCCTGATGGCCGGCGACATCCCGTCCGACGATCTGCGCGCGCACTCCGGCGTGACGTGTCGGCTGTGCCATGGCGTGCAGAGCGTCACGAAGGACGGCAACGGCAGCTACGTGTGGTCGCGCGCGCCGATCGAGGCGCCCGACTTGAACGATCCGGCGTCGATCGCGCGGCACCGCGCGCAGGTCAGCGTGAAGTCGCTCGGCACCGAGCTGTGCGTCGGCTGCCACCGCGGCTTCCTGTCGCCCGACATGGGCGCCGGCATGCCGGTGCACCTGACCGGGCTCGACGAGCCCGGCGCGTGGCGCTCGAGCGCATGGGCCGGCAACGGCATGGGACGCGTCGACGCGGTGCAGCCGAAGAACTGCATCGACTGCCACATGGAGCGCGAGCCGGCGAGCGCGGCCGAGTACGGCGCGAAGTCCGGCACGATCGCGTCGCACCGGTTCCTCGGCGGCCACACGTGGATGGCTGCCATGCGCGGCGATCTCGACCAGCTCCATCGCACGCAGGCCAAGCTCGAGGGCATCGCGTCGATCGACGTGCAGCCGGCCCCCCTTGTTGCAGGTGGCGCGCGGAGCTTCGACGTCGTCGTGCGCAACCTGCTCGTCGGCCATCGCTTCCCGGGCGGCGTGCTCGACATCCAGGACACGTGGATCGAGGTCGAGGCGCGCGACGCGGCCGGCCGCGTGATCGCGCAGTCGGGGCAGGCGCACGAGCGCGACGCGCGCGATGAAGAGGCGCACGTGCTGCGCACGCTCGTCGTCGACGAGCACGGCGAGGTGCTCGAGCACCACGAGATGGCGAAGTTTCGCACGCAGATCGCGACGCAGACGATCGCGCCGCGCGACGCGAGCGTCGTGCGCTACGCGCTGCCGGAGGGCGTGACCGCGGCGACCGTCACCGCGCGGCTGCGCCACCGCAGCCGCACGCTCGCGATGCAGGACGAGGTGTGCCGCGCCGCGAAGACGGCCACGGGCCAGAAGTTTCTTGCCGGCGCGAAGGGCGCGCGCGATGTCGTGCTCGATCCGTGCAAGCCACAGCCGATCACGCTCATCGCGGAGACGACGGTCGCGGTGGGCGCGAAGTCGACGGACTCTCCTTCGAGCTGGGAGCGCGAGTACGTGCACGGCATGGCGCTCGTGGCGGTCGTGACCGAGCGGCTCGACGAGGCGCGCGCGGTGCTCGAGCAGGCGCTGCACGACGCGCCCGACGGCAGCGCGCAGGCGATGGTGCTCGTCCAGCTCGCGTGGGTCGCCGACAAGCAGGGCAGGGCGGACGACGCGCTCGCGCTCGTCGCGTACGCACGCGCGCTGCTCGCGCCGAAGTCGCCCGCCGTGCTCGACGCGATCGCGGCCGAGGCCCAGATGCGCGTGTGGAAGTTCGATGCCGCGGTCGCGCCGGCGGCGGCCGCCGCGAAGCGCGCGCCCGGCAACGCGGCGGCGTGGACGATGCTCGCGCGCTGCTACGGCTCGGTCGGCGACGACGCCGACGAGCTCGCCGCGGCGACGACCGGCCTCGAGCTCGCCCCGCGCGATCCCGATCTGCTGCGCAGCCAGGCTACCGCGCTCGCCGCGCTCCATCGCCCCGAGGCGCCGGCCGCGCTCGCCGCGTACGATCGCTTCCGCTCGCCCGACGCCTCCGCGGAGCTGCGCATCTCGTGCGCCGCCGATTCGGCGCGCTGCGCGCGCGATCGCGAGCAGGGCAGCACGATCGCGATGCACGTCGTGCACTGAGCGCCGCGCGCCATCACGGCGCGCACGTGATGTCCGGGTTCCGGGCTGCCGTGCAGTGCGCGAGCGTCGTGGGCGTACGTCCCCGTCGTTTCGGCGAACCGCCAGTAGCTGAGCGGCTGATCGGCGAGCAAGGTCTCGCGGTAGCTCGGCGGAGCGTCCACCGGACCGTCGAGCGGGCCGTCGGAGACCGCGGTGAAGTGACTGTGCCCGCAAGCGATCCCGCTCGCGTCCGGTCCGGCATCGCTCGATGATACCGCGCCGCCTGCTCGGGGCGCGCGTCGTATAGAGTGCTGCGATGCGCCCTCGCCTCGCATTCGTTCTAGCCCTGATCGCGGCCTGTGGATCGTCGCCGCCACCTGCCGCCATGCCGCGGTGCCCGGCGGAGCCGCCCGCGCCGCCGCCGGTCGTCGCGAGCGCGCGTGCCGCGCCACCGGTCCTCGACGAGGCCGCCGTCACGGACAAGAGCCGCGCGTTCCTCGACGCGATCGATCGCGCAGACATCGATGCGTTTCGCGCGGCAGCAGGACCGTCGTTCGGCATGTTCGCGGCCGCGCGTTTCCACGACGAAGCGTGGTTCGTGAAATGGATGCAAGCGCAGCGCGACGGCCACGAGCCTGCGCGCACGAGCACGCGAAGCAGCGAGCGCGTCACGACCGGGCCCGGCGTCGCGGTCTACGTCGGCGAGGCCGTCACGCACATTCCCGCCGCGGAGAGCCATCCGGCGGGCGAAGAGACCGAGTGGGACTCGCTCGTCTGGACGTTCGGCGACGGCCGATGGACGGTCGCGCACTGGGACGAGCAACAAGGCGGCGTCGAGGCCGAGCGGTCGATGTGGAACGCCACGTTCGAGACCTCGGTGAACTTCAACCACAAGCCGAACCAGCTGCTCGTCGACACGCTCAAGGGCCGCAAGCCCGGCGCGGCGCTCGACGTCGCGATGGGACAGGGCCGCAACGCGCTCTACATCGCGTCGCAGGGCTGGAAGGTGACCGGCGTCGACATCTCCGACGAGGGGATCAAGCAAGCGAAGGATGCCGCCGCCAAGCAGAAGCTCAAGCTCGACGCCGTTCAAGCCGACATCCACACGTGGGACTTCGGCACGGCCAGGTGGGATCTGGTCACGCTGATCTACGCCGGCAGCAGGCCGGCGCTGGTCGAGAAGATCCAGCGCAGCGTCCGCAAAGGCGGTCTGGTCGTGGTCGAGTTCTTCCAGAAGGAAGCGACCGCAGGGACCGGGGTGGGTGGCTTCGAGCCCGGCGAGCTCGCGGCGGAGTTCAAGAATGGCTGGAAGATCCTGCGCGACGACAACGTCGAGGACATCTCCGACTGGGGACTGCACAAGACGAAGCTCGTGCGTTTTGTCGCCGAGAAGCAGTGAGGATAAGCTGCGCAGATGCTGTTCGAGCAGATCCGTTCGGGCGGATGCCTGTCTTATCTCGTCGGAGATGACGAGACGTGCGCGTCGATGATCGTCGATCCGCACCTCGAGCAGCTCGATCGCTATCTCGCGCTGACCACCGAGCGCGGGATGCGCGTGCACTACGTGGTCGAGACGCACACGCACGCGGATCATTTCTCGTCGGCGCGCGAGCTCGCGCGGCAGCTCGGCGCGCGCGTCGTGATGCATCGCCACGCATCGGCGCCGTTCGTCGACGTTCGCGTCGACGACGGCGAGACGCTGGTCGTCGGCAAGCTGCGCGTGCGCGTGATGCACACGCCCGGGCACACGATCGATTCGACGTGCCTCGTGCTGCCCGACCGCGTGCTCACCGGCGACACGCTGCTCATCGGCGGCACCGGCCGCACGGACTTGCCGACCGGCGATCCCGACGCGCTGTACGACAGCTTGTTCGGCAAGCTGCTCCAGCTCGACGACAGCATGCGGGTCTACCCCGCGCACGACTACAAGGATCGGGCGTCGTCGACGATCGGCGCCGAGAAGACCGGCAACGCGCGGCTGCAGAAGACCGAGCGCGCGGATTTCGTCGCGCTGATGCGCGGGCTCGATCTGAAGATGCCGCAGCATCTTTCGGAGGCGCTGCGCACGAACCGCACCGGTGGCAAGACCGTCGCGCAGCTGCTCGCCGAGGCTTCGCGCGAGATCGCGTTCGTCGGCATGGCCGACGTCGCGGCGCGCCTCGGCAGCAACGACTTCGTGCTGCTCGACGTGCGCGAGAAGGAGGCGTTCGACTCCGGCCACCTGCCCGGCGCACGCCATCTGCCGCGCGGTCAGCTCGAGCTCCGCGTGGATCGCGAGCTGCCCGATCCGAGCCTGCGGATCCTGACGTACTGCCAGTTCGGCCGCATCTCGACGCTCGCCGCCGCGACGTTGCGCACGATGGGCTACACGCGCGCAGTCGCGCTCGATGGCGGCTACGAGGCGTGGATCGCGGCTGGGTATCCGACGACGCGCGGTTGAGCCGCGGCCGCTGCCGCGAGCCGCCGCCGCGAGCCGCCGCCGCTGCCGCGAGCCGCCGCCGCGAGCCGCTGCCGCGAGCCGCCGCCGCGGCCGCGCGCCGCCGCCGCGAGCCGCCGCCGCTGCCGCGAGCCGCTACCGCGAGCCGCCGCCGCTGCCGCGAGCCGCCGCGAGCCGCCGCCGCGAGCCGCCGCCGAGAGCTCTATGCCTCGCCGGGCACATCGCGAACGCTGATCGCGCCGGCGCGTTCCCATCCGCGCGACAGCAACCACGTCTTCGGCCGCCAGACCCAGAGCGGGTCGTACCCGGGCGGCGGCTTCCACATCCACAGGCTGTTCTCGAGCTCGCGCCAGCCGGCAAACGAAATCCCGCTCGAAAACGGGTCGACCATCCAGCGCTTTGCGACGCCGGCTCGGTCGTGCCCGTGATGCCGCCAGTTGTTCAGCACGTACCGGATCGCGTGTCGGACTGATTTCGGCGAATTCAAGATGCGAGCATGGTAGCGATCGGGGAACACGGTTCCGCGTCGGCGTTTGCCGCGCCGCTCGAAGACGGCGCGATTGATGTGCTTGGCAGCCGAGATCTCGAACGATTGCATGCCGCGCGCGAGCGACATGCGGTCGGCGGCTTCGACGATCAGGTGCACGTGGTCGCGCTGGATGCTGAGGTGCACGATGCGAAACCGTGCGTGCAGCGCCGCCGCGTAGGTCGCGTACCGGATGGCGTGATAGAGGCGCCGCGTACGCAGCTGGGTCACGTCCGCGGCGACCCGCACGGTGACGTGAACTGGATGGCGCGCATGCAGATACGGCCGGGTCTTGTGCGGCTGGGATGGCCGCGGACCGCGGGCAGGCCGTCCCGCACCGCGACGCTTGCCGCCCCATGTGCCGCGCAACTCGAGTGAGATCTGACGAGCCATGAGCAACGCTATCTTGAAATCGTCGATATTGTCAAGGGGCCCGTTCGGCGACTGAAGCGTAAAGGGGGTCCAATTTGAATACATGGGTGACACCTCGCGTGTGAGATCTGGGAAGAGGGGTGACAGGTCTAGGCGCCGGCCGAGCAAGACTCGAACCCGCCGATGACCAAAGCCGAGCAGCTACGTCTGGTGACCTTCCGCTCCAAGTTTCTTGAGCACGCGAAGCGGTGCGGAAACATCTCGGCCACGTGCCGGTACTTCGGCATCTCTCGCCAGAAGTTCCACAAGTGGAAGCGGCGGTTCGAAGCGCACGGAGCGGCTGGGCTGGCGGACCAGCCTCGGACTCCACACAGCTGCCCGCACGCGACGCCGAAGGCTGTGGTGTCGAAGGTTCTGTACCTGCGCCAGAACTATCACTTCGGTGCAGGGCGGATTCGCGACTACCTGAAGCGCTTCCACCGCATCAGAATCGCGGCCTCGACGGTGCAGCAGCGGGTGCGGCGGACGGCAGCGGCAGCGGCAGCAGCAGCGGGTGCGGCGGACGGCAGCAGCAGCGGGTGCGGCGGACGGCAGCGCTAGCGGGCGCGGGCGACGGCCGCGAGCGCGGCTACGGCTTCGACTCGCCCCCGCCGTCGCCGGGCTCGGTCTTGGGCGGCAGCGCACCGAGCATCGCGAGGCCTTCCTCGAGATACGCGATGTAGCGCGTGCGCTCCTGCGCGTTCCGGCGAACCTCGGCGTCCGCGGCTTCGGCGCGCGTGCGCAAGCCGCGATTCTCCTCGGCGAGCCACTCGATGTCGCGCGTCGCGGCGGACAGGCGCTCGTCACTCGATGACTTGTCGGTCTCGAGGCGCGCGCGCGCCTCCTTGGCCTCCGCGAGCTCGAGCTGGAGCTCCTTCTGGCTCTGGCGCAGCTCGGCGACGGTCGCCTCCCATAGCTGATCGCGCTGCTGCGCCGCGCGCGAAGACTCGGCGGCGGCCGCGGTCGCCGCGTCGCGCTCGGCGGTCGCGCGCGCGAGCTCGGCGCCGATATGGCGCGACTGCGCGGCGAGCTCGTCGCCGTGCGCGACGGCCGTCTGCACGAGCTCGCGCTGGTGTTGCTCCTTGGCCTCCGCGAGCAGGCGCGCCGACTCCGCGCGCGCCGCCGCGAGCTCGCCGGCGAGGCGTTCGCGCTCGGCGGCGAGGTTTCGCGCCTCGCTCACCTTGGGCTCGAGCTCGCCGCGCAGCGCGGCCAGCGCGCGCTCGTGCGCCTCGCGCAGCCGGGCGAGCTCGCCGTCGTGATGCTCCTGCAAGCGCATCAGATCGCCGTCGTGCGCCGCCACCGCGGTCTCGACCGCGACGCGGCGCGCGGTCTCGGCGGCGGTCAGCTCCGCGCCGTGACTCGCGTCGACCGTCGCGCGCTCGTCGGCCCACCGCGCGCGCTCCGCGGCGAGCGTGGCGGTCGCGTCGTCGAGCCTCGTCTCGAGCGACTCGCGCTCGCTCTTCTCGGCGGCGAGCGCGTGCGCGAGCTCCTCGGCGTTCGCGAGCGCGTCCTGCATGCGCAGCTCGACGCCCGACACGCTCGACAGCTGCGCGACCAGCTCCTCGACGCGGACGCGCTCGGCGCGCAGCTGCTCCTGCATCTGCGTCACTGCCGCCGCCGCGAGCAGCTGCTTCTCGAGCTCGCCGGCGAGCTCCTCGTCCTTGTTCGACAGCTCGCGCTGGGCGTCGGCGAGCTGGCGCTCGAGTCGCGACAGCTGGCGGCGCAGCGCGAGCTCGCTCTCGCGGACGTCTCCGGTCGACGTGCGCGGCAGCGCGGGCCGCGACGGGATCGTGTCGCTCGAAGACGACGGCGCGATGCCGGTCCTGAACACGCGATCGATATGATGGTGCTCGGCAGTCGGCGCGTCGTCCGGTTCCCGGCGCGGATCGAACCCGCTACCCTGTCGCTTCGTCACCGCGCCTATTATCGCCTATTGCGACGCGACGTGCTTCGAATACGCGTCCGCGCGCATCAGCTCCTCGAGCTCGGCCGAATCGTTCGGCTCGAGGTCGAGCATCCAGCCCTTGCCATAGGGTTCGCCGTTGACATCCTCGGGCGAATCCTTGAGCTGCGCGTTGATCGCGACGACCTTGCCCGACACCGGCGCGTACAGGTCGCTCACGCTCTTGACGCTCTCGATCGTGCCGAAGCGCTGGCCCTTCGTGACCTCGTCGCCTTCTTTCGGAAGGTCGACGAGCGTGATGTCGCCGAGCTGGTCGACCGCGAACTGCGTGATGCCGACGCGCCAGACCTTGCCCTGCGGGCGAACCCACTCGTGATCGTGCGTGTAACGAAGATCGGCTGGGAACGTGCTCATGACTTGGCTCGCTTGTAGAACTTGCCCGAAACCACCGTGGCCGCGGCGCCCTTGCCGCGGCAATCGATCGTCAACTTCGTGCCGGGTGCGGCGAGCCGGCTCGGCACGTAGGCCAGGCCGATCGCGCCGCCGACCATGATGCCGGGGCCGCCGCTCGTGACGGTGCCGACGATCTCGCCGCCGTCGACGACCGCGTAGCCGTGGCGCGCGATCGCGCGCGCGCCTTCGTCGATCGTGAAGCCGACGAGCTGGCGCTCGAGGCCGCGCGCCTTCTGCGCGCGCAGCGCCGGCGCGCCGAGGAACTCGCGGTCGAGCTTGACCGCCCAGCCCAGGCCGGCCTCGAGGGGCGTGTGATCGTCGTCGAGGTCGTTGCCGTAGAGCGGCAGCTTCGCCTCGAGGCGCAGCGTGTCGCGCGCGCCCAGGCCGATCGGCAGGCCGCCGAGCGGCAGCGCGGCCTCCATCAGCGCGTTCCACAACGTCGGCGCGTCGGCGGGCGAGCACGCGAGCTCGAACCCGTCCTCGCCGGTGTAGCCGGTGCGTGCGGCCATGCACGCGACGCCGGCGACGTTCGCGTCCACGAACGAGAAGCTCGGCAGCTCGGCGAGCGTGCCGCCGCCCAGCGTGTCGACGACGCCGACCGCCTTGGGGCCCTGGACCGCGATCAGCGCGGTCTGATCCGACACGTCGACCACGTCGCACGTCGTCGACGCGTGCTCGCGAAACCAGTCGAGATCCTTCGCGGTGTTCGAGGCGTTCACGACCACGAAGAATTCGTCGTCGCTCTTCTTGTAGAAGATGCAATCGTCGACGACCCCACCGCTCGGGCGGCACAGCAGGGTGTACACGGCCTTGCCCACCGGCGCCGTTTCGACCGCGTTGGTCGCCAGCCTGGCCGCGACCTCGCGCGCGCGGGGTCCGCGCAGGTAGCACTCGCCCATGTGCGAGACGTCGAACAGGCCGAGCGCCTCGCGCACGGCCTTGTGCTCCTTGATCGTGCCGGCCGGATACGACACGGGCATGTCCCAGCCGCCGAAGTCGATCAGCTTCGCACCGAGCCGCTTGTGCACGTCCCACAGCGGCGTTCGCCTCAAGGTCGTCGTCACGGCGCGTGACCTTACATCACGAAACGAGCACGTGCTCGCGCGCGACCGCCGGATCGCGCGTGCGGCCGCCGGTTTCGAAGTGGGCGCGGCCGCGCGACTCGAGCACGAGCGGCGGCCGGCCGAGCCGCTTGACGACGAGCCGCGCGTCGCCGATCTCGGTGTTCGCGCAATACAGACGCGTGCCGTCGGGATCTTCGTACTCGCACTGCACGAGCGCATCCGGAGCGCACGCCAGCTCGCCCTCGAGCCGGGCGAGCGGCGAGAACGCCG
This sequence comes from Kofleriaceae bacterium, assembly GCA_035500135.1. Lineage (GTDB taxonomy): Bacteria > Myxococcota_A > Polyangia > Haliangiales > Haliangiaceae > JABFXX01. Next base: position 69,617 of record DATJXL010000046.1, read on the forward strand.
CCAGCTCGACGTGGCCGGTGCGCCAGCTCGCGCGGTTGAGCGCGAGGTGGCGGAACTGGTTCCAGCGATAGACCTGGCCGTCGACTTCGAGCACGAGCATGAGCAGCGACGGTAGCGTCACGCCGCGCCGGTGCAGCCGCGCCGCGACGAGCTCGAGCACGGCGCCGTCGACGCCCGCGAAGTCCGTGCAGTGTGCCCACGCCCATCCGTGGAGGTGCTTCGTGCCGAACACGTGCGACTGGCCCATCACCGCGCCGTCCATCGCGAACGACTCGCCGTCGATCGCGAGCGAGCCCGACAGCACGACGCGCGGGTTCGGCGAGACCAGCGTGCTCGTACCGATGCCGAACCGGTACGACAGGTCGGGCTGGACGCGCAGCGTGCGCGGCGCCGGATCCCAGCGCAGCTCCCAGCGCACGTCGTGCCCGCCGCCGACGAGCTGGCCGTGCGCGCGATCGTGGCCGAGATGCGCGCCGCCGATGTCGACGCCGAACGGATCCGCCGTCGACTCGACGCGCGGGAACCGCTTGTGGATGCCGAACGTGCGCTCGGGCCGCGCCGGATCGAACCGCGCGAACCACAGCTCGCCGCGGCCCGGTTCCGTGATGTAGCGCAGCCAGTATCCGCAGCCGCGCGGATCGGTCCACGTCAGGTACCAGACCTCGTAGGCATCGCGGCGCGCGTCGTCGCCGCGGCGGATGTTGTCGGCTTCAGTCACGTGGCCTCCCCATGATCCGGCGCGCGAGCCACGACGCGAGCCGGCGCGGGATCAGTCGCACGCCCCAGCACGACAGCTTGTTCATCACGCCGGGAATCGCGATCCGCTTGCGCCGCACCATCGCGCGCACCGCGAACGACGCGACTTGCTCGGCGGTCTTCCACGACTGCTTCGCGAGCCAGCCGTAGTTGCCCGCGCCGGCGACGTCGTGAAACGCGGTGCGCGTGCCGCCCGGGCACACGACGGTCGCCGACAGCTCGGAGCCGGCGAGCTCGTCGTGCAGCGCCTCGGTGAAGTCGCGCACGAACGCCTTGGTCGCGCCGTACAGCGCCATGTTCGGCACGGCCTGGTACGCGCCGATCGACGCGATGTTCAGGAGGTAGCCGCGGCGCGCCTTGTCCCGTGTCATCGCGTCGACGAACCGCCGCGACAGCTCGACGAGCGAGGTCATGTTGAGCTGGATCATCTCGGCGTCGCGCTCCCAGCTCGCGCTCGCGAACGGCGTGAGGTAGCCGAAGCCCGCGTTGTTGACGACGATGTCGATCGCGCCGCCGGCCGTCGCGGCCTCCCACACCACCGAGCCCGCGCTGGGCTTGCCGAGATCCGCGGCCACGACGTCGACCTTCACGCCGGTGCATGCGGCCGCGACCTCGGCCAGCGCGTCTTTTCGCCTCGCGGTCAGCACGAGGTCGACGCGCCGCGCCGCGAGCTCGCGCGCGATCGCCGCGCCGATGCCGCTCGACGCGCCGGTGACGAGCGCGCGCATTCCGGCGAGGTCCGTCATCGGTGCTACCGTAACATCATGCGCAACCTGATGATCGCGATCGGCCTGGCGGCGGCGGCGGCGTGCGGGCCGTCGTCGGCCGAGGTTCGCACCGCGAAGACAACCCAGTACAACGCCGACCCGCACCAGATCCTGCAGCTCGCGATGGAAGCGACGCGGGAAACCTACGCGCTCGGCGACGTCAGCGAGGACCGGCTCGAGTTCATCACCGCGCCGAAGTTCTACAGCCCCGAAGGCGACCTCGAGTCGCCGGGCGCCGGCGGCGTCATCCACATGCGCAACGGCACGGTCGAGGTGATGTTCATCGTCCAGGTCGTCACCACAGCGGATCACCGAGTCGCGGTCACGGTCATCCCCAAGACGTTCCAGCACATCGGCGGCAGCCCGAAGCCGCGCGAGCTCGCGCCCGACGACCCGTATCTGCCGCCGTTCGTGCTCGGCCGCGCCGACTCGCTCGCGATGGCGATCTACGAGCACGCGAAGGGCTACGCCGCGGCACCGCCTGGCGCATCGTGACGGAGTGGTGTACGACTCGCGCCATGAGATTCCACGTGCTCGTACTCGGCGCGCTCGTCGCGCTCGCGGCCTGCGGTGGCGCCACGTCCAACGACGTCAAGGCGGCTCGCACCGCGCACTACAAGGGCGACAAGATGCAGATCTTCCAGGCCGTGAAGGCGGCGGTGGAGACCAAGTACAAGATCGATCGCGTCGACGAGAACCAGCTCCTCATCGAGACGTCGGGCCGGTGGTACACGCCGGAAGGCCTCGGGGTCTCCGAGCGCATGGACGACATCCGCGACGTTCCGGCCAACAGCCTGCACATCCACTTTCTGGTCGCGCTCGTCGCCGACGGCGACTCGTACGTCGTCGACGTCAAGGGCAAGTGGCTCAAGTACATCGCGAACAGCCCGAAGCCGCAGCCGCTCGGCGAGGACGACATCAGCGTCTACGGCTACGCGTACGAGAAGCGCGACGCGCTGAGCGTGGCGATCCACGACGGGCTCAAGACGTTCGAGGTCCAGGGCGTGCCGGCGATGGTTCCGGCCGGCAGCGGCGCTCCGGCTCCGGCTCCGGCCGCTCCGGCTCCGGCTGCTCCGGCTCCGGCCGCTCCGGCTCCGGCTCCGGCCGCTCCGGCTCCGGCTCCGGCACAGTAAGTGGACGTCGTCGAGCTCGTCATCGATCGCGACGAGCGGGTCGGTGAGGGCGGGTTTCTCGCGATCCGGCGGCTGCACCTGCGCAACCGCCGCGGCGACGGCTCGCTGTCGCGGCCGTACATCTGCGACGCGATCGCGCGCCCGTACGGCCAGGACGCGGTGGTGGTCGCGGTCTACGCGCGCGATCCCACCAAGAAGGATCGACGTGCTCGTGCCGAAGGCAAACACGCGGACGAAGTCCGCGTGCTCGTGCGCGAGGGCCTGCGCCCGGCGATCGCGCTCGGCCGCGACGCGGCGCGCGCGCCGCTGCCCGAGCCACCGCCCGCGCTGCGGCTCGTCGAGCTCGTCGCCGGCATCATCGAGGAGGGCGACCGCGGCGAAGCCGGGCTGCGCGTGCGCGCCGCGCACGAGGTTGCCGAGGAGGCGGGCTTCGCGGTCGATCCCGCGCGCGTCGAGCTGCTCGGCGCCGGCATGCTGCCGTCGCCCGGCTGCATGGTGGAGAAGTTCTACTTCGCGGCGGTCGAGGTCGACCCCGCGTCGCAGCGCGCCCTCGAAGGCGACGGCTCGCCGATGGAAGAAGGCGCACGCACGCGCTGGCTCGCGCTCGACGACGCGCTCGCTGCCTGCGTGCGCGGCGACATCTGCGATCTCAAGACCGAGCTCGGCCTGCGCCGCCTGCGCGATTTTCTGAAATAGCGCGCGCGCCTCGCCCGTACTGGTCGCGATGAAGCGGCGAACGTACTGCACGGCCGGCGGGCTCGCCCTCGTGGTGATCTACGCGGCGAATGCCTCGTGTCTCGCGCGCCCCGACGTGGCGCGGCCGCGGCTGCTCGCGCACCGCGGCGTGCACCAGACGTTCGCGTGCCCGGACCTCGACGCCGATACCTGCACGGCCGCCTGCCTCGTGCCGCCGACGACGGACTTGCTCGAGAACACGATCGCCTCGATGCGCGCGGCGTTCGCGCTCGGCGCCGATGTCGTCGAGCTCGATATCCACCCGACGACCGACGGCGAGCTCGCGGTGTTCCACGACTGGCGGCTCGAGTGCCGCACGAACGGCAGCGGCGTGACGCGCGAGCACTCGATGCGCGAGCTGCAGCAGCTCGACATCGGCTACGGCTACACGGCAGATGGCGGCAAGACGTTCCCGTTTCGCGGCAAGGGCATCGGCCTCATGCCGACGCTCGACCAGGTGCTCGACACGTTCCCGGACCGGCGATTCTTGATCGACATCAAGTCGAACGAGCCCGGCGACGGCGACGCGCTCGCGCGTGCGCTGCTCGCGCGCCCCGCGGCGCAGCGCGCGCGCCTCATGGTGTACGGCGGCGACCGCCCGGTCGAGCGCGTGCTCGCGCTGGTGCCCGAGCTGCGCGGCCTGACCAAGGCCCGCATCAAGGCATGCGTGGTCCGCTACGAAGCGATCGGCTGGACCGGCCACGTGCCGGACGCGTGCCGGCACGCCGTGCTCGTGCTGCCGCGAGCTCGCGCGCGCTGGCTGTGGGGCTGGCCGCATCGCTTCATCGCGCGCATGGCCGCGGTCGATACCGACGTGTTCGTGGTGCGCGGCGACGGCGCCTACGGCTTCGACGACGCGGCTGCGTTCGACGAAGCCGCGGATGACAGCTACTCGGGCGGGATCTGGACCGATCGGATCGAGGTCGTCGGCCCGGCGGCGCGCCGCGCGTCGCCGTGACCGTTACTTCGCGGGCTCTTCTTCCACCGGCGTGCTCGCGCGCGTCGGCGCGGCGGCGCCGTCGGCCTTCGCGTATTCGTCGAGCTTGCGGTAGAGCGTCTTGCGATCGAGGCCGAGGCGCTGGGCGGCGCGCGTCTTGTTGCCGGCCTCGTCCTCGAGCACGCGCTCGATGAACTCGCGCTCGAGCTCGGCCAGGCTCATGCGGCGCGCGACCGCGGCGCCGAGGAAGTCGACCGGGCGCCGCTCGCGCACGTGCGGCGGCAGGTCGTCGTCGGCGATCAGCTCGCCCTGGCACAGCGCGACGCCGCGCTCGAGCACGTTCATCAGCTCGCGCACGTTGCCGGGCCAGTGATAGGCGAGCAAGAGGTGCTGCGCTTCCGGTGACAGCCGGAACCGGCGCGGCGGCGCCTGCTTGGCCGCGAGCTGCTCGAGGAAGCGATCGGCGAGCGGCACGATGTCCTCGGGCCGCGACCGCAGCGGCGGTAGATCCAGATGGATCACGTTGAGCCGGTAGTACAGATCCTCGCGGAAGCTGCCGTCGCCGAGCATCTCCTCGAGGTTCTTGTTCGTCGCCGCGATCACGCGCACGTCGACGCGCTGGTTCTTGGTCGCGCCGAGCGGCCGCACCTCGTACTCCTGCAGCACGCGCAAGAGCTTCGCCTGCAGCGGCAGCGCGAGCTCGCCGATCTCGTCGAGGAAGATCGTGCCGCCGTCGGCCTCGACGAACAGGCCCGGCTTGTCGGCGCGCGCGTCGGTGAACGCGCCCTTCTTGTGGCCGAACAGCTCGCTCTCGATCAGGCCCTCCGGCACCGCCGCGAGGTTCACGCCGACGAACGGGCCGGCCTTGCGCGTCGAGTTGTAGTGGATCGCGCGCGCGATCAGCTCCTTGCCGGTGCCGCTCTCGCCGGTGATCAGGATCGACGCGGTCGAGCCCGCGATCCGTTGCACGAGTGACACGACGTCGCGCATCGCCGCGCTCTTCGCGATGATCGTCCCGAGGCCGAACCGATCCTCGACCTCGCGCTGCAGGCGCTCGACCTTGCGCACGCGCGCGCGGTCGGTGAGCGCGCGATCGACGACGAGCTGCAGCTCCTCGATCTCGAACGGCTTCGTGATGTAGTCGTACGCGCCGAGCTTGACCGCGCGGATCGCGGTCTCGATCGATCCGAACGCGGTGATCATGATGACGTGCGGCGGCTCCGGCATCGCCATCACGCCGCGGATCAGGTCGAAGCCGTCCATCTCCGGCATGCGGAGGTCGGTGATGATGAGATCGAAGCGGTCGGCGCGCGAGAGCTCGAGCCCGACCTGCGCGCTGCCCGACGCCTGCACCGTGAAGCCGGCGTCGCCGAGCTCCTCGGAGAGTAGATCGCGCATCGCGGCGTCGTCTTCGACGACCAGGATCGAGGCGCTGCGCTCGGCCATTCGCTTGGTTGTAGCGGTCCGGCCCGGTTCGCGCAATTCGCGGCCGAGCGGGATGTTGGTGATCATCGTACGCGGAACGAGCCCCTGCCGTCGTCCGACGTCGGCGCGTTCGAGCGCTGGTATCATGGTCGCATGCATGCGGCCAGGCGGCTGGCGGTCGTGGGCGCTACGCTTGCGGGCTGCAACCAGGTGTTCGGACTCGACCCGACGAGCCCGATCGACGCGCCGCCGCCACCGCCGCCGCCGGTCGGGTTCGTCCAGGTCGACGCCAACGAGGACTTCAGCGACTCGGTCGACGTCGAGATGTCGGCTCCGCTGCAAGTTGGCGACACGCTTGTCGCGTGCGCGTACGCGGACGGCCCGGACTCCGTCGCGGTCACCGACACGCAGCACAACATGTTCACGCAGATCGTCGGGCCCGCGATGTATGGGCCGGGCGGGAACGTGTACCTCTTCGCCGCCTATGCCACGAAGGCGGGGAGCGACACGGTGACTCTGGCCGGGACCAACGGCCTGGACTTGATCCTGTTCGTGCACGAGTTCGTCAACGTCGGGGCGTTCCAAGCGGGGTCGAGTCAGCACGGAACGGACCAGTCCACCGACGGCATGACGAGCGGCGCGATCGCCGCCGCCCCGGCCACGATGCTATTCGGCTGCGGGATCAGCCAGGAGTCGATGGCGGGCACGAACTTCGCGACGCTGTCGACGTTCGACTCCAACATCACGGAGTATCGCATCGTGTCCCAGGCCGGTTCGGATGCCGCGACCGCGACCTCGACCGGCTTCCCCGCGGATTGGACGATGCTCGGCGCCGTCTTTCGCTGAGCTCAGCCCATGCCGTGCTTGCGGCGCTTGCGGCGGTGCTCGTGCTCCTCGTCGACGAGGCGCACGTAATCGAGCGGCTCGCTCTCGGTCGGCGGGCCCGACGTCGGCAGCGTGCCGAGCTCGCGCACGCGGTCGCGAAATGCCTCTGCGATGAGCTCGAACGGCGGCAGATCGCTGCGGCCCGACAGCGCACCCGACTTCGCGGCCTCGTGCGCCTCGGCGGCGAGCGCGAGCGCGGTGTCGCGCGTGATCCGGCCGCGCCGGATCACGTCCTGCACGCTCGTCGCGAGGTGGCCGAGCTCGTACTGGCCGGAGTCGAGCATCTCGAGCGCGACGAAGATGACCTGGCGCGCCGACAGCACCTTGTCCTGATAGAGGACGAGCGCGGTCTGGAAGTAGTTGAACACCGGCACGAGCCGCGGCCCGAACCGGTGAAAGCCGAGCGGCGGCGAGCGCCGGTCGAGGTGGATGAACATGCGGCCCACGATCTCGCCCTTGGGCGCGCGGCGCGCGAGCTCGAGGCACAGCTCGGCGTCGTCCTCGTAGGCGCGCGACGCCGCGAGCACGCGCTCGAGATCCACCAGCGAGACCCTGCCGGCGAGCAGGTCGGCGTACAGGCAGTAGACGATCGCGTCGGCCTCGGCGTCGTCGCCGAACAGCGTCTCGTGCTCGGCCGCGGCGGCGACGCGCGAGCGCAGCATCGCCGGCAGCTTGTACGGGATCTGCGCGCGCAGCGAACGGAACCGGCCGCGCAGGATGTTCTTGAGATTGTTCTTGAGGACGAACTCGTCGTACTCGACGCCGTCGAGCGCGAGCTTGGCGGCGAGCACCTGGCGCATCTGCGTCGGCGAGCCCGACACGATGCAGATCCGGTTGCCGTCCTGGCGCAGCGCACGCAGGAGCGCGGTCGCGCCCGGAAACGCCTGCTTGTCGGCCGCGGTCTCGATCGCGCTCTTCGCGAGATCGCGGATCGAGTCGAACTCGGTGCGCAGGTACGTCTTGTCGAGATCCCAGCGAAACGTGTGGCGCGGCGCCCGCGCGCCCGGAGGCAGCGGCTCGACGTCGGGCTCGACGAGGCCGATGCGCGCGCCGATCCGGCTCGGCATCTTCGCTAGGCGTCCGAAGCGCGACACTTCCGCATGATAGCCGAGCGGTGGCGGCCTGCGGCGACCGTGCACGCTGTCATCGGTCGCTATAGAATGGACTCGTGCGATGGCTCGCGCTGGTGGTGGTGGTGGCGTGCGGGGACAACGCATCTCCCCCGTTCGCGTATCGCGTGCCGATCGCCGAGCCGGTGGTCGTGGACGCGCTCGCGTTGATCCCGGGCGAGCAGGGCGTCGTGGTCAGCGGGACGCGGGCCAGTGATGACCACCCCATCCTCCGCATCGAGCCCGGTCGGGCGCAGCTCCTCGCGACTCGGGCCGTCAGCGTCGCGCCGCTGTACGTCGTCGATGACACGATCTTCGGAGCCGAGGCTCCGGACGCGAACGACGTCATGACGATGCCGCTGGGCGGCGGAACCCCGTCGACCCCCTTGCTCGCCCAGGTTGGCCCGGACGCACTCGATGTCGACGAGACGTCGATCTATTTCACGGGCGGTCCGAATGGCGAGGTCGTCCGCACGAACCTCGATGGGTCGCAGCCGCTCATCGTCTCGAGCTTCAGCGCGCTCGCGCTCGCTTCCGACGATCGATGGCTCGCAGGGGCGATCTGCTTCCCGGAACAGCCGCTCGTCGTGATCGACAAGCAGACGGCTGCGGTCGTCGCCACGCGCTCGCCGACAGACATCACCGGCTGTGCGACGGAGTCGGCCGTCTCGGACGGCCGGCTGGTGATGCACCTCGAGCTCAACACGCTGTCACCGACGCTCGTGCTCTACGACCTGTCGAGCTGGACGCGTTACCCCGACGCGCAAGGCCAGTGGCCCGCGCTGGACGCCGACTCCCTGTACTACAGCGACGATGCAGGGGCGATCTGGCAGCGACCGATCGTCGGTGGATCGCCGACGGTGATCGCCCAGGCCGACGCCGGGTTGCTGATCAGTGGCTTCCGGATCGACGCAGACCGGATCGTGTTCGTCGAGTCCGACAGCATCACGACTCCGAGCACGCAGGTCGTCGTCTCGCAGCCGCGGTCGTGATTCACCTCCGCCGCTAGAGATCCTCGGCGGGGCCCATCTCGACGAGGTCGATCTGGGCGACGATCTACAACGCGGTGGGCGCGTCGCGCCAGTCGTCGAGCACGCGCGGCGGCACCGAGTCGCCACCGCCGCACGCGGGATCGAGCTCGATCGCGCGCACGTGATCGGTATGTGCGATCGCGAGCAACGCGAGCCCGCGCATCAGCCGGTCGGTGCGCGCCGCGCCACGCGCTCGTCGAGCTCGGCCAGCGTGCGCGCGATGTTGCCGCACAGGTTGCCGGCGAGCGCCTTGTGCGCGACCTTGACCGCGTTCGCGACGGCGCGCGCGTTCGAGCGCCCGTGCGCCTTGATGAACGGATGCGTGAAGCCCAGGAGCGGCGCGCCGCCGTATTGCTGCCAGTCGGTCAGCGTCTTCAGCTGATCGATCGCCGACGACAGCGCGACCAGGCCGAGCCGCCACGTCAGCTTTTCCTTGTGCGCGTAGCGGGCGAGCCGCACGACCGTCTCCGACACGCCCTCGAGCATCTTGAGCGCGACGTTGCCGACGAAGCCGCTGGTCACGACGACATCGGCGACGCCGCGCGGGATGTCGACGCCTTCGATGTTGCCGATGAAGTTGAGCTCGGTGGTCTCGACCAGCGCGGCGTGCGCGGCGACGACCTCGGGCGGGCCCTTGCCGGCCTCGGTGCCGTTCGACAACAGCGCGACGCGCGGCCGGCGATTCTGCGAGATCAGCTTCGCGTACGCCGAGCCCATCACGGCGAACCCGACCAGATCCTCGGCGGTCGCGTCGACGGTCGCGCCGACGTCGAGGATCAGCGAGAACGGATCGTGCTTCTCGCCGCGGCGCAGCTCGGTCGGATAGACCGCGGCGAGCGCGGCGCGCCGCACGCCCTCGAGCAGCGGCCACCGCCGCGCGCACGCGAGCACGCTCGCGCCGGTGTTGCCGGCCGAGACCAGCGCGTCGCCTTCGCCGCGCGCGACCAGCTCGGCCGCGACCGCGATCGACGCCTCGGGCTTGGCCGCGAGCGCCTCGGCCGGCTTCTCGTCCATCTCGACGAACGCCGGCGCGTGGTGGACGCGGACGCGCGCGCCGTCGTGGCGCAGCCGCGGGAGCAGGCGGCCGAGCACGGCGGCATCGCCGACGAGGATGATCTCGGCGCCGGTCAGCGCGAGCGAGGCCTCGGCCGCGCCGGCGACGATCTCGTCGGGCGCGTGATCGCCTCCCATCGCATCGACCACGATCCGGTGCATGGCCGGCATCTTGCCACGAACTCGCGGTTGCACATCATCGTGGGCACGCGCGAGTCGGCGCGCGCGTAGCTGCTTGCTTTCGCGTCGGCCGCCGCGGGCACGTCGCTTGCTGCACGCAACTCGCGATGCGTCCTATCCAATTCGTTCTCGCGAGCGCGCTTCTGTCAGCTTGTGTTGGTCAGGTCCCGATCGACGACGATCCCGGCGCCGACGACCAGCCGCCGCAGCCACCGCCGGTGTCGGAGGCCGCGCAGCAAAACAACACCAAGACCGCGTTCAACTTCTTCGTGTCCAAAGGCCTCACGAAGGATCAGTCGGCCGGCATCGTCGGCAACCTGATGCAGGAGTCGAGCGTGAGCCCGACCGCCGTCGAGTACGGCGGCGGGCCCGGCCGCGGCATCGCGCAGTGGTCGGTCGGCGGCCGCTGGGACACCAGCCACGACGACAACGTCACGTGGTACGCGAGCCAGCACGGCCTGAACCGGTGGGCGCTCACCACGCAGCTCGACTTCATCTGGTTCGAGCTCACGAGCGACGGCTACGGCTACAGCTCGCTCAAGGCCGCGACCACGGTGTCGGCTGCGACGATCGCGTTCGAGGACAAGTACGAGATCTGCGGCGAGTGCGACCAGTCGAAGCGCATCTCGTACGCCGAGCAAGTGCTCGCCGACTACGGCGGCGGCGGCGGCGGCGGCGGTGGCGGCGCCGCGGGTTGCTACTCCGACACGCTCGGCCGGCAGATGCAGGCCAACGCGTGCGTGCAGAGCAAGTACGACGACCTGTGGTACCAGTGCGACAACGGGTCGTGGGTCGATCGCTGGAGCGATCCGACCGCGTGCAACGGCGTTTACCCGCTGTGACTGCTAGAGTCGCTCGCGGTCATGAGCGAGCGGCTCTACATCGTCGACGGGCACGGCTACGTCTTCCGCGCCCACTACGGCCTGATGAACGCCTCGCGCGGCGAGCGCAAGGAGGTGCGGCTGTCGACGAGCGAGGGCATGCCGACCGGTGCGCTCTACGTGTTCGCGCGCATGCTGATGCGGCTCGAGGAGGACAACAAGCCCGAGCGCATGGCGGTCGTGTTCGACGACAAGAGCGGCAAGAAGACGTTCCGCGCCGAGATGTACGCCGAGTACAAGGCGAACCGCAAAGAGGCGCCGGAAGAGCTCGCCGTCCAGATGGAGTACTTCCCGAAGATCGTGCACGGCCTGGGCTGGCCGGTGCTCGCGGTGCCCGGCGTCGAGGCCGACGACGTGATCGCGACGCTCGTGGTCGAAGCGAAGAAGCGCGGCTGGGACGTCGTCATCTACTCCGCCGACAAGGACATGATGCAGCTGATCGGCGACGGCGTGACGATGATCGACGCGCTGCACGCCAAGACGTACACGCGCGAAGAGGTCATCAAGAAGATGGGCGTGCCGCCGGAGCAGATTCCGGACTTCCTCGCGCTCGTCGGCGATACCAGCGACAACATCCCCGGCATCCGCGGCGTCGGCGACAAGACCGCCGCGGCGCTGCTCGCGCAGTACGGCTCGCTCGACGCGTTGATCGCGGCGAACCCGGCGGTGCCGCGCCTGCACATCAAGCACCCGTTCGGCGACCCCGAGCAGCTCGAGCGCGTGAAGCTGTCGCGCCGGCTCGTCGAGCTGCGCCGCGACGTGCCGCTGCCGGTGCCGCTCGAGCAGCTCGTGGTCGGCCCGTGGGACCTGCCGGGGCTGTACCAGCTGTTCACCGAGCTCGAGTTCGCCGTGCTGGTCGACAAGGTCAAGATGAAGATGCCGCCGTCGGACACCGCGGCGGTCGTGCCGGCGCCCGAGACCACGCCGCTCGCGACGGTCGAGGCCCACGCCGACGTGAAGATCGTGACGAGCCGCGAGGCGATCGCCGAGCTCGCCGCGGCGGCGCGCGCGGCCGGGCGCATCGCGATCGACGTCGAGCTCGACCCCGAGCGCGTCGAGCGCGCGAAGCTGGTCGCGATCGCGGCGTGCGTCCCCGGCCACGCGCCGGCATACCTGCCGCTCGGCCACCGCTACATCGGCGCGCCGGCGCCGCCGCCGCCGGGCGATCTCGCGCCGCTGCACGCGGTGCTCGCCGATCGGGCGGTCGAGAAGGTGTGCCACGACTCCAAGGCCGTGATCCGCACGTTCGCGGATCTCGGCGTCGACGTGCAGGGTGTCGTCCACGACACGATGCTCGCGGCGTTCCTGCTCGATCCGACGCAGGAGGCGGAAGCCGGTGAAGCCGTCGCGCACCGGCTCGGCGGCGTGACGGTGAAGACGCGTGCCGAGATCGCGGGGCGCGGCAAGCACAGCCTCGAGGGCGCGCCGGTCGAGCTCGCGGCGCCGTGGGCGGGCACGATCGCGCACGCGCTGTTGCCGATCGCGGCCGAGTTGCCGGCGCGGCTCGACGCGAGCGGGCTCGGCGCGCTGTACCGCGACGTCGAGCTGCCGGTCGCGCGGCTGCTCGCGCACGTCGAGCGCATCGGGATCTCGATCGACGTGCCGTACTTTCGCGAGCTCGGCGCCGAGATGAGCGGCAAGCTCGCCGGGCTCGAGCGCGAGATCTACGCGCTCGCCGGCGGCGAATTCAACATCGGCTCGCCGAAGCAGCTCGGCGAGCTCCTGTTCGACAAGCTCGGCCTCGACACCAAGGGCGTGCGCCGCACGAAGACCGGGTGGTCGACCGAGGCCGACACGCTCGAGCAGCTCGAGCATCCGATCATCAGGCCGATCCTCGAGCACCGCGAGATCGCCAAGCTCAAGGGCACCTACCTCGACGCGCTGCCGCCGCTGGTGTCGCCGAAGACCGGCCGCGTCCACACGACGTTCAACCAGGTCGTCGCCGAGACCGGGCGGATCTCGTCGCAGGATCCGAACCTCCAGAACATTCCGATCCGCGGCGAGCTCGGCAAGAAGATCCGGCGCGGGTTTCGCGCCGCGCCTGGGCGCGTCTTGATCGCGGCCGATTACTCGCAGATCGAGCTGCGCATCCTCGCGCACCTGTCGGGCGATCCGTTGCTGTCGGCGGCGTTTCGCGATCGGATCGATGTCCACACCCAGACGGCGGCCGAGGTGTTCGACGTCGCGCGCGACGCGGTCACGCCCGAGCAGCGCCGCATCGCGAAGGCGGTCAACTACGGCCTGTCGTACGGGCAGAGCGACTTCGGCCTCGCGCGCGCGCTCGACGTGTCGCGCACGCAGGCCGCGGAGTATTCGCGGCGCTACTTCCAGCGCTTCCCGACGATCCACAAGTTCATGGACGAGATCGTCGCGGTCGCGCGCGCGCAGGGCGGGGCGCGCACGATCCTCGGCCGGTGGCGGCCGATCCCCAATCTGATGTCGAAGTCGCCGGCCGCGCGGCACGCCGCCGAGCGGGTCGCGCAGAACACGCCGATGCAGGGCTCCGGCGCCGACGTCATCAAGCTCGCGATGCTGCGCACCACCGAGCGCATCGCGAAGGAGAAGTGGCCGGTCGAGATGCTGCTCACCGTCCACGACGAGCTCGTGTTCGAGGCGCCGCCCTCGCTCGCCGACCAGCTCGGCGCGGCGCTGCGCGAGGAGATGGAGGGTGTCTACCAGCTCAGCGTGCCGCTCGAGGTCGATCTCGGCGTCGGCTTCAACTGGGCCGACGCCTGACATACTCGGATCGCGATGACCCGCCGGCGGAAGTGGATTGTCGGCGGGGTGGCGGCGACCGTGGTCGTGCTCGCGGTGATCCATCGGCTCGATCTGGTTTCGGACCACCGCGTGCACAGCTACGCCTACGTCACCGGCTGCGAGTGCGAGCACGTC
>DATJXL010000047.1:0-2939 GCA_035500135.1 Kofleriaceae bacterium
GCCCACCGACACGGTTGGTCCACCCGCCGCTCCGTCACAACCGTTCCAATCAGTGCATCGAACACAATGGATCAATGGAAGATGAGCCTGTCCAATTGCCAGAGCAAAGTGTTCCACAGAACGCGTCGGGGCCCTGGCAGACGATATTGCAATAGCGCGCTTCGCGTTGCTCTGACGCGCAGAGGCAGACCATGCGGATACCGCCCATCCTGATCACCGTGATCGCCGCATCGTGATCACCCGGATCGGCATCGTGATCACTGGTCGGAGCGAAGCGACGTTCTTCGTGGAGGCGTAGGTGGGCTCACTCCTCGTTCTTGCGGCGTGACGGCCCCTTCAGCTTGAGGCGATGGGCGTTGTGGACGACGCGGTCCAGCAGCGCGTCGGCGATTGTCGGATCGGCGAGGTAGTCGTGCCACTTTTCGACAGGCAGTTGGCTCGTGACGATGGTGGAGCGCGCGCCGTGTCGGTCTTCGAGGATCTCCAAGAGGTCGCGTCGTTCCTGTTCGCGGAGTGGCGCGAGGCCCCAATCGTCGAGGACGAGCACATCGATTTTCGCGAGCCGACCGAGCAGCCGCAGGTAGGTGCCGTCGGCGTGGGCGAGTGAGAGCTCTTCGAGGAGGCGCGGCATGCGTCGATAGAGCGCGCGGTGTCCTGCGCGACAGGCCTGTTGGGCGAGCGCGCAGGCGAGGTACGATTTGCCCGTGCCGGTCGCGCCGGTGATGACGATGTTGGCGTGCGCCGACACCCAGCCGCACGTGGCGAGCTGGCGGACGAGGGGTCGTTCGAGCTCCCTTTTGGCCGCGTAGTCGACGTCCTCGAGGCAGGCGCCGCTGATGCGGAGCTTCGCCTCGCGGAGCGCGCGGTCGAGTCGCTTGTTGTCGCGCGCCAGATGCTCGGCGTCGACGAGCATGCCGAAGCGAGTGTCGAAATCGATCTCGTACGTCTTCGCGTCGTTCCGCTGGGCGATCCACGCGTCGGCCATGGCGCCGAGGTGGAGCGCGCGGAGCTTGTCGATCGTCGGTTCATTCATCATGCCGTTCGGTCCTTTCCTTCGAGGGATCAGTGGTAGTAGTCGCGGCCACGGAGGTTCTCGTGGTCGATGATGCGCGTGGCCTCGGCGCCGTCGGCGCTCGTCACGCGGTCGAGCCCGCGCTCGAGGATCGATGCCACGTGGCGGTACGAGCGCGCCCGCACGCCGAGTGCACGGGCACACGCCGCCTCGAGCCGCACGTCGCCATATCGCTTCGCCAATCGCAAAATTCCGAGACACGAGCGAAAGCCCTGCTCCGGATGCGGACGGTCGTGGAGAATCGCTTCGCAGAGCGAGCGCGTCCCGACGCCGACCTTCTCGGCCCACGCCAGAATTCGCGACGGCGTCCAATCCGCGTGCGCACGATGCGAGCTCGGCATGTGCTCCGGAATCGTCGAGAATCCCCCTCGCTGGTGTGAGCGACGATGCGCAGCGACACGCTCACGCCGATGGAGGATCTCCACCACGTCGGACGTCGAGCGCGCCTCCACCTCCTGGTGCACGAGCGCGTGCGGCACCGAGTACAGGTGCCCGTCGACGAGCACGTGATAGTCGATGTTCACGCGCGCGACCGACCACTCGGTGTACTCGAAGCGGCTCGTCGGCAACGGTCGCAGCGCTCGTCGTTCCACCAGCTCGAAAAGCTCGCGCCGACTCCTTCCGTAGCGCCGCATCACTCGTCCGTTGAGATCGACGAGCAGCTCACGGATGCGGGCGTTCATCGACGCGATCGAGCGATGGACCTCATCGCGCATCCGCGCGAGCAACCACCGCTGTGCGATCTGTACGCCCACCTCGACCTTCGCCTTGTCCCGCGGGCGCGCCGGCCGCGCCGGCAACACCGTCGTGCCGTAGTGCTCGGCGAGCTCCTCGTACGTGCGCTGCACGCCGGGCTCGTACCGACACGCCCGCGTCACGCCCGACTTCAGCTGGTCGGGCACCAGCGCGGCCGGCACCCCACCGACGAACTCGAGCGCGCGCACGTGGCTCGCGATCCAGTCGGGGCCACGCTGCGACGCCGACACCTCCGCGTAGACCAAGTTCGACGCGCCGAGCACTGCGACGAAGAGCTCGACTTCGATCACCTCGCCCGTCAGCGCGTCGACGACGTGCGGCTTCTTTCCCGAATAGTCGACGAAGAGCTTGTCGCCAGCGACGTGCCGCTGCCGCATGACGAGCCCGCGGCGGTCGAGCCACTCGCGGTAGCGATCGCAGAAGCACGTATAGCGCAGGCCGTCCGGATGCTTCGCCAAGTACTCGTGATGAAGCAGCTCCAGCGTCACGCCGGGCCGATGGCGCTCGCGATGAATCCATTCGCAGTCCGGCTCCGCGCGCGCCGGCGACGCGACGATCGACGGGTAGAGCCGACGCTCGAGCTCGTCGTCGTCGACCGCCGCGACGACGTCCCAGCTCAGCCCCGCGTCCCTCGCGCGCGACGACGCGAGACCGACCACGCCGACGCTCACCCCCAACGACTCGGCGATCGCACGATGCGACCGACCCAGCAGCCACTTCTGGCGCAATATTTCCCTGCTCTGACGCATCGTTAGTCTTTCGGTGGGCATGCCCCCGGATGGACCAGGGCGCGGACTGCCACCACGACTTCGTGCGCTTCGCTCGTTTCACCGGCGTGCCGGCGTGATCATGGCCCCGATCTCGGCGATCATGATGGCCGATCTTCGTGATCACGATGCCGATCCCGGCGATCACGATGGCCCGATCTTCGTGATCACGATGCGCCGATCTGGGCGATCACGATGGGCCGATTTCCGCAGACCACACAGACGCAATCGGAATTCGCGTTACAGGCCTCACCGACCCCGGCCGGCGACGCTGATCCGTCGATGCCCCCATCGTTTCGAGAGGAGGCGTCAGAGAGCCCTTCATCTTTGTCGCCGCAGCTAAG
>DATJXL010000048.1:0-11488 GCA_035500135.1 Kofleriaceae bacterium
GCAGCCACAGCGCGCGCGTCTGCCCGAGATGCGCGAGCGCGGCGACGAGCGCGGCGCTCCCGACGATGGGCGCGGCGAGCGTCGCGGTGGCGTGCGCGATGCCGCCGGGCGCGAGCGCGTCGGCGCGGCCGGCGCACGCCGCGGCGATCCACGTGCCGAGCGCGTCGGCGGCCGAGCGCGCGAACGCGCACGCCGCGGCGATCCCGGCCGCACACGCGAGCGCGGCGACCAGCATCGGGCTCGCGGCCGTGAGCCCGGCGCGGCGCGCGAGCGCGAGCCGGCGCGGCGACGGCGGGAACGGACGCGACTCCGACATGTCCGACGGCAATGCTAAGGTCTGGCCGTCATGCCCGTGCGTGCGAAGGTGCGAAAAGCGGTGATCCCGGCGGCCGGGCTCGGCACGCGGTTTCTGCCCGCGACCAAGGCGATCCCGAAGGAGATGCTGCCGATCGTCGACGTGCCGACGATCCAGCTCGTGATCGACGAGGCCGTGCGCGCGGGCATCACCGACGTCGTGTTGATCAACGGCCGCGGCAAGGGCGCGATCGAGGACCACTTCGATCACGCGTTCGAGCTCGAGACCACGCTGCGCGCGCGGGGCAACGCGCAGCTCGCCGATGCGATGACCGCGATCTCGCGGATGGTGCGCCTGATCTCGGTGCGCCAGAAGCAGCCGCTCGGGCTCGGCCACGCCGTGCTGTGCGCGCGCGAGGCGATCGGCGACGAGCCGTTCGCCGTGCTACTCGGCGACGATCTGATCGACGACCACGGCGATCCGGGCATCGCGCAGCTCGCGCGCGTGTACGAGGACACCGGCGCGGCCGCGATCGCGGTGATGGAAGTGCCGGCGGGCGAGGAGCACAAGTACGGCATCGTCGTCGGCGATCGCGATGCCCGCGGCCGCGTGAAGATCACCGACATGATCGAGAAGCCCGCGCCGGGCACCGCGCCGAGCCGGCTCGCGATCATCGGCCGCTACGTGCTGCCGCCGTCGGTGTTCCCGCTCCTCGCGGCGACCAAGCCGGGCGCGATCGGCGAGATCCAGCTGACCGACGCGCTGCGCGAGGTCGCGCGCTCGCGCGAGGGCATGTACGGCATCGTGCTCGAAGGCACGCGCCACGACGCCGGCGACAAGCTCGGCTATCTGCGCGCGAACCTCGCGTACGCGCTCAAGCGGCCCGAATTGCGCGACGCGGTGCTCGCGTTGTGCCGGGAGGTGGTCGATGGGGGCGCTCGTTGAAGTCGCCGTCCCGGTGCCGGTGCGCGGCGGCTTCCACTATCTCGTGCCGGAGCGGCTCGTCGCGCGCGCGCGGATCGGCGCGCGCGTGCTCGTGCCGTTCGGCAAGCGCAAGCTGACCGGCGTGGTCGTGCGCGCGGCGGCGGTCGCGCCCGAGGGCGTCGCGCCGATCGAGCTCGCCGAGGTGCTCGACGACGAGCCGGCGCTGCCGGCCGAGCTCGTCGAGCTGTGCCTGTGGATCGCCGATTACTACGAGGCACCGGCCGGTGAGGTCATCCGCGCCGCGCTGCCGGCCGGCAGCGGCACGGCCGCGCGCCGCGTGTTCGCGCTGACCGACGCCGGGCGCGCCGCGGCGGCCGGCGAGGGCGCCGCGCTGCCGCCGAAGCAGCGCGAGCTGCTCGCGCGCCTCGTGCGCGCGCCGATTCCCGTCGCCGCCGTCGCGCGCCGGCAGCTCGCGGCGGTGTGCGCGGCCGGGCTCGTCGCAGAAGTCGAGGAGCGCGCGACCCGCGTCAAGCTCAAGCGCGAGCGCATCGCCGAGCTCGTCGCGGGCATCGATCTCGCGTCCGCGCGCGCGCACCACGCGAAGGCGCCGCGCCGGCTCGCCATGCTCGAGGCGCTCCACGCAGGCGCGGTGCCGGTGCCGCTGCTCGCCGAGCGCATGGTGCGCGCGAGCGACACGCTGCGCGAGCTCGCGAAGGCCGGGCACGTCCGCGTGTTCGAGCGCGAGGCCGCGCTCGTCGGCACCGCGGCGGGCACGCAGCTGCCCGCGCTGCAGCGCCCGCCCGAGCTGACGCCCGAGCAAGCCGCCGCGGTCGCGGCGATCACCGCGGCGCTCGCAGCCGGCGAGCTCGCGCCGTTCCTGTTGCACGGCGTGACCGGCAGCGGCAAGACCGAGGTGTACCTGCGCGTGATCGCGGAGGCGCTGCGCGCCGGCAAGACCGCGCTCGTGCTCGTGCCCGAGATCTCGTTGACGCCGCAGCTCGCGGCGCGGTTTCGCGTGCGGTTCGGCGACGAGGTCGCGATCCTGCACTCGGGCATGTCGGAGCAGCAGCGGCTCGCCGAGTGGTCGCGGCTGCGCCGCGGCGAGGCGCGCATCGCGGTCGGCGCGCGCTCGGCGGTGTTCGCGCCGCTCGAGCAGATCGGCGTGATCGTCGTCGACGAAGAGCACGACGGCTCGTTCAAGCAGGACGAAGGCGTGCGCTACCACGCGCGCGATGTCGCGCTCGTCCGCGCGCAGCGCGCCGGCGCGATCTGCGTGCTCGGCTCGGCGACGCCGAGCCTCGAGAGCTACGCGCACGCGGAGCGCGGCGCCTATCGCCTGCTCGTGCTCACCGAGCGCCCCACGTCGCGCGGCCACAGTCGGCCGCGCGACGATTCATCGGTTCCGACCTCGGGGCACGCGATGCCGGCGGTCGACGTGGTCGATCTGCGCACGCACATGCCCGACGGCGAGGCGATGCTGTCGTCGCCGCTGCGCACCGCGATCGCCGAGACACTCGCCGCCGGCGACCAGATCATCCTGTTCCTCAACCGGCGCGGGTTCGCGACGTTCGTGTTGTGCCGCGCGTGCGGCCACTCGTTTCGCTGCCCGAACTGCGCCGTGTCGCTCACGTATCACCGCCACAGCGACCGGCTCACGTGTCACTACTGCAGCCACACCGCGCGCGTGCCGGAGAAGTGCCCGGAGTGCGGCGGCGCCGACACGATCATCCGCAAGGGGCTCGGCACCGAGAAGGTGGCCGACGCGGTGGCGGCCGAGTTTCCGCAGGCGCGCGTGGCTCGGCTCGATCGCGACACCGGCGGCGGCGGCAAGGTCGAGGGCCTGCTCGCGCGCGTCGCGCGCCGCGAGGTCGACCTGCTCGTCGGCACGCAGATGGTGACGAAGGGGCACGACTTTCCCGGCGTCACGCTCGTCGGCGTCCTGTGCGCCGACACCGGGCTGTCGATTCCCGATTTCCGCGCGAGCGAGCGCACGTTCCAGCTGCTCGCGCAGGTCGCCGGCCGCGCCGGTCGCGGCGATCGCCCCGGCCGCGTGATCGTGCAGACCTATCGCCCCGGCGCGCACGCGGTGACGTGCGCCGCTGCCCACGACTACGCGAGCTTCTTTCGCGCCGAGTCGGCGGCGCGCGCCGAGCTCGGCTATCCGCCGCACGGCCGGCTCGTCGCGGTGCGCGTCGACGGCGCCGACGCGCACGAGGTCGCCGGCACGGCGCAGCGGCTCGCGCAGCTCGCCGAGGCGGTCGCGCGCCGGCCCGAGCTCGCGGGCACCGTCGACGTGCGCGGTCCGGTCGCGGCGCCGCTCGAGCGCCTGCGCGGACGCACGCGCTGGCAGATCTGGCTGCGCGGCGCCGACCGCCACGCGCTGCGCAAGGTCGCGCGCGGCGTGCTCGGCGCCGAGGTCGCCAGCGGCGTCCGCGTCGTGCTCGACGTCGATCCGATTTCGGCGCTGTGATCCGGTCGGAGGGCCACGGTCAGGAGTCCGATGACCTCTGCCAAAGCCCAAAGTCCAAACCCCAAAGCCTTGTTACACTCACGCCGTGTCGGCCGCTGTGCCCTGCGTGCTCGTCGTCGCGGATCCCGGACGGATCCGCGAGCTCGCCGACGCGCTGTTCGAGCCGCTCGATCGCGGACCGGTCGAGGTCGTGGTCAGCTCGGGCGGCGACGACACGATCGAGCTGTTCGAGTCGCGCCGGCCGATGGTCGTGGTCGTCACCGCGAGCCTCGAGCTCGGCGACAGCAAGTCTCTGATCGAGGCGGTGCGCGCGATCGCGCCGCGCGCCGAGGTCGGGATCGTGCTGATCGGCGACGACGCGGGTCCGGTGCGCAGCGCGCTCGACGCGCTCGATCACGCGCCCGACCGCTTTCTCACGCGGCCGCTCGCGGTGCAGGCGCTGCGGTTCGCGGTCACGAGCTGCCTCGACGCCGTCGACCTCGCGCGCGGCGCGACCGGCGGCGAGCCGACGCGGCCGCGCACGAAGACCGATCGCGGCACCGGCGTCGGCGGCAACGCGCCCGCGCCGTCGGCCGCCGACGACGCGCCGACCAACGGCGTCACGGCCGAGGCGACGACGCCCACGCCGGTCGCGGCAAGCCCCGGCTCAGCCGGG
Organism: Kofleriaceae bacterium; assembly: GCA_035500135.1. Classification (GTDB taxonomy): domain Bacteria; phylum Myxococcota_A; class Polyangia; order Haliangiales; family Haliangiaceae; genus JABFXX01. The sequence goes on from DATJXL010000048.1 coordinate 4,345, forward strand.
GCGCGCAGCGATGCGGAGCATCGCGCAGGACCGGCAAGCCCCGGCTCCGCCGAGGCGCGCAGCGATGCGGAGCATGGCGCAGGACCGGCAAGCCCCGGCTCAGCCGGGGCGCGCAGCGATGCGGAGCATTGCGAAGGACCGATCGACGATGCGCCGACGGGCAACAACACGCGCGCCGCGCTGCGCGCGCGCTGGGAGGCGCTCGCCGACTCGATCGGCGACGACGACTCCGACGACGTCGACATGACCGTCGACCCGGTCGACGAGCCGGCGCCGTTGCCGCCGCCGGTCATCATCCAGCCGCGCCGCCGCAGCATCAGCGCGGAGCCGTGGGTGCCCGGCGGCACCGAGGTGCGCGCCGACGACGCGCCGCCGCGCGAGCCGACGTTGATCCTGCGCGACGAGCCGGCGCCCGCGACGGCGCCGGCGGCGGCGCCGCCACCCGCAGCAGCCGGCGAGCCCGGCCCGCGCGAGCGCTGGTCGGAGCCGGTGCTGCTCGCCGAGCTGGCGGACGAGCGCCCGAGCGGGCCGATCGCAGCGCTCGAGGACTTCGAGCCGCTCGCCACGCCGCCACCGGTCGTCGCGCCGCCCGCGCCGGTCGCGCCGAAGCCGGCCGCGACGCCGCCACCCGAGCCGCCGGCGGGCGGCCGCGACTTCGCGCGCCAGCTCCGCGAGAAGATGTCGATGATGGCGCAGCGGCTGTTCCAGCAAGCGGACACCGCGACGCCGCCGGTCGACGTCGGGCCGCGCCACGATCATCAGACCGAGATCGATCTCGCGTCGCTCGCCGAGGAGCCCGCGCTCGGCAGCGGCGGCGTCACCGAGATCGAGTCGCGCGCGGCGCGCCCGGACGACGCGCGCGAGATGCCGACGACCTCGCCCGGCACGTGGGACACCCAGGTGCGCGAGCGCGGGCTGCCCGACTCGGGCGAGGTCGTGCGCGCCGTGTCCGACGCGCCGATGCTGCTCGCGCGGATGTTCGCGCAGAGCGCGACCGGCCGCATCGAGTTCTTGAAGGGCGAGCCCGGCATCGTCAAGGTGGTGTTCTTCGATCAGGGCCGGCCGGTGTTCGCGTCGTCGAACGAGCCCGGCGATCGCATGGGCGAGCTGCTCGTGCGCGAGGGCAAGATCACGGCGTCGCAGTACGAGCGCTGCCAGCAGCACGCGGCGAGCTCGGGCCGGCGCATGGGCGAGATCCTCGTGGACTTCGGCTATCTCAAGCGCCGCGAGCTCCTGCCTGCGGTGCGCCGCCACGTCGAGGACATCCTGTACTCGCTGTTCGGCTGGGATCGCGGGCACTACCGCATCCACACCGACCCGACGCCGTCGGGCGAGCGCATCCGGCTATCGCGTCACCCCGCCGCGCTGATCCTCGAGGGCATTCGCCGCAAGCTCGACCGCACCGCGCTCGAGAAGGCGCTCGGTGCATCGTCGACGGTCATCGAGGTCCCGGATCGCGAGCGGCTCGGCGGCATCGTGCACGTCAGCGACCTCGCGCCCGAGGAGCGCGCGTCGCTCGCTGCGTTCGACGGCCAGGCCGACCTCGCGCAGGTCGCGCGCACGGCCGGCATCGACGTCGCGGATCTGCTGCCGCTCGCCTGGGGCTTGTGCGTGCTCGGCCTGGCGACCGCGCGCCGCGCCGAGGCCGAGCTCGTCGACGAATCGTCGGCGCTGGTCGGCGAGACCGATCTCGAGATCGATCGCGAGCGCGTGCGCGCGCGCTGGCAGCTCGTGTCCGACGCCGACTACTTCGCGCTGCTCGGCGTGCGCCGCGACGCGACCGGCTTCGAGATCCGCCGCGCCTATCAATCCGCGCGCCGCGACTTCGCGGCCGATTGCTTCCCGAACGACCTGCGCCGCGAGCTCGCGCAAGAGCTCGAGGACATCGCGAGCGTGCTCGACGAGGCGTTTCGCGTGCTGCGCGACGACCGGCTGCGGCAGACGTATCTGTCGAACCTGATCGAGTAGCCGTGAAGGTCGTGTTCATGGGCAGCCCGGAGCTCGCGGCGACCTGCCTGCGCGAGCTGGCGCGCGCGCACGAGGTCGCGCTCGTCGTCACCCAGCCCGACAAGCCGGCGGGCCGCGGCGGTCAGCTCGCCGAGCCGGCGGTGAAGATCGCAGCGAAGGAGCTCGGGCTCGCGGTGATCCAGCCGAAATCGGCGAAGACCGGCGAGCTCGCGGCGGCGCTCGCCGGATCCGGCGCGGAGCTCGCCGTCGTCGTCGCGTACGGCAAGATCCTGCCGCGCGCCGTGCTCGACGCGGTGCCGCGCGGCTGCATCAACGTCCACGCGTCGCTGTTGCCGAAGTATCGCGGCGCGGCGCCGGTGCAATGGGCGGTGATCGCCGGCGAGCCCGAGACCGGCGTGTCGATCATGCAGCTCGACGAGGGGATGGACACCGGGCCGGTGTATCTCGAGCGCCGCACGCCGATCGATCCCGACGAGACCGCGGGCGAGCTGCTCGCGCGGCTCGCGCCGATCGGCGCGGCCGCGATGCTCGAAGTGGTCGCGGCGATCGCGGCCGGAACCGCGCGCGCGGTCGCGCAGGATCCCGCACTCGCGACCCACGCGCGCCCGCTCGACAAGACCGACGGCGCGATCGACTTCTCGCGTCCTGCGGTCGAGGTCGCATCGCGGATTCGCGGCGTCGATCCGTGGCCGGGCGCGCACGCGCTCGTGCGGGGGAATCTCGTGAAGCTGTTCCGCGCGCGCGTCACCCCGCGTCCGGCTGCCGCCGCGTCGCAGCTCACCGCGGAAGTGCCGGGAACGGTGTTTCACATCGACGGCACCGGCATGTACGTCGCGTGCGGCGACGGCGCGGTCGTGATCCGCGACCTTCAGTTGCCCGGGCGCAAGCGGCTCGCCGCCGCGCAGGTCGCGGCCGGGCGGGGCGTCGCGGTCGGCGACGTGCTGGTCAAGCCATGACCGCACGCGAGCTCGCGCGCCGCGTGCTCGATCGCGTCGATCAGCACGGCGCGTGGGCGACGCCCGCGCTCGACGGCGAGCTCGCGCGCGCCGGCCTCGACGATCGCGATCGCCGGCTCGCCTCCGAGCTCGTGTACGGCGCGTTGCGCCACCGCGCGCGGCTCGATCGCGCGCTGGCGGCCCACGCGGATCTCGCGCGCACGCCGCCGCGCGTGCGCACCGCGCTGCGCGTCGCCGCGTATCAACTGTTGTTTCTCGATCGCGTGCCGCCGTACGCCGCGGTCGACGACGCGGTGTCGGCCGCGCGCGAGGTCGGCGGCGCGAAGCTCGCCGGCTTCGCGAACGCGGTGCTGCGCAAGGTGAACGCGCAGCGCGAGCCCGCGCTGCCGGCCGGCGAGCGCGAGCGGATCGAGATCGAGTATTCGCTGCCGAGCTGGATCGTCGACGAGCTCGCCGCCGCGGCGCCCGGCGAGCTCGCGGCGCGTGCGGCCGCGTTTGCCGAGCCGGCGCCGCTGGTCGCGCGCGCGAACGTGCGCCGCACGACGCGCGGTGCGCTCGCCGAGCTGCTCGCGGCCGCCGGCGTGACCGCGCGCGAGAGCCCGCTCGCGCCGAGCGCGCTCGTGCTCGACGGCGTCGGCGATCCCGGGCGCAGCGCGTCGTTCCAGGCCGGGCTGTGGACCGTGCAGGACGCGGGCGCGCAGGTCGTCGGCCACGTCGCGGCGCCGCGCGCGGGCCAGAAGATCCTCGACGCGTGCGCGGGCGTCGGCGGCAAGGCGACGCACCTCGCCGAGCTCGCGGACGATCGCGCGCCGATCGACGCCGCCGATCGCTCGACGACGAAGCTCGGCCTGTGCACCGAGACCGCGCGTCGGCTCGGGCTCGCGAGCATCACGACGCGCGCGTGCGATCTCACGGATGCGCGCGCGCCGCTCGCCGCCGCCTACGATCTGATCGTGCTCGACGCGCCGTGCTCCGGCCTCGGCGTCTTGCGCCGCCATCCCGACGCGAAGTGGCGCCTCGTGCCCGGCGATGTCCCCCGCCTCGCGGCCGTGCAAGCTCAGCTGCTCGATGCCGTCGCCGCGCGGCTCGCGCCCGGCGGCGTGCTCGTCTACTCGGTCTGCACGTTCACGCGCGCCGAGGGGCCCGATCAGATCGCGGCGTTCGCCGCGCGCAGCGGCCTGCGCGTCGTCGAGGAGCGCCGCACGTGGCCGCCCGATGCCGACGCGTTCTACATCGCGCGGCTCGCGCGCTAGGGCTGACAGCCCCTAGTCGCCGATCGGGTACTTCGCGACCAGATCGCGCGCGATCGCGTGCTCGCTCGCGATGCGCGCGAGCAGGTGCGCGGTCACGCGCGGCACGCGCGCCTTCTGCGGATCGTGCGGATCGACCTCGTACAGCCCGTACGGCAACGTCGTGCCGTGATTCCACTCGTAGTTGTCGACGAGCGACCAGTACATGTAGCCGCGCACGTCGGCGCCCTCGCGCATCGCCCGCGCGAGCCATTGCAGCGTCTCGACCATCGTGCGCTGCTCGGCCTCGAGGTCGCCGCTCGGCACGGCGGTGCCGTCGTTCTCGGTGATCATCACCGGGACGCCGAACTGCTGGTGGACCAGCGTGACGAGCTCGTAGATGCCTCGCGGGTAGACCTCGTCCTGCTCGATCGTGAGCGGATCGAACGTGGTGAGCGGCGACAGCTCGGGCAGCACCGGGCCGCTCGTGCCCTGGACATCGATGCGCACGTAATAGTTGATGCCGAGGTGATCCATGCGGCCGGCGAGATCGGTGCGCGCCACCGCGTTGCCGTCGAGGTTGGCGTCGAACATCCCGCCGACCACCGCGTTCAGGAACGCCATGTTCCACAGGTAGAACACGTTGGTCGCGGCCTGCTGGTCGAGCGCGCTGCTCGGATCCTGCGGCGCGACCGGCGCCATCGCGTACACCAGCCCGACATCGGCCGCGACGCCGTCGCCGTCGGCGTCGACCGTGTCGGCCGCGTGGATCGCGTCGTACATGCGCGCGTGCGCGTCGATCAGCGCGCCGTACACCGTCTTCGCGGTGTCGCTCAGCAGGCTCTGGGCGGGCGGGTTCGTGCGCGCCGCGGTCGGCATGACGTAGCCGGGCAGGATGATCGCGAACGGCTCGTTCTCGGTCGCCCACCAGTCGACCTCGCCGCCGAACTCCTGCGCGACGAAGCCGGCGTACTTCGCGATCTCGGGCACGATCGTCGCCGGATCGGCCCAGCCGCGCGCGGTGCACGTCGCGAAGTCCATCGTGCAGCCGATGCCGTCGTGGATCCACATCGGCAGCGTGTAGTGGTTGATCGTCACGTACGGGGTGATGCCGCGCGCGCGCAGCGCGGCGAACACCGCGTGGTAGTGCGCGAGGGCGTCGGGATCGGCGAGCGCGTGGAGCGCGTCGTAGCCGTCGACGCCGATCGTCGACGTCGGGAAGATCCGGCTCCACTCGAGGCTCATGCGGAACACGGTGTGGCCGTCGGCCGCGGCGAGGTCGAAGTCCTGCGCGTAGAGCTCCCACTCGCCGGGACCGACCACCGCCGGATCCTCGCCGCTCAGGTACGTCTGCGCGCGCCCGATCGTCTGCGGCGAGGTCGCGTACTGGTACCAGTCGCTGTTCGGATCCGCGCACTGGCTCGCCGGCAAGGTCGGGCAGCCCATGTCGACCTGGAAGCCCGCGGTCGACGCGCCGACGAGGAAGCCCGCGGGGAGCTCGACGGTCTGGGGATCGCTGCCGCACGCGGCGAGCGCGGCGAGCGCGAGCGCGAGGGGGCGTGTCATCGCGGGCGGACCTCGGCGACCGGCACGTCGCGTTCGAGCAGGAAGTACGACGGCGTCGCGAACGTGCGCCCGGCGATCGCGACCAGCGAACGCCCGAACAGGACGTCGGCGCGATCGTCGAGCGCGACCAGCGGATCGCGCAGCGCGCGCAGCGGCCCGCGCTCGCCGCGATAGTCGAGCACGATGCCGGCGTGGTCGTCGACGACGTCGAACGCGCCGAACGTGACCGGCCGGCCGGCGCGCAGCTTCGGCCGCCACGGCCGATCGAGCGCGTCCTGCTCGATGCGGAGGTTCCAGCCGCGCACGCCGCTCGGCTCGCGATGGAACGCCTTCGCGAACTTCACCCACGCGAGCCGCTCGACGAGCGCGGGCAGGCCGAGGCTGGTGCCGCGGTAGATCCAGCCCGCGGCGGCGTCGGGATCGAAGCGATGGCCCGACGCCATCACGGCGGCGAGCTCGCGCTGCGAGCGGCCGCGCAGCGACGCCGGCGCGATCATGCGGCCTCCGCTCGCGCGCCGGGCAGCGGCGCGTCGAACCGGAGCTCGCCGGCGCGCCACGCACGCAGCGTGTCCGCGGGCGTCGCCGGCTGGCGCGCGCACCACTCGAGGTACGCGCGCAGCGAGATGTCGGGATCGCGCGCTTCGGCCTCGGTCATCGCGGGCCCCGACGCGCGCGCGCGCTCGACCGCCGCGAGCAGGTCCTCGTGATAGTCCTCGAACACGGCGAGGTCGCGCAGCCAGCGGGCGCGGGCGTCGTCGCGCTCGATCACGTCGAGCACGCGCGCGCGCAGCTCGTCGAGGCGGCCGTAGCACGCGAGCAGCTCGAGGTCGTAGACGAACTGGTTGCCGTCGTGATGCGCGCCGAGCAGGTGACGGATCAATCCGTCCGGCGTGCTGCCGAGGCCGGTGAAGTCGAGCGGGACGACCGCGCGCTCGGCGAGCAGCCACGGCAGGCGCGCTGCGCGCCACGCGAGCACGCGGGCGCGCAGCGTCGGCCGCACGCGGCCGCCCGGGCTCGTCCCGACGGTCGACGATCGGAACATCACGCGATGCCACAGCCGCAGCACGCCGAGGCAGAGCTGCCACGGCGTCGGGCGGGGCACGCCGAGCGCGGCGCACGCGCGCTCGAGGTTGGCCTCGACGCGCGCGGGGCGGACCAGGATCACGGACGCGTACCACGGCATCATCGCGGCCTCCCTCGCCGCAACCGTTCGAGCGATGCGCGATCGTGGTCGGCGAGCACCGCGAGCAGCATCGCGATCGAGCTCGCCGCCGGCCGCGCGGCCCAGGCGGCGAGCGCGCGCCAGCCGAGCAGGTTCGTCGCCGGCTCGCCGTAGAGCGCGGCGCGCAGCGGCGGGCTGCCGCGCAGCACCGCGACGATCGGGTTCAAGCACACGCGCAGGATCATGCTGCCGGTCGCATCGAG
>DATJXL010000049.1:0-31887 GCA_035500135.1 Kofleriaceae bacterium
CGTCGGCGGGCTTGTTGAGGTAGTCCCAAGCTCCAAATCGCATGGCTTCGACCGCGGAACCAATGCTGCCGTGACCGGTCAGGACAACGATTCGGATCTTGCTGAACAGCATCGTGAGGTCGCGCACGACTTCCAGCCCACTGGGGCCGGGCATCTTGAGATCGACCACGGCGTGCTCGGGCGAGTCGACGTTCGCCTGCACGACCGCGGAATCGTAACCGTCCGCGGTCCGGACGTCGTAGCCGCGGTCGACGAACGCGCGCGCGAGGCGGTTGCGATACACCTCGTCGTCGTCGACGATCAGGATCGAAGGCTTCTGCTCGGCCTGGCTCATGCGGGTTTGGATTCGGCCTGGGACCGGATCGCTTCGGGCATACGCGCTCCCGCGTCGGTGGGCAAGCGCACGTGCACCGATGTTCCGCCGCCGGCCGCCGAATCGATCTGCAGGCTTCCGCCGATGCCCTCGATCACCGCGCGCGCCAGAAACAGCCCGAGCCCCATGCCGCGGCCGGGCGCCTTGGTCGTGAAGAATGGCTCGCCGACGCGCGCGAGCACGTCGGCGGGCATGCCGGCGCCGCGGTCGCGGACCTCGACCTCGAGCTCGCCACCGTCGCGCGCGACCCGCACGACCACCGCCGCGTTCGGCGGCGACGCGTCCTGCGCGTTGGTGACGAGCGAGCGCAGCGCCTGGCTCACCGCGCGCGGCGGCAGCCGCACCGGGGCCTGTGCGACCTCGTCGGCGTGCTCGCGCAGCACGCGCGGCGTGTCGCGGATGCCTGCCAGCGCCTCGTCGAGCAGCTCGCCGACCGTGCACGGCGCGACGCCCTCGCCGACCGTGCCGGCGCCTTGCGCCATCTGGTCGAGGATCGCGCGGCAGCGGCCGACCTGCTCGCGAATGAGCCGCGCGTCGCTCGCGAGCTCGGCATTCGCGCCGAGTGCCCGCTCGAGCTCCTTCGCGGCGAGCGCGACCGTGCCGAGCGGCGTCGACAGCTCGTGCGCGGCGCCGGCCGCCATCGTCGCGAGCGACGCGAGCCGCTCCTGGCGCTCGGTGAGGTGCCGCGCCTCGGTGAGCTCGCGCTCGCGCTCGGCGAGCGCGCGCGTGATGCGCATCAGGAAGTGCACGACGAAGGCCGACGCGACACCGAGCGCGACCCACGCACCGATCACGCGGCTGTCTTCGGGGATCTCGAGCGGCTCGTGCGCGGCGATCAAGATTCCGAAGCCGACGAACGACAGCGCGACCAGCGTCCACGTCCACAGCGCGCGCACGACCGCGGCCGCGAGCGCGATCTGCACGAGGTAGAGGAAGCTGAACGGGTTGTGCGGGCCACCCGAGAGGTAGAGCAGCCCGGTCAGCACCGCGATGTCGATCATCATGACGAGCGCGAGCTGCCACTCGTGGACCGGCCGCGGCGTGGCGTCGCCGCGCCGGCGGTCGCCGAAGAAGTACATCTCGATCGCGAGATTCGAGACCAGGCCGATCGCGATCACGCCGAACAACGACGCGATCGGCAGCCACCCGCCGAGCAGGAACTGCGCGACGAGCACGGTCACGGCCTGGCCGGCGATCTCCGCCCATCTCAGGCGGGCGAGCCACTGGATGTTGACCCAGTTGCGCTCGGGGATCGGCTGCGTAGGCACGGCAGAGAAGAAGTACCGCCAAGACGCCGAAAACGCCAAGGCGCCACAAGAGCTGGATCGGGCTCGATCAGGTTCTTCTGGCGCCTCGGCGCTCCTGTTGGCGACTTGGCGGTAACTCTTACTGCTTCGGCGCGTCGAGCGTCTTCTGGCCCTTGTCGACGACCCACTGCTGGTAGTACTGCGCGGCCGGCGTGCCGGCGGAGATCTTCTCGTTGGCCTTCTTGAGCTCTTCCTCGATCACCTGGGTGAAGTTCTCGATCGGCACCGCGCCCGAGATGAAGCGGCCGTTGATGAAGAACGACGGCGTCGCGCCGACGCCGAGCTGCTGCAGCTCGGTCTGATCCTTCTTCGCGAGAGCGACGCAGTCCTTCATGTCGGACTTGAATTTGTCGGCGTTGAGGCCGAGCTCCTGCGCGTAGCCGAGCACGACCGAGCAGCCCTCGGGGTTGTCCCAGCAGGCGTGGCCTTGGCCCTGATCCTTGTCGAAGTTGTGCGACTTGAAGCTCTTGTCCCACAGCAGCTTGTCCATCTCCATCGCCTTGCCCTGCTTGGCTGCGGCGCAGAACGCGAGCGCGCCCGCAGTTGCGACCGTCGGGTGCACGACGAACTGCTTGTAAACGACGCGGAGGTCGCTCGGATACTTCTTGCGCAGGTCATCCATCGTCTCGCGCACGCGATCGCAGAACGGGCACGCGTAGTCGTAGGCCTTCACGACCGTCACCTTGGCGTCGGCCGGGCCGTCGAACGGGTCCCCATCGACGGGCACCGCGTACGTCTTCGCGCGATCCGGCTCGGGGCGCTGCGGGCGCTGCTGCGGGTTCGCCGCGCCCACGCCGCCGCGCGCCTGCAGGTTGTCGATCTTCTTGTTCAGCTCGTCGAGCTTCTTCTCGATGTTCCTCGTATCGGGCTGGCACGCGCTCAGCGACAGCGCGGCGACTACCATCATCAGCTTCTTCATCGGTCGACTCCTTGACAGGTGCTGGCCTCGGGCGAGGAGTAAGCCCCAGCCCGAGCAGGATTGCAACAGAGAGGCTCTGCGAGCAGCGCGAGCTCGGCCTCGGCTTCGGGATCGAAAGCCCCGGCTTCGCCGGGGCGCGCAGCATCGCGAAGCGATGCGGAGTTTCGATCGAGCGGCGACACGGCTTCGTCAGCGGTACGTAGCAGCTCGGCCTGGAGCTCGCACGCCTCGTCGCGCGACAGCGTGCCGTCGCCGTCGAGGTCGGCCTCGGGGTGGGCGTGGTAAAGCGCCTCGGCGAGCTCGGGCGAATACCGACAGGCAGGCGCCGCGGCGTCGACGCGCCGTGCGCCACCGAGCGCGACCGCCGCCCACGCGACGATCGCGAGCTTGTGGGCGAGGCCGAGGCGCGCGCGGGTCGGGGCGCCGAGCACGGCGGCGATCCGCGCGTCGAGCGCGTGCGGCGTGGCGAGCGCGGCTCCAACCCCCGTGTCACGGCCCAGGCCGGCCATCTCGACGAGCAGGCGCGCGTAGGTCGGACGCGGCAGGTTGCCGGCCTCGAGCGCCCACGCGTCGCAAGCGGCTTCGCGCGCGGCATCGAGCCGGCGCGACGCGAAGCGCACGACCGGCCACCACCACAGCAGCGCGGACGCGGCGACCTGCACGACCCGTGCGAGCGCGTCGCGGCGGCGGACGTGGGCGAGCTCGTGGAGGAGCGCCGCGTCGAGCAAGGCCGGCGCGTCGAGCAGCGCGGCGGGAACGACGATGGTCGCGCGAACCAGGCCGATCACGTGCGGGCCGACCCCGGCCTCGCCGATGACGAGCCGTGGCGAGCGCACGCCGAGCCGAGCCGCGGCGGCGACGAGCTGCTCGCGCGCACGAGCCGGCGCGTCGGGCGCAGCGGCCGCGGCGCGCGCGGCGGTGCGATGCGCGCGCACGGCGCGAAGGACGACCACCGCGGCTCCGCCGAGCCACAGCGCGGCGAGCGCGAGCCAGGCCAGTGCGAGCCACGTGCTCGGCTGCGGAGCCGGCGCGGCGAGCGCCGGCGGGACGACGGTTGCTGCCGGCGCCGGGTCACCGGCGAGCCGTGCGAGCAGATCCGACAGCGACCACGGCAGACCGGGGCCCCACGGCAGCGCGAGCTTGCCGACGACGACCAGCCACAGCGCCGCGCGCCACGCCGGCCGCTTCACCGCGTGCACCGCGGCGAGCGCGACGAGCGCGACCAGCGTGCCTTGCGCGGCGGCGAGCGCGAGCACGCCGAGCCAGGCCTTCGCGAGCGCACCGGCCGCGACGATCACTTGCGCTCCTTGCGGCGTTCCGCATCGCCGATCTTCTTCTCGATCTCGCGCAGCTCCTCGCGAGTCAGCGACTCGTCCTCGACGAGGCGCAGCACGAGCGAATCGGCCTGGCCGTCGAACACGTCGCGCACGAACTCGCGCAGCCGCTCGCGCAGCACGCTCTCGCGGCGGTACGCCGGCTTGTACACGAACGGCTCGCGCGTCTTGTCGACCGCGACCGCGCCCTTGGTCGCGAGCCTGCCGAGCAGCGTCATCACCGTCGTGTACGCGAGCTCCTGGCCGCGCGCGCCGAGCTCGCCGCGCACCTCGGCGACCGAGCCGCGCCCGAGCTGCCACAGCGCCTTCATGACGCGGAGCTCGGCGGGCGTGAGATCGGGGCAGCGGGCGGGCGGCATGGCTACGACGTGTCTCGTAGCATTACTACAAGCGTAGGAGCCACTGCAAGACAAGAATTACCGCCAAGGCGCGACAGATGCCAAGACGCCAGAAGAACAGGATCGGGCCCGATCCAGCTCGTCTGGCGCCTCTGCGTCTTGCTCGCGTCTTGGCGGTAAATCTGGCCGCTTCACATGCCGTGGACGACGCGCCACGACGTCCGCGCGCCGCCGATCTCGAAGAAGAACGAGAACGCGAACGTGATCGATCCGTCACCGCCGACCAGCTCCTTCGGCGGGTTCGGGAACGGCTGCGCGGCGTGGAACGCGCGCACGGCCTCGTCGTCGAGCTCGGTCACGCCCGATGGCGTCGTGATCACGATCTTCGACAGCTCGCCGTTCGGCGTGAGCACGACGCGCACCTCGGTGACGCGCGTCTTGAAGCCGTTGATGTTGCCGGTCGGATCGACCTTGCGCCACACCGACGCCGGATCCCAGTTCTGCGCGACCGAGCGCTTGAGCCGGTTGAAGAAGCTCGCGAACACCCAGCGCTTCGCGTTGAGCGCGGTCTCGTCGCCGTTGTCGACCTCCTCGAGGTGATCGACGTTGCCGCCGCCGAGCGCGCGCTCGAGCTGCTCCTGCGACGGTTTCAGGTTCGGCACGTCGGGCGCGCCACCGCCGGCGCCGCCTTGCCCGCTCGGCACCTCGGTGCGCTCGTGCTGCATCTGCTCGATCGCGCCCTCGCCTCGCCGCGGCACGTAGCCGTCGAACGCGAGCGGACCGGTCGCGCCGCCGAGCGAGCCGCGCGACTTCGCCTGCTGCTCGAGCTCGGCGCGCTGCTGCGCGCCCGGCGAGCGCATCGACAGCGTGCCCGGCACGTCGGGCGCGTTCGCGTGGCCGGGCGGACGATCGGTGTGCTCCTTGACCGAGACCTCGTCCTTGGGATGGTCCTTCGGCGTCAGCTCGGCCGGCTTGCTCTTGGCGACCATCGGCTCCTTCGGCGTGCCGCGCGCGACGGTCTGCTTCTCGACCTTGGTGTCGTACTCGGCGAGCAGCCGCGCGTTGTCGGGCGCCTGCTCGGTGTTCGGCTTCGCGGTCTCGACGACCTGCATCTGCTGGCGCGCCTGCACCGGCGGCGGCGGCGGCGGCGCGGGCGCGGCCGGCGCCGGCTTCGGCAGCTCGGGCGGCGGCTTCGGCGGCTCCTTGAGCGCCTCGAGCAGCGGCTCCGGATCGATCGGCTTCAGCTTGTCCATCGATCGCTTCTCGAGCATCGCGACCTCGGTGAGCGGCGTGTCCTTCGCGTCGCGGCCGAGGCAGCCCGAGAGATCGATGTAGTAGTTGTTGGGCACGTCGGCGAGGCACTCGTCGACATCGCGGCCCCACGGCGCGAGGCACATCGTCGCGCGCGCGCTGCTCGCGAGCAGGACGTCGAACTCGCAGCTCGACGCGAGGTCGGGCGGCGGCGCCTCCGCGGCCTGCGCGCGCGGCACGGTCCACAGCGGCGTGCCGAGGATCGACAGATCGGTTCCGGCGAGCACCGCGAGCACGATCAGGTGCACGCCGAGCGCGATCGCGATCGCCAGCGGTACGGCGTACCGCTTGGCCGCTCTCCGTGTGCACGCTCCGGTCGACATCGCGGCGGTCCAGCTCAAGTATAAGGACGCGCGCCGCGACCGTCAGGTCGAATTGCGGCGCGATCGACCTCGGGAGCCGGTGCGATTCGTGCAAATTCGACCGCTTGCGGGAGATCACACAGCAGCGAGGCCCTGGATCGACATCCCGCCATCGACGTTCAAGCACTGACCTGTGATGAACGACGCACCGTCTCCGGCAAGGAACGCGACCGCCGCCGCCACCTCGCGCGGCTCCGCGATCCGACCGAGCGGCGTGCGCGCGAGGATCGCGGCGAGCGCGTCGGCGCGCGCGAGCACCGGCTCGACGAGCGGCGTGCGCGTGTACCACGGCGCGACCGTGTTCACGCGGATCCGATCGCGCGCCCACTCGAGCGCGAGCGTGCGCGCGGCCTGCTCGAGCCCGGCCTTCGCGGCCGCGTACGCGACTCCGGTCGGCAGCGCGAGCTGGCCGGCGACCGAGCTGACGTGGACGATGCTCGCGCCGCCGGCCGCGCGCAGCAGCGGATGCAGATCGCGCGAGAGCAAGAGCGGCGCGGTGAGATCGAGCGCGATCAGCCGCTCGACCGTCGCGTCGTCGTAGTCGACGAGCGGCGCGCGCACGTTCGTGCCCGCGTTGTGGACGAGCACGTGCAGCGCGCCACCGGCGCGAGCCGCCGCCACGATGCGCGCGCGATCGGCCGCGACCGCGACGTCGGCCGCGACCCCGGTCACGCGGTCGTGACGGACGAGCTCGCCGACATCGCGCGCGACCACGAGCACGTGCGCGCCGAGCTCCACGAATTCGTCGACGATCGCGCGCCCGATCCCGCGGGTGCCGCCGGTGACGAGCGCGCGCTTGTCGCGCAGATCGTGGCGCGTCATCGCGGCGAGCTTACGCCGCTTCGCCGAGCAAGTGCCGTGCGATGTTCAGGATCTGGATCTCGTCCGTGCCGCCGCCGATCTGACACAGCTTCGCGTCGCGCGCGAACATCTCGACCCGGTACTCCTGCATGTAGCCGTTGCCGCCCAGCAGCTGCACGGCGTCGAGCGCCACCTCGGTCGCGGCACGCGCGCAGTACAGCTTCGCGACGCTGGCCTCGGCCGCGGTCATCGACTTGCCCTCCTTCACCAGCGCGATCTGCTTGAACACGAGGTTCCGGCTGTTCTCGAGGTGGACGAACATCCGCGCGAGCTTGTCCTGGACGAGCTGGTACTCCGCGATCTTCTTGCCCCACGTCACGCGCTGCTTCGAATACTCGAGCGCGATCTCGAGGCAGCGCTCGATGATCCCGACCGCCATCGTCGGCATGCCGGTGCGCTCGGTATGGAACACGTTCTTGCCGCTCTCTCGCCCGATCGCGTCGCGCTCGCGCATGCCGAGCAGGCGATCGGCCGGCACGAAGCAGTCGGCCAGGAACACCTCGCCGGTCGGCGACGAGTGCATGCCCATCTTGCGCATCGGCTTGCCGGTCGACAGCCCGGCGTCGCCGCGCTCGAGCACGAACGGCTGGATCGGGCGCTCCGCGAGCGGCGTGCCGTCACCCCGATCGATCTTCGCGTAGATGACGAGCACGTCGGCGTACGGCGCGTTCGTGATGAAGGTCTTCTGGCCGTTCAGCACGTAGCCGCCGTCCTTGGGCACCGCGACCGTGCGCATCGAGCGGAACGCGTCCGAGCCGGCGCCGGGCTCGGTCATCCCCCACGCGCCGATCTTCTCCCACGTCACGACCGGCAGCCCCCACCGCCGCTTCTGCTCGAGCGTGCCCTTGGCCATGATCGCGGCGCCGGCGAGGCCTGCCGACGCGCCGAACGCGAGCGCGAAGCCCGGGCACACGCGCGCCAGCTCGATCGATACGATCGCGGCGAGCGCGGGGTCGGCCGCCGACAGGGGGCCCTTGTCGTCGGACGATTCCGCGGCGCCGTCGGCGGCGCGCTTCTCCATCTTCGCGAACGCGCCGCGCGCCATCCCGTCGATCCCGAACGCCTTGATGAAGTCGCGCGCGAGCTCGTACGGCGGCTCGCCCGCTTCGAGCGCGTCGACCTTGGGCTCGAGCTTGCTCTGCGTCCACCGCCGCACGAGCTTGCGGACCATCTCGTGCTCTTCGCTGAAGCCGTACATCACTCGCTCCTTTAGACCGGCATGATCCCGCGCTTGCGCGCGGGGCGTTCGACCGTGCGGTTCCAGCTCATCTCGATCGCGGCGCACAGCAGCCGCCGGGTCTCGCGCGGATCGATCACGTCGTCGACGAGCCCCCACCCGGCCACCTTGTAGATGTCGATGTTCTTCTGGATCATCGCCGCGATCTGCTTCTTGACCTCGGGCGGCGGCTCGCTGTCTTTGAACAGCTTCGGGCCCGCGATCGACAGCATCCCCTCCGCGCCCATCACGCTGATCTCGGCGCCCGGCCACGCGACGAACAGATCGGGCTCGAACGCGCGGCCGGCCATCACGTAGTAGCCGGCGCCGTAGCCCTTGCGCGTGACGACCGTCAGCTTCGGCACCGTGGCCGACGCCATCGCGTGCAGCATCTTCGCGCCGTGGCGGATGATGCCGGCGTGCTCGTGGTCCTTGCCGACCCAGAACCCGGGCACGTCCATCAGGAACACGAGCGGTACGTTGAACGCGTCGCAGATCTGGATGAAGTGCGCGGCCTTGTCGGCGGTGTCGGCGTCGAGGATGCCGCCGCCTTGCTTCGGGTTGTTCGCGACGACGCCGCACGGCCGCCCGCCGAGCCGCGCGAAGCACGTGATCATCGGCCGCGCCCACCGCGGCTTGATGTCGAGGTACTCGCCGCGATCCACGAGGCGGCGGATCACCTCGTACATGTCGTACGTCTTCCTCGGATTGTCGGGCACGATGTCGAGCAGCGCGTCGTCGCCGCGATCGATCGGATCGGTGCACGCCGCGATCGGCGGGCGCTCGCCGCAGTGCGACGGCATGAACGCGAGGTAGCGCTTGGTGACGTCGATGCACTGCTCGTCGGTCTCGACCTCGACATCGCCGCAGCCCGACACTTCGCAGTGGATGCGCGAGCCGCCGAGCTCCTGCTCGGTGATGTCCTGGTTCGTCATCGCCTTGACCAGCGCCGGGCCGCCGAGCGCCATCGAGCTCCGGCCCGCGACCATCGGCACGAAGTCGGCGAGCCCCGGGATGTACGCGGTTCCGGCCGCGCCCGGGCCGACCATCGCCGCCACCTGCGGCACGACGCCGCTCATCACGACCTGCTCGCGGAACAAGTGGCCGCTGCCCGCGAACAGCGAGACCTGATCGGGATCGCTGTTCGGCTTCGGATCGATGCGCGCGCCCGCCGAATCGATCAACCACACCATCGGCATGCGATCGCGCAGCGCGAGCTCGCGCATGCGCGAGACCTTGGTCTCGCCCGTCCAGCCGATCGAGCCGCCCTTGACCGTGAAGTCGTACGCGGCGGCCGCGACGTAGCGGCCGTCGACCTTGCCCCACCCGCACACGACCGCGTCGGCGGGCACGTGCTGCGCGCCCGGGCCCATCTCGGTGCCGTGCACGCCGACCTCGACGAACGCGCCGCCGTCGAACAACAGCGCCATGCGCTCGCGTGCGGTCAGCTTGCCCTTGTCGTGGTGCTTCGCGACCTTCTCGGCACCGCCCATCTCGCGCGCGGCGGCGCGTTTCGCCTCGAGCTCGGCGACTCGTTCACGCATGGTCGGTATGGTCGCCATCAGAAGTTGCCTCCGCCGCTGGGCCACAGCAGCGCGCGGGCGTCGGCGACCGTCGCGACCTCGCGACCCGACAGCTTCACCATGTCGACCGCCGCCGCGACCAGCTCGCCGTTGCTCTTCGCCATCTCGCCGGTCGGCAGGTAGAAGTTGTCCTCGAGCCCGACCCGGATATCGCCGCCCAGCGAGAGCGCGGCCATGCACAGCGGCCACTGATCGCGGCTGATGCCGATGACCTTCCACCGCGAGCCGGCCGGCACGTTCGAGGCCTGGAATGCGAGATGGCGCGCGGTCGCCGGAATGCCGCCGAGCACGCCCATGATGAACGAGAAGTGATACGGCTTGTCGAGCAGGCCGAGATCCTGGAGCACCACGTGCGAGTACGCGTGGCCGGTGTCGAAGCACTCCATCTCGGGCTTCGCGCCGGCGTCGCGGATCGCGCGCGCGAACGCGATGATGTCGTCGAACGAGTTCGAGAACACGAAGTTGAACGCGAAGCTCTTCTTCTCCGCCTTCCACTTCGCGTAGTTCATCGAGCCCATGTTGAGCGCGGCGATGTGCGGCCTCGTCTTCAGGTGCTCGACGCGATCCTTCATCGGCCCGGCGCCGCCGGTCGACCAGTTGATCAGCACCGGGCAGCGCGCGGCGATCTCCTTGTGGATCGCGGCGAACGTCGCCGGATCCCAGCTGGGCAGGCCGTGATCGGTGCGCGCGTGGACGTGCACGATCGCGGCGCCGGCGTCGTATGCGCGCTTCGCTTCCTCGGCGATCTCGACGGGCGTGTACGGGATCGCCGGGCACAGCTGCTTGGACGTGACCGCGCCGGTGAGGGCGCACGAGATGATGACCTTGTCGCTCATTAGCCTGCTTCCTTTTCCGTTTCCGCGACGCGCGTGCCCGCGGATTCCTCGATCTTGTCGACGATCTTGAGCAGCGTCGTGATCAGCTGCTCGAGCTCGTTCGGCGGCAGCGTGACGAGCGCCCGCTGCAAGAACTCCCATGGCGCGACGTCGACCTTGCGCGCGATCGCCTTGCCCTCGGCCGTGATCCGGATCCGCCACACGCGGCGGTCCTCGGCGCTCTGCTCGCGCGCGACGAGCCCGGCCGCGACCATGCGATCGATGATCCCGGTGATCGTCGAGTTGGTCGCCGCCATCTGCTTGGACAGCTCGGACAGCGACAGGTCGCCGACCGCCTGCAGCAGCTTCAGCACGTTGAGCTGCGTCGCGGTGATGCCGTGCCGCGCGCACTGCTCCTTGGCGAGGCGGCGTGACTCGCTCTGGAGGTAGATCGCCGCTTCGACGATGCGGTCGATCGCGCCCTTGTGGCGTTCGACTCGCCGCGTCGTCGAATTACTCCTTGACGTAGACATTTCGCATCATGAAATATCAGCCACCACGATGATTGGCAAGGCCCAACTTCTCGTCCTCGCGCTCGCGGTCGCCGGCTGCGGCACCGATTTTCAGGCCGAGCCGGCAGCGCGCACGTTCGACTTCGGCCCGTTCCAGCTCGCGTCGGGGCAAGAAGACGCCGACCTGTGCGTCGCGGTCACGCTTCACAACGACGAGCCGATCTACGTCAACGCGGCCCGGATCGCCGGCGCGCCCGGCATCCACCACTCCAACTGGTTCTGGGTTCCCGACAACGACGCGTTCGACTTCCCGGAAGGCTCGTGGAGCTGCAGCACCGGCGGCGGGACCGGCCACCCGTTCGATCAGTCCGCCGCCGCGATCTTCGGCGGCGTGTTGATGGCGCAATCGACGCAGGTCTACGACGAGGTCCAGCAGTTTCCCGAGGGCGCGGCCATCTACATCCCGCCGCATTCGCGCATCGTCGCCGGCATCCACCTGTTCAACGCGTCGGATAGCGCGGTGACGGTGCCGGTCGCGCTGACGATCATGCCGGTCTACGGTTTCGAAGTGCACACGCCGCTCGTCGGCTTCTCGATGGAGGACGAAGCGCTCGCGCTGCCGCCGAACGTGCCGTCGAGCTTCACCGTCGAGTGCGACTTCACGCAGGCGTGGCAAGATCTGTACGCGGCCGGTTATGTCGACTCGCCGCAAGTCGACTTCCAGATCTATCACGCCCTCGCGCACTACCATCAATGGGGCACCGGGCTGCAGTTCGAAGCGATCCGCGACAGCGACGGCGGCGCCGACATGATCTGGTCGACCTCGTCGGGGATCGGCGATCACCTCGGGGGCGTGCTCGATCCTCCGTTCGATCTCGCCGGCCACTCCAAGCTGCGGTTGACCTGCGACTACGAGAACAACACCGCGAATACGATCTCGTGGGGCAATGCCGGCGGAGAGATGTGCATCGCGTTCGCGTTCACGAACTCGACGCGGGTGTGGACCGCGGGGGTCGTCACCGAGGGCGATCCGGGTCCCAGCGTGACGCAAGGTGGCGTGACGGCGTTCACCGCGCCGAGCTGCACGGTGACTTCGGTCGACGGCCAGCACTAGCTCGCTGAAGCTCGCTGTACGGCGGTGTGGGAGTGCGCCCGCCTTGATCGTCGACGCCGACATCGGCGACGATGACAAGATGAGACGTCTCCTGCTCGTTGCGGTGCTCGCGTGTGCATGCGGTCGGCTTGGCTTCGACGGCGTCAGCATCGGTTCGGGCTCGGGCTCGGGCTCCGGCTCGGGCACGACGCATCTCGCGGCGGAGGTTTGCAGCACGCAGGCGTGGCCGAACATCGCAGCGACGAGCGCCTCCGACGTCGCGGTCGCGACCACGCCGACCGGCGCCACCGTGTTCTTCGTGCCCACGGCAGGCGGAGCACTCGTCGGCTTCTCGCTCGATACCGATGGCAACCTCACGAGCGCAGCGCAAGGCACGAAGATCCTGAATGGCTCGTTCTACGCGAGCGCGGCGGCGTACGTCGATGGCGCGTTGATCGCGGCCATCGTCAACAGCTCGATCGTGATGGTCAACGTCGTCCAGCCCGATCTTTCCGGCTACACCCAGATCGGTGCGCTCGACGGGGAGTTCGTCGGCAAGCAGGCACTGCTCAACGCCGGCGGCGGGCGCTTCACGCCGACGTCGTGCGACGCCGGGCTGACCGTCAACCCGTTCGACAGCCAGTGGAACGCGATGACCGCGGAGCTGTCGGTCACCACCGCGCAGTCGACCGGTATCGCCGCCACGCCGTTCGGCAGCGACGCGCTCGCCGTTTGGGGCACCACGAGCCGGTGCTACATCGAGCGCATCATGACAACCGCGACAGGCACGGAATCGTTCCAGTCGTTCCCGTGCAGCGCGCCGCGGCTCGCGAGCGACCAGGTCGCGTCCACCTCGCTCGTCTACGAGGCGACCGACGGCGTGCGGCTGGCCACGATCACGAACGACCAGCTCCCCGGCTTGACCAGCCTGGTCGCGGCGGGTGCCAAGGCACCGCGCGCGCTGTACGACGGCACGCGGACGTGGATCAGCTACGTGGATTCGGCCGGCGACGTCGAGGTGGGCTTCCTCGACGGCGGCGCGTTCGTGAGCACCACGCTGTCGGGCACGCAGCCGCAGGAGACCGGCTACGAGCTCGCGATGATCGGCAGCGCCCCGTGGATCGTTGCCGTGGACGACAGCGGCTTCGCCGGCTACGAGCTGTGCGCCGGCCAGGTCGCGAACTGATCACGCCAGGAGCGTGACCGCGAGCGCCACCGCGCCCGGCACGGCCTGCACGAACAAGATCTTCTTCGACGCGGTCGCCGCGCCGAACACGCCGGCGATCACGACGCACGCGAGAAAGAACACGCGCACGCGGAGGTCGGGCACGGCGATCGACCACACGAGGCCGGCCGCGAGAAACCCGTTGTACAGCCCCTGGTTCGCGGCGAGCGGCTTGGTCTGCTGCATCTCCTCGAGCGGCCGCGCGAACGTCTTCGCGCCGAACGGCGTCGCCCACAGGAACATCTCGAGCACGAGGAAGTACACGTGGAGCGCGGCGACGACCGCGGCGAGCACCTGTGACGCGAGTCCCATGACTGCGACGTTACCGCGATGTTAGGGTGCGCCGTGCGCTCGAAGTCGCTCGTCCTCGCCGTGCTCGCCGCGGGGTGCTCGTCGTCGCCATCCGCGCCGCCCGAGGTGCCCGACGGCTGCAATCCGCTCGTCGGCGACGATTGCATGTCGCCGTTTCCGTCGTCGTTCGTCGAGACCGCCGACGCGACGACCGCGACCGGCCGGCGGGTGTCGATCGCCGCGAGCAGCCTGCCGGTCTCGCACACCGGCGTCATGCTCGATCCGTCGCGCTTGAACCTGCACGACGGCATCTCGCCGTCGACGCCGTTCATCGCCTACTTCAAGAAAGGCGTCGATCCGAGCGATCTGCCGACCCAAGACGAGCTCGATCAATCGGTGATGGCGACGTCGACCATCCAGATCATCGACTACGCCACCGGCGACCGCGTGCCGCTGTTCGCCGAGCTCGACGCGAACGCCGAAGACGGCGCGCGCCAGGCGCTGCTGATCCGGCCGATGGCCCGCCTCGCGCCGAACACGCGCTACATCGTCGCGCTGGTCGGGCTGCACGATGGCGACGGCAAGCTGCTCGATCCGGCGCCGTTCGCGGCGCTGCGCGACAAGGGCGAGCTCAACAAGTCGCTCACCGCCGTGAAGTCGACGTACGAGGACATCTTCTCGACGCTCGAGGCCGCCGGCATCGCGCGCAAGTCGCTGACGCTCGCGTGGGACGTGTACACCGGCAGCGACGCCGACGTGACCGGCCACCTCGTCGCGATGCGCGATCAGGGCCTGCCGATGGTCGGCTCGCTGACCTGGACGATCACCTCGAACACGACCGTGATGGCCGATCCGAATCACCTGCGCGAGATCGCGGGCACGTTCGACGTGCCGTCGTTTCTCACCGACGATTCGATGACCGCGACGCTCAACAAGGACGCGCAGGGCAATCCCGTGCTGCGCGGCATGGGCACCGCGAACTTCGTCATCGACATCCCGACGTGCGCGACGACCGCGAACGGGCCGCTGCCGGTGATGGTGTTCGGCCACGGCCTGTTCGGTCAGGCCCAGAGCGAGCTCGAGACGCCGTATCAGCAGCAGGTCGGCGAGTACCTGTGCATGGTCCAGATCGGCACCGACTGGATCGGCCTCTCGGCGCCCGACTTTCCGATCCTCGCCGACGACGTCTTACCCAACTTCAACAACATCAACATCGTCACCGATCGCCTGCAGCAGGCGCACCTCAACGCGCAGCTCCTGACGCGGCTGTTCCTGACCCGGATGAAGGACGATCCGGCGTTGCAGGTGAACGGCACCGCGGTGACCGACGGCTCGCAGGTCTACTACTACGGCATCTCCAACGGCGGCATCCAGGGCGGCACGTTCATGGCGCTCAGCGAGGACGTCACGCAAGGCGTGCTCGACGTGCCGGGCTCGGAGTGGAGCCTGCTCATCCAGCGCTCGACCGACTTCACGGATCTGCAATCGATCCTCGACGTCGTCTACCCCGATCCGCTCGACCAGCAGCTGCTGCTCGCGCTGATCCAGCCCGAGTTCGACTTCACCGACCCGGCCGGGTTCGCGCCTCACCTGCTGCAGAACCCGCTGCCGAGCTCGCCCGCGAAGCAGATCCTGGTCCAGGAGGCGATCCACGACGCGCAGGTCACGAACCTCGCGACCCGCGTGCTCGTGCGCGCGATCGGCCTGCAAGGCCTCGATCTCGAGGAGGCGGTGTATGGCGTGACCGCGATGCCCGCGCCGCTGTCGTCGGCGTACACGCAATGGGACGTGATGCCGACGCCGGTGCCACCCGAGGCGAACCAGCCGACCTCGATGGACAACGGCGCGCACGGCGAGATCCGCAAGCTGGTCGACCTCGAGGCGCAGCTCAAGGCGTTCATGACGCCGACCGGCCAGGTCGAGCAGACGTGCAGCGGGCCGTGCACGTGCAGCCTGCCGCAGATGACGTGCATGAACGCGCCGGGGACCGACTGACCTACTGCGGCGCGACGTACTCGTACGCGCCGATGTCGATCGCGGCGCCCTGCGGCCGCGTGTTGCCGTCGATGTCCCACGTGATGCCGGTATCGACGCCCATGTCGATCGCCGGGCTGCCCGAGCCGAGATGGAAGTCGTACATCGGCGCGTCGACGAGCATCGGATCGGCCATCACCGTCGCGGTCGGCCCGTTCGGCGCGCCGGTGGCGCCGAACACGAGGTTGTTCGAGCCCGTCGTCGTGCCGACGACGTAGCGCTCGGCCGACGTCTTCGCGAGCATGATGTTGTCGCGCAGGCGCGCCACGAGGCTCGGCGCCGAGCTGCCGTCGAAGTGCACCGCCGACGCGCTCGAGTCGGTCGTCCACGGCCCGCAGTCGTAGAACGTGTTGTTGTAGATGTCGACCGTGCCGCTGCCGACCGAGCCGTCGTTGTCGGTCTCCTGCACGACATACACGCCGGCGTAGTCCGACGAGCCGTCGGCGGGATCGGGGCCGTTGCCGGCGCGATAGATCACGTTGTTGTAGGCCTCGACCACGCCTTGCGACGGATCGACCGTCGAGAAGTTGATGCCGTCGCACACGGTGTCGTGGATGACGTTGTCGTGCACGTGCAGGTCGAACTCGTTCGGGCCACCGGTGTCGTGAAACTGGATCGCGCGGCACGTCAGGCCGTTGCGCACCTGGTTCCAGCCGAGGTCGAGGTGGCTCGAGCCGAAATAGATCGCGTGGTAGTACTTCGTGATCGCGGTGATGTCGCTCGCGGCGTCGTGGACGTCGTTGCCGTAGAACGCGAGGTTCGTCGGCGAGATGTCGACGCCGTTGACGCAGCCGGTCTTGCCGGTGCCGTTCGGGCACGAGATGTCGTTGCCGATCACGCGCCAGCCGTCGGCGCCGCCTTCGAAGTCGATCGCCTCGTCGGTGCCGCGCAAGACCAGCCCGGCGATCACCCAGTGATCGAACGTGCTGCCGATCGCGGGCGTGACGATGCCGCGCTCGAGCCCGGTCTCGGCGCCGATCGTCGCGACCGCGCCGGGATACGCGACGAGCGCCTTCGGCATGTCGGCGGTGCCCGAGTTCGCGCCGTCGTTCGCGCTCATGCCGAGCGCGCAGTTGTACGACGCCGTCGTGTCGACGGTCGTCTGCGCGATCGTGTCGCCGGCGTGCGCGCCGAGATACGCGATGTCGCCGGGCGCGAGCGAGTTCTTCGCCTTCGGGATCGTCGCCCACGGCGCCGCGAAGCTGCCGTTCGCGTTGTCGGAGCCGGCCGACGTCACGAAGTAGATGTTGCCGGCGCGCACGGTGAACGGCACGGCGTTCGAGTCGCCCTTGCCGGCGACGTGCACGACGACATCGCCGGTCTGCGCGGCCGCGCCGAGCTGCACCGTGATCTTCGTCGCCGTCCAGATCGGATACGCCGAGGCCGCGCCGCCGCCGACCGTCACGGTCGAGCTGCCTTGCATCGGCCCGAAGCCGTTGCCGTAGATCGTGACGTACGCGCCGTTGCCGCCTTCACCGCCGGAATTCGGTCCGCTCGTCAGATCCGTGAAGAACACGCGCACGCCGCTGATCGGTGACGTCGTGCCGCCGTCGGGCTGCATCTGCATCATCTTGTTGCCGGCGCCGCTGCCGCCGCCGCACGCGCACACCAACGCGATCAGCACGCCACGCATGACGCCATGTTACCACTCCGGGATGATCGCGCGCGCGTCGCTCTCGATCGTGATCGCGTGCGTCGCGTGCGGCCGGATCCACTTCGACGCGACCGGCGACGGGAACGGCAGCGCGGCGACCGATGCGTCGTTCACGGGACAGCACACCGCGTACATCAAGGCGTCCACCACGCATGTCGACGACGAGTTCGGCAACTGGGTCGCGCTCGACGCCGCCGGCGACCGACTCGCGGTCGGCGCGTGGTACGAGGACGGCGCGTCGACCGGCATCAACGGCGATCAGACGAACAACTCCGCAGGCAATGCCGGCGCCGCATACACGTTCGTGCGTACGAACGACACGTGGGCGCAGGATGCGTACGTCAAGGCATCGAACACCGGCGCCGGCGACAACTTCGGGCTCGACGTCGCGCTCTCGGGAGACGGAAGTCGATTGGTGGTCTCCGCGATCTACGAGGCGAGCGCCGCGACCGGGGTCGACGGCAACCAGGCCGACAACTCCGCGGCCGGCGCGGGCGCGGTCTACGTGTTCGATCGCAGCGGCGGGACGTGGGCGCAGACGGCGTACCTCAAGGCGTCGAACACCGACGCCCAGGACAACTTCGGCTACGCGATCGCGATGTCGACCGACGGCAACACGCTCGCGGTTGCCGCGTTCTTCGAGGCCAGCGCCGCGACCGGCATCGACGGCAACCAGGCCGACAACTCCGCGGCGCGAGCGGGCGCCGTCTACGTGTTCGCGTACGACGGCGCGTGGGCGCAACAGGCCTACGTCAAGGCCTCGAACACCGACGCCCAGGACATCTTCGGCGAAGCGGTCGCGCTGTCGGCCGATGGCAACACGCTCGCGGTCGGCGCGCCGCTCGAATCGAGCGCGTCGCCAGGCATCGACGGCAACCAGGCCGACAACTCGGCATCGCAAGCCGGCGCGGTCTACGTGTTCACGCGCGCGGGCACGACCTGGACGCAGCAAGCCTACGTCAAGGCGTCGAACCCCGACGCGTTCGATCAATTCGGCTGGGCCGTCGCGCTGTCGGCGAGCGGCGACGTGCTCGCGGTCGGCGCGCGCGGCGAAGCGAGCGCCGCGCCGGGCATCGATGGCGAGCAGACCGACAACTCCGAAAGCTACGCCGGTGCCGTGTACGCGTTCCGGCGCGCCGGCGCGACGTGGAGCCAGGACGCGTACATCAAGGCGTCGAACCCGGACACCGCCGACGACTTTGGCCAGTCGGTCTCGCTCACGCCGGATGGCAACTGGCTCCTCGTCGGCGCTCCCAACGAATCGAGCGCCGCGACCGGTCTCGATGGCGACCAGACCGACAACTCGGCGATGACCGCAGGCGCGCTGTATCTGTTCTCGCACGTGACCGGATCGTGGGTGCAGCGCCACTACATCAAGGCCACGAACACGGGTGCCGGCGACCAGCTCGTGTGGGGCGCGATCTCCGCCGACAGCTCGACGATCGCGGCGGGCGCGCAGTTCGAAGACAGCGACGCGACGGGGATCGACGGCGATCAGGCCGACAACTCCGCCACTGATTCGGGCGCCGCTTACATCTACTATTGACGCGCGCGATGGCGCGCGGCGCCGCGGCACGCCGTGACGACGGCGCTCGCTCGATCCGCGCTCCCGTGTCACCGATCCGCGCGCGCGCCGGGGCACACCCGTTGCAAGGCGCGTCGCGTCGTGCCCGCGCTGTTCCCACCCGCGGCCAACGCCGTGTATCGAGCGGCGCTGATCGCGGCGTTCGTCGTCGTGAATGCGGCGATCTGGCTGCCGATGATCTGGATCCGCTCGCCGTACGCGAGCGGCGAATCCGACGCGATCCAGCAGCCGATCGCGTTCGATCATCGCCACCACGCGCGCGACGACGGCATCGACTGCCTGTACTGCCACGACGGCGCGGAGACCGAGGCATACGCGGGCGTGCCGTCGACCGAGCGCTGCATGGGCTGCCACGCGCAGATCTGGATCGACAGCCCGGAGCTCGCGCCGCTCCACGCGAGCTGGGTCACGCACGCGCCGATCCGCTGGAAGCGCGTCAATGCACTGCCCGGTTACGTCTATTTCCACCACGGCGTGCACGTTCACGACGGCATCGCGTGCGCGCGGTGTCACGGCGAGGTGCAGGACATGGCGAGCGTGTCGCGCGCGCACGATCTGTCGATGAAGTTCTGCCTCGACTGCCATCGCAGCGAGAACGGTGGCCGCTCGATCACGCGCCTGACCTCGTGCTCGACGTGTCACCGATGAGCGAGCTGACCCGCCGCGAGCTCCTGCAGCTGCTCGGCTCCGGGCTCGCGGCGCTGCAGGCGGGCTGCCTCGAGCCGGCCGGCGAGCAGCGCATCGTGCCGTACGACGTCGATCCGCCCGAGCAGCGGCCGGGCGTGCCCGTGCGCTACACCGGCTTGCTCGCGCGCGACGGGTTCGCGGCGGGCGTGCTCGTCGACACGCGCGACGGCCGACCGACGAAGATCGACGGCAATCCGCTCCATCCCGCGACGCGCGGCGGCTCGCTGCCGTGGATGCAGGCTTCGATCCTCGACGTCTACGATCCGCAGCGGCTCCAGCAGGCGCGGCTCGGTGGTGACACGGTGACGTGGAGCAGG
This sequence comes from Kofleriaceae bacterium, assembly GCA_035500135.1. GTDB lineage: Bacteria > Myxococcota_A > Polyangia > Haliangiales > Haliangiaceae > JABFXX01. The sequence goes on from DATJXL010000049.1 coordinate 19,818, forward strand.
CTCCTCGCGTCGCTGCGCGCGCTGCCGCGCGGACCGGTGTGGCTCGTGATGCCACCGCAGACGTCGCCGACGGTCGCTGCGCTGCTCGCGCGGATCGCGACGCGCCACGACCTGCACGTCGTGTACGACGCGCCGCTCGATCACCGCCCGGCCTATCACGGCGCGATGATCGCGTACGGCCGCCCGCTCGAGCTCCAGGTCGAGCCCGAGCGCGCCGACGTGATCGCGGCGTTCGACGCCGACATGCTTGCCGGGATGCCGATGTCGGCGGCGTGGGCGCGCGCGTTCGCGTCACGGCGCGCGCCCGACCGCCGCATGAGCCGGCTGTGGGTGTGCGAGCCGATGCCGACGCCGACCGGGTCGGTCGCCGACGAGAGGCTCGCGCTTCCGGCTCGCGCGGTCGCGGCCGCCGTGACCTGCGTGATCGAACGCCTCGGCGAGCTCGGCCTGCATGCGCCCACGCTCGACCTCGACACGATCGAAGCCGCGCACGCGCAGCTCGATCCGGTGCAGCTGACGTGGACGCGCTCGCTCGCCGAGAACTTCGCCGAACGACGCGGCGCGGGCGCGGTCGTCGTCGGCGATCGCCAGCCGCCGGTCGTGCACGCGCTCGCGCGCTGGATCGACGCGGCGTGCGGCAACGTCGGGGGCGGCCCGGTCGCGCTGACCGAGCCGGCCACGATCGATCCACTCGGCGGCGACGCGCTGGATTCGCTCGTCGCGGCCGTCGAGGATGGCCGCGCGCGCGCCGTGATCGTCCTCGACGCAAACCCGGTCGCGACGAGCTTGCACGGCCACGTGCTCGCCGATGCGCTCGCGCACGTGCCGCTGTCGTTACACGTGACGCGCTACTTCGACGAGACGAGCGCGGCCTGCCGCGCGACCGCGCCGCTCGCCCACGAGCTCGAGACCTGGACCGACGCCCGCGCGTGGACCGGCGCGCACGCGATCGGTCAGCCCGCGATCCGTCCGCGCTTCGACGTCGTGTCGGCGATCGACGCGCTCGCGGCGCTCGCCGGCGAGTCGCGCGGCGCGCGCGAGCTCCTGCGTGCCGCGTTTCCCGACGACACGAGCTGGCGCGCCGCGCTGCGTACCGGCGTCGTCGCCGACTCGGACGCGCCGCGCGTCGCCGCCGCGCCGGTATGGCCCGACAGCGCGCGCGACGAGCTCGTGCGCACGCTCGCGCGGCCGCGCGCCGACGGGATCGAGCTCGTGCTGACGCCGTCGCTCGTCTACGACGGCCGACACGCCGCGAACGCGTGGTTGCAGGAGCTGCCGCATCCGATCACGAAGCAGACGTGGGGTAACGCCGCGCTGCTCGGGCCGGCCACGGCGGCGCACCTCGGCGTCTCGACCGAGGACGTGCTGCACGTCGCGAGCGAGCTCGGCGCGATCGAGCTCCCCGCGCTGATCGTGCCGGGCATGGCCGACGAGACGATCGCGATCGAGCTCGGGTACGGCCGCGTCACACCGGCGGTGCCGATCGCGAACGGCGTCGGCGTCGACGCGTATCCGCTGCGCACCGACGATCGCTTGTACTTCCCCGGCTCGGCGACACCGACCGGCGAGCGCGCCTCGATCGTCCGCACGCAGCTCGAGACCGCGCAGCACGGCCGCGAGCTCGCACCGACCACGACGCTCGCCGCCTACCTGCGCGATTCGCGCTTCACCGCTCATCTGCGCGGCGATCAACCATCGCTGTTGCCGACGTTCGCCGAGACGTCGCGCGGCACGCAGTGGGGCATGTCGATCGACACCGCGCTGTGCACCGGCTGCAGCGCGTGCATGGTCGCGTGTCAGGCCGAGAACAACATCCCGACGGTCGGCCCCGCCGACGTCGCGCGCGGCCGCCACATGAGCTGGATCCGCATCGATCGCTGGCTCGCGGACGACGGCACCGTCGTCAACGAGCCGATGTTGTGCCAGCACTGCGAGCACGCGCCGTGCGAGTACGTGTGCCCGGTCAACGCGACCGTGCACGGCGCGGACGGCCTCAACGAGCAGGTCTACAACCGCTGCGTCGGCACCCGGTTCTGCTCGAACAACTGCCCTTACAAGGTGCGGCGCTTCAACTGGTTCGCGTACGAGCACCACGACGCGCGCGCGTTGCAATACAACCCCGACGTCACGGTCCGCTCGCGCGGCGTGATGGAGAAGTGCACGTACTGCGTGCAGCGCATCCGGCGCGCCGAGCACCGCGCGCTCGTCGAGGATCGCCCGATCGCCGCCGGCGAGATCGTCACCGCGTGCCAGCAAGCGTGCCCGACCACCGCGATCGTGTTCGGCGAGCTGCACGAGCAAGGCACGCGCTTCGCCGCGATGCGCCGCGACGCGCGCCGGTTCGACGCGCTGTTCGAGCTCGGCACGCGGCCTCGCACGCAATACCTCGCGAAGGTCAAGAACCCGCGGAGCGCACGATGACGGAGCTCGCGCGCCTGCACGACGACCTGTTCGCGCGCATGCAGGCGCGCCCGAGCCCGCGCTGGAAGCTGCTGTTCGCGATCACCGGCGGGTTGACCGTCCTGCTGTTCGCGCTGATCGCGTACACGTTCGCGACCGGCATCGGCGTGTTCGGCACGAACATCCCGGCCGGCTGGGCGTTTCCGATCATCAACTTCGTCTACTGGATCGGGATCGGCCACGCCGGCACGTTCATCTCCGCGATCCTGTTCCTGCTCGAGCAGCACAACTGGCGCAATCCGATCAATCGCCTCACCGAGACGATGACGATCTTCGCGGTGATGCAGGCCGCGCTGTTTCCGGTGCTGCACCTCGGCCGGCCGTGGTTCGCGTACTGGCTGTTTCCGTATCCCGATCTGATGGCCGTGTGGCCGCAGGTGAAGTCGGCGCTGCCGTGGGACGCCGCCGCGGTCACGACCTACTTCACGGTGTCGGTGCTGTTCTGGTACCTCGGCATGATTCCGGATCTCGCGAGCGTGCGCGATCACGCGACCTCGCGCGCGCGCCGCATCGCGTTCGGCATCGCGGCGATGGGCTGGCGCGGCAGCGCGCAGCAATGGCGGCACTGGCGCGTCGCGTACCTGATGCTCGCGTCGATCGCGACGCCGCTGGTCATCTCGGTGCACAGCGTGGTGTCGAGCGACTTCGCGATCGGGCTCACGCCGGGCTGGCACACGACGCTGCAGCCGCCGTACTTCGTCGCCGGCGCGATCTTCAGCGGGTTCGCGATGGTGATCGTGCTCGCGATCCCCACGCGCTACTTCTTCCGGCTCGAGCACGTGATCACCGATCGCGTGCTCGACAATTGCGCGAAGCTGATGCTGATCACGGGGCTGATCGTCGCGTACGGCTATCTGCTCGATGACTTCGGCGCGTACTACGGCGGCGATCCGGCCGAGCGCACGCTCGACTTCGTCTACCACCCGCGGAGCGTGATCTTCTGGGTGACGATGGGCTGCAACGTTGTCGTGCCGCAGATGTTCTGGGCGCGGCGCATGCGCCGCAACCGCACGGCGCTGTTCGTCGGCAGCCTGCTCGTGCTCGTCGGCATGTGGGGCGAGCGCTTCATGATCATCGTCGAAGGCTTGTTGCGCGATCACATCCCCTCGGCATGGGGCACGTACACGCCGACGCTCGTCGACCTCGGGATCCTGGCCGGCACGTTCGGATTTTTCTCGTTCCTGTATTTGCTGTTCGTCCGGTTCGTGCCGTTCATCCCGGCGAGCGAGCTCAAGGAGGAGGCCTGAGCCATGCGGCGCGGGCTCGTCGCCGAGTACGCCGACGCCGACGCGCTGCTGGTCGCGATCCGCGTCGTGCGCAGCCGCGGCTACACCGCGCTCGAGGCGTTCACGCCGTTTCCCGTGCACGGCCTCGACGACGCGCTCGGCGCGCGCCGCTCGCCGCTGTCGATCGCGGCCGGCGTCGGCGCGCTCGGCGGCGCGGCCGGCGCCTACGCGCTGCAGTGGCTGCTCGTCGGTTACCTGTATCCGCTCGATGTCGGCGCGCATCCGCCGCACATGCCGCTGCCATTCCTCATCATCACGATCGAGATGGGCTTCTTGTTCGGCGGGCTCGCGGTGTTCCTGGCGTGCCTGTTCGCGGCGCGGCTGTTTCGTCTGTGGGACCCGATCTGCGAGGTGCCGGGCTTCGAGTCGGCGACCCGCGACGGCTTCTGGCTCGCGGTCGGTGCCGACGATCCGAAGTGGGACGGCCGCGAGCTCGAGGCCGTGATGCACGGAACCGGCCCGCGCGCCCTGCACGGCTTCGGGGGGCTGGGATGACGCGCGCGTGGCTGTGCATCGCGCTCGCCGCGTGCGACTGGTCGCTGCATCGCATGCAGGACCAGCCGAGCTGCAAGCCGTTCGAGCCGAGCGCGCTGTTCCGCGACGGCGCGTGCATGCAGACCGCGCCGGTCGGGGTCGTCGCGTTCGATCCGACACCCGATGGCGCGGAACCACCGCCGCCGGCGATCACCCGCGCGCTCGTCGAGCGCGGGCGCGATCGGTTCGATCGATTCTGCGCCGCGTGTCACGGCCTCGCCGCCGACGGCGACGCGCAGGTCACGCGCGCGATGACGCTGCGCCGCCCGCCGACGCTCGTCGATGTAGTCGCGACGAGCCTCACCGACGACCGCGTGCTCGCCGTCATCGCACGCGGCTACGGCGTGATGCCCGGCTACGCCGCGATGATCGCGCCGCGCGACCGCTACGCGATCCTGCACTACGTGCGCGCGCTGCAACAGCGCGCGATTCCGCTGGCGGCGCTGCCCGCGGCGCAACAACAGGAGGCGCGGCAATGGCTGCGCTGAAGCGCGCGCTCGACGGCCGGCCGACGGTCATCGTCGCGTCCGCCGTCGCGCTGCTCGGCGCGATCGGCACCGCGATCGGGCTCGCGGTCGAGCCGCGCCGCGGATTCGCGGCGTACCTCGCCGCGTGGTGTGCCGTCGCGTTCGTCGCGATCGGCGGCTACGTCGTGCTCCTGATCGGCTACGCCGCGAACGCGCGGTGGCCCGCGGCCGTGCGCCGGCTCGGCGAGGCCGCGGCGGCGAGCCTGCCGGTGCTCGCGCTCCTGTTCGCGCCGATGCTCGTCGCGATGGCGCGCGTATGGCCGTGGGTGCATCCGGGACCCGAGCACGTGCACGCGGTCGCGGTCAAGGCCGCGTACCTGTCGCCCGCGTTCTTCGTGGTGCGCGCCCTCGCCTACTTCGCGCTGCTGATCGTGCCGGCCGAGCTCTTGCGCAGATGGTCGCGCCGCCGCGACGACGCACCCGAGGCGAATCTCGATCGCGAGCGCGTGCTCGCGTCCGCGATGCTTCCGGTGACCGGGCTCGTGCTCACGTTCGCCGCGTTCGACTGGCTGATGTCGCTGCAGCCAGACTGGTGGTCAGCCGCGTTCGGCTTCTACATCATCACCGGCGCGCTGCAAGCCGGGCTCGCCGCGACCGCCGTGCTCGCGTGGCTCGGCGTCGCGACCGGCGCGATGCCGCTTGCCCCCGCGCACTTTCGCGCGATCGGCCGCCTGCTCCACGCGTTCACGATCCTGTGGGCGTACATCGCGTACTTCCAGGCGATGCTGATCCAGATCGCGAACCTGCCGCGCGAGGTCACGTTCTACATCGCGCGGCTCGGCAGCGGCTGGCAGGTCGTGACGATCGTGCTCGCGATCGCGCGCTTCGTCGTACCGTTCGTGCTGCTGTTCTCGCGCCGCTTGAAGCAACGCGCCGGCTACGTCGCCGGCATCGCGTTCGTGATCCTGTTCGGCGAGTACCTCGACATGTGGTGGCTCGTCGTGCCGCGCGTCGCGCGCGCGCCCGTGCCGTCGTGGACCGATGTGTGCGCGCTCGCCGCGATCGGCGGCGCCGCGGTCGCGGTCGCGGCGTGGCGCACGCGCGGCGCATCCCTGCTGCCCGTCGGCGATCCGTACCTGGATGCGGCGATGGCGTACGAGGCGAAATATTGAGCTCGTTCGAAGACATTCCCGTCGAGCCCGATCGCGGCGAGAACCGCATCGTGCCGTACGTGCTCGCCGGCACGCTGCTCGCGATCGTCGCGTGCGCGTGCGTGGTCGTGCTGTCGCTGCACGGCGCGACCGGCGGCGGACGGTCGCGCGTCGTCGATCTGCGCGAGCTGCCGCCCGCGACGCCGTTCGACAGCGCGACGCCGCTCGAGCTCGAGCAACGCGCGCGCGCGGTCCGGCTCGAGCACTGGCAATGGGCGGATCGCGGGCGCGGCGTTGTGCTCGTGCCCGTCGCCGTCGCGATCGATCGCTACGTGCGAGCGCACGAGGAGCGAACGCGATGACGTGGCTCGTCGTGCTCGCGTTCGCGACCGGGCCGTCGCAGCTCGCGGTCGGGCTCGACGAGCACGTCGGCGCCCAGGTGCCGGCCGCGCTCGCGTTCACCGACTCGACCGGCGCGCACGTCACGCTCGCGGACTACTTCGACGGCCGCCGTCCGGTCGTGCTCGTGCTCGCGTACGCGCGCTGTCAGATGCTGTGCAGCGTCGTGCTGCACGGCGTCGCCGAGGCGATCGCGCGCGGCCGCGGCACGCCCGGCAGCGACTACCTGCCCGTGATCGTCAGCCTCGATCCGCGCGAGACCCCGAGCGTCGCCGCGCATCGCCAGGACAAGCTGCTCGCCGAGATCGGATATCCCGGCGAGCGCGCGCGCTGGCCGTATCTCGTGGGCGACGACGCGTCGATCCACGTGCTCGCCGCCGCGCTCGGCTTTCGCTACGCGTGGGATCCCGACACCCAGCAGTACGCGCATCCCGCGGTCGTGTTCGTGCTCGCGGCCGACGGTCACATCGCCGAGTACGTGCGGGGCGTGACGTTCGCCGATCTCGACGACGCGATCGATCGCGCGCGCGCCGGCCAGCTCACGCCGTCGGCCGCGCGCGACATCCTGAGCTGCTTCCACTTCGACCCGGCCGCGCGCCGCTACGGCCGCCAGATGCAGCTGTTCCTGCAACTCGGCGCCGCGACCGTCGCGATCGGCCTGGGGCTCGTCGTCGTCGCGTTCGCGCTGCGGAGGCGGACGTGAACGAGCTGTTTCGCCACCTCCTGTATCTGCCGCCGCAGGCGTCGTCGGTCGCGCACGACATCGACCTTCTGCACTACACCGTGATCGGCTCGGCGTTCGCGGTCGCGACGCTGTCGTTTCTCGCGGTGTTGTACATCCTCGTGCGGTTCCGCGAGGGCCCGCGGCGCAAGCCGCCGCGCAAGATGCCCACGCACGCGCTCGAGATCGTGCTCGCGACGGTCACGCTCGCGGCGTTCCTCGCGTGGTGGGGCATCGGCTTCTCGCAGTATCGCGAGGTCCACGCGCCACCGCCGGGCGCGATCCGCATCCACGTCACCGCGAAGCAATGGATGTGGCAGTTCGTGTACCCGAACGGGGCGAACGCCGAGACCGATCTGCGCGTGCCGGTCGGCCAGCCGGTCGTCGTGCTGCTGACCTCGCGCGACGTGATCCACAGCTTCTTCGTGCCCGCCTTTCGCTTGAAGCAGGACGCGATTCCGGGCCGCATCACGTCGCTGTGGTTCACCGCGACCGCACCCGGCACGTACGACATCCTGTGCGCCGAGTACTGCGGCGCCGGTCATTCGCGCATGCGCGGGCGCGTGATCGCGATGGCGCCGAGCGACTACGCGCGCTGGGTCGGCTCGCACGTCGCGCCCGATCTCGCCGAGAGCGGCGGCAAGCTCGCGGCGGCGTACGGCTGCTTGCGCTGCCACACGATCGATGGCACCGCGTACATCGGCCCGACGTGGCGCGGCCTGTACGGCTCGCGCGTGGTGCTCACGACCGGCGAGATCGTCACCGCCGACGACGCCTACCTCACCGAGTCGATGATGGATCCGGGCGTGAAGCTCGTCGTCGGCTTCCAGCCGGTGATGCCGTCGTACCTCGGCATGCTGTCGGGCGCCGAAGCGGCGGCGATCGTCGAGTACATCCGCTCGCTCGGCGCGACGGAGGCGGCGCCGTGAGCGCGAGCTTCTGGCACGAGCCGAGCGGGCTGCGCTCGTGGCTGCTCACGACCGACCACAAGCGCGTCGGCGTGATGTTCTTCTTCGCGGCGACGCTGTTCCTGCTCGTCGGCGGCGTGTTCGCGCTGATCCTGCGCATCTCGCTCGTCACGCCCGACAACGCGCTCGTCGACGCCGCCGCGTACGACCGGCTGTTCACGCACCACGGGATCATCATGGTGTGGCTGTTCCTGATCCCGTCGATCCCATCGGCGTTCGGCAACTTGCTCGTGCCGCTGATGATCGGGGCGCGCGACGTCGCGTTTCCGAAGCTGAACCTCGCGAGCTTCTACGTGTTCGTCGCCGGCGCGATCGTCATCGTCGTCGCGCTCGCGGCCGGCGGCGTCGACACCGGCTGGACGTTCTACACGCCGTATTCGTCGACCACACCGACCGCGGTCGTGTGGGTGGCGATCGGCATCTTCATCACGGGCATCTCGTCGATCTTCACCGGCCTCAACTTCATCGCGACCGTGCACACGATGCGCGTCCGCGGCATGCGCTGGCGCGACGTGCCGCTGTTCGTGTGGACCATTTACGGCACCTCGATCATCATGGTGATCGCGACGCCCGTGCTCGGCATGACGCTCGCGCTGGTCGGCGTCGATCGCGCATGGCACCTCGGGCTGTTCGAGCCGGCGAGCGGCGGCGATCCGGTGCTGTTCCAGCACCTGTTCTGGTTCTACTCGCACCCGGCGGTCTACATCATGGTGCTGCCCGGGATGGGCGTGGTCAGCGAGGTGGTGTCGACGATGGCGCACCGCCGCCCGGCCTGGTACGGCGCGATCGTGATCGCGACGATCGGCATCGCGCTCGTCGGGTTTCTGACGTGGGGGCACCACATGTTCGTCGCCGGGATGTCGAACTTCGACGTCGGCATGTTCGGCGTGCTGTCGATGCTGGTCGCGATCTTTTCCGCGATCAAGGTCTTCGCGTGGATCACGACGCTCTACGGCGGCTCGATCACGATCGCGACGCCGATCCTGTACGTGTTCACGTTCATCTTCCTGTTCGTGTTCGGCGGCATGTCGGGCGTCGCCGTCGCGACGACCTCGCTCGACGTGCACTGGACCGACACGTACTTCGTCGTCGCGCATTTTCACTTCATCATGGTCGGCGGCACGATCACCGCGTTCCTGGCCGCGATGCACTACTGGTTCCCGAAGATCACCGGAAAGCTGTACTCGGAGACCTGGGCGCGCGTGACATGGGCCGCGGTGTCGTTCGGCTTCATCGTCACGTTCACGCCGCAGTTCCTGCTCGGCAACCACGGCATGCCGCGCCGCTACGCGACGTACCCGCCCGACATGCAGTGGCTGCACGTGATCTCGACGGTCGGCGCGTGCGTGCTCGGGCTCGGGCTGGTCGGTGTGCTCGGCTACCTCGCGGTCGCGTGGTGGAGCGGCCCGCGGGCGGGCGACAACCCGTGGCGCTCGGCGAGCTTCGAGTGGCGCTCGCCGTCGCCACCGCCGCACGAGAATTTTCCGACGCCGCCGCAATGGACGACCGGTCCGTACGACTACCCCGAGGACGGCGCGTGACGCCCGAGCGTACGCACGCGTGGCGGCTCGCGGTGTGGATCCTGATCGCCAGCGAGGCCCTCTTGTTCGCCGGGCTGTTCGCGCTCTACGCCGGCTATCGCGCGGAGTACGCCGGGGCGTTCGCGCGCTGCGCCACGCACTCGGTGCAATGGATGGGCGGCGCCAACACGATGATCCTGATCGCGTCGAGCTTCGCGATCGCGTGGGCCGGGCTCGAGGCGCGGCGTAAACACGAGCGGGTCGTCGTCCGCTGGCTCGCGCTCGCGGCCGCGCTCGGCGTCGCGTTTGTCGCGATCAAGCTCGCCGAGTGGCACGTGCACCTCAGCGAGGGCATCGTGGCCGGCGCCGGCGGCCACGGCCCCGACGAAGGCCGCGGCACGCAGCTGTTCTTCACGCTGTATTACCTGATGACCGGCCTGCACCTGTTTCACCTCGTCGTCGCGCTCGCGCTCGTCGCGTGGCTGATCGCGCTCGTACGCGGCGGTCGCGCCGCGCGCCACCTCGTGACGCTCGAGCTGGTCGCGCTGTACTGGAACTTCGTCGACCTGATCTGGATGTTCTTGTGGCCGATGTTCTACCTGCTGCGAGGCGACACGTGACCGACACGTCCGGCCGCGCGTTCGTGCTCGCGTTCGTCGCGCTCGAGCTGCTCGCCGGCGCGAGCTGGCTGGCTTCCGGCACGTACGTGCCGATCGCGTTCGCGTTCGTCCAGGCGATCATCAGCGCCATGTGGTTCATGGAGCTGCGCACCGCGCATCCCGTGCATCGCGCGGTCGCGCTGACGATGCTGTTCTTCATCGCGCTCTTGTGCGCGGGCACGGCGGCGGATTCCGGCCTCCGCTAGTGGCGCCACACCAGGAACGCGACCAGCGCGAGCACGAGCGCGAGCCCGCCGGCGACGAGCCACGCGATCTTCGTCCAGTCGAGCGGCGAGCTGCCGAACACGAGCTCGGCGCGCTGGCCGTGGACGATCGCGCGATACGGCGAGCCGCGGTAGCGATACGCGAGCACCCACGCGGGCAGCGCGACGCGATCGGTCGTCTGCCGCTCGACGAGACACGCGACGTTGACGTTGCGAAACCGTCGGCCGGGCGCCGCTTGCTCGACCCGCGTCTTCGCGACCGCCTCGATCGCGTGCTGGACGTGCTGGCGCGCGGCCGAACGCTGGGCGTCGAAGCTCTCGATCATCGCCGGCTGCTCGCCGGCGCCGGCCGCCGCGCTCGCGCCGACCACCTTCGACAGGTCGTAGTACGGCACGAGCTGGCTGCATTCGTCGTGGCGCAGCCCGCGCGACGCCGGGATCGCGAGGTTGCCGAGGTCGAGCCGCAGCTCGCCGGCGTGCGGCGCCCAGGCCGAGCGCCGCGAGTCGGCGTCGGAGTCGAGCGTCCATGCGACCTGCGCGGTCGCGTTCACGATCCACGCCGCCCAGCACAGCGGCACGACCGATTCGACGACGGCCTCGTCGCGCAGCGCCTTCGGCGCGAACCAGCCGCGCCGGCCGAGCCACGTGCGCAGCGCCGCGGCCGCGCTCTCGCGATCGACCGCGAACGGCACGCGCAACCGCGCCTCCTCGATCGGATCGGTCGGCTGCTCGATCGCCATCACCGCGCCGCAGAAGCCGCATGCCGGTGCCGCGCGGTTCGCGTCGTAGCCGATCGCGGCGCCGCACTCGGTGCAGCGCAGGATGCTCGCGCGCGGACGGCCGACGGCATCGGCGGCGATCTCGATCGGGAGCGCGCACACCGCGCAGCGCAGATCGCCGTCCTCGAGCGGCGACGTGCAGCGCCGGCACGCCGGCTGGTCCGCGGCGAGCGCGTTCTCGCTCATCGCAACCTCGTGACGATCGCCGCGATGATCGCGCCGAGCACGGCGATCGCGAGCGCGATCTTCCACCACGACAGCGGCGCGCGCCCCGCGATCTTGCCGGTCTGGCCGTTGATCACGACGCGCAGCGCCGGTTTGCTCGGGCGATAGCGCAGCGCGAGCACCCACGCCGGCACGAGGATCGGCTCCATCGACTCCCACGCGACGTTCGTGCGCCACGCGAGGTCGCTGTAGTTGTCGCCGGGCATGAACTCGCGCAGCTTCGCGCCGAGCAGATCGAGCGCCTCGGTGTGGCTCGCGCGCTGGCACTCGTCGAGCGGTCGCGAGAACTCTTCGGCGATCCAGCCGGCGACGAGCGCGGGCTGGAACCGCCGCATCTGGCGCAGATCGAATGGCTCGATCCGCTGCAGCTCGTCATTCGCGAGCCCGACCGACGCGCTGACCACGACGTCGGTGACGTAGCCGACGTGCGTGCCGGCGAGCGGGCGATGCTCGGTGCGCGTGACCGTGCGCGTCTCGGTACGCGGGTTGCCGCTGGAGTCGGTGGTCGTGTAGGTCTCGGTCTCGGTGTAGTGCTCGCCGATCTGCGCCGTGTAGCTCGTGTGCGCGACCGCCGAGTAGAGATACGCCGGCACGTAGACGCCGCGCAGATCCTCGACGGTGGCGCGCCGGATCGCCGAGTCGGCGAACCACGATCGGCTGCCGAGCCAGCGGTCGAG
>DATJXL010000050.1:0-2388 GCA_035500135.1 Kofleriaceae bacterium
GCTTACTCGGTACGGCTCGTTGACGGGTCCTAGGGTGCGTTCGCTGCTACGGCGCTCGCTTGGTTGACAGGACGCGGCTCCGGCAATCCTCCGCGCGATCCTCGGCTCGAATGACCGGATGGTCTCAACGTTGCTTGCGAAAGCAGGTGGAGGTTACGAATGGCGGTCGCGAATGTTTCCCTAGAAAGTACGAAGCGCCGCGTGCGTATCAGCATCCGCGCGGTCGCAGCGGGCGCGCTCGTCGGGCTTGCGCTGCTCGCGTTGCTGATGGCGTTGGCCCGCAGCTTCGGATCCTGGCTCGGCTTCGCGGAGCGCCAACTCGGTGCAGGATTCGCGGTGTACGGGATCGCGGCCTGGATCGTGAGCGCGCTTGCGGGCTCCTACATGGCGGCGGTCGTGTCGCGCTCCGCAGATCGCCGTGACGGTATCGTGCACGGCATCGTCACGTGGGCGACAGCCGTTCTGGGCGCGACGATCGCAGCGCGCCTGTGGATCGTGCTCGCGCTCGCGGTCAAGCTCGTCGATGTCGAGACGATCCAAACATTCAACGCGCCTCGCGTGATGCTCGCGTTCTTCCTCGCCGACGCGCTCGCACTGATCGCCGCTATCGTCGGCGGTATCGCGGGCTCGCGGGCCGAGCGCACGCGCGAGATCGGCGCGGGGGCTGCTGGAGGTCCAAGCGTCGAGTGGCATCCCTCCGAGCAGCCGCAACCCGCGCGTTGAACGAAAGGCAAGACGATGAACGTCAGAGACATCATGAAGCCGGCGCGCTGGACGATCGGTCCCGACGATTCGCTCGGCAGGGCCGAGCGGATCATGGCGCATCGGCGCGTCCATCAGCTGCTCGTACTCGATGCCGGCGCGATCGTCGGCCTGTTATCCGAGCGCGACGTGCTCGACTACCGCGCGGGCGCGAAGCCCGATATGGACTGGTGGCGCATGCCGGTCCGCAGCGCGATGGAAGCGATCCCTGCGGCGGTGAACCCTGACGAGACTGTCAGTGCGGCGATCGATCGCCTCGCGCAGTCTCCGGTCGACGTGCTTCCGGTCGTGGAACACGGCTTCTTGATCGGACAACTGACGGCGACCGATCTGTTCGAGGCCGAGCGCATCCGGGTCGAGCCGACGGCACAAGGCCTGACCGTGCGCGACGCGATGACCGAGCCGGCCGTCTCGGTCCGGCCGACCGATTCGCTGCTCGAGGCTGCCAAGCTGATGGTGGACCACCAGGTCCGCCATCTTCCGGTGGTCGAAGATGGTGAAGTCGTCGGCATGCTCTCCGACCGCGACATTCGCACCGTCGCGGGCGATCCCGTGCGTTACATCGAATCGCGCGAGGGCGACGGTGCTCACGAGCTCAACGTGCGCGATGCGATGGCACGACTGCGCTCACGATCCACGCCAACCGTCCCCTCCACGACCTCGCTCACGAGCTCGCGGACGAGAAGATCGGCGCGCTGCCGGTCGTCGACGCCGAGGGCAGGCTCGTCGGGATCGTGTCCTACGTCGACGCGTTGCGGGCGCTGGCAGCGTGACCGATTCCGGAACCACTACCATTCAGGAGCAAGTCATGGTGATCGCCGATCTGATGAGCCGCAACGTGGCCACCTGCAAGGACGACGACCGACTCGACGCTGCCGCGCGCTTGATGTGGGACCTCGACGTCGGCTGCGTGCCGGTCGTCGACGCGCAGCAGCACGTGATCGGCATGCTGACCGATCGCGACATCTGCATGGCGACGTACACGCAGGGCAAGGCGCCTCAACACATCTTCGTGCGCGAAGCGATGGCCCGCGAGATCTACTCGTGCCTTCTGGACGACAACCTTGCCGAGGCCGAGGACATCATGCGCAAACGGCGCGTGCGCCGTCTTCCCGTGGTCGATCTCGACGGTCGCCTCGTCGGCTTGATCTCGCTGAATGATCTCGCGCGCGAATCCGTGCGCCAGCAGACGCGCGTGCAGAAGGACCTGACGCCCGTCGACGTGTCGGCGACGCTCGCGGCAATCTGCCAGCCGCGTCATCCGGCCGTGCTGCCGCCGACCGCCTGACGGCACATCGCGTGTACCATCTGTCTCCGTCGGCGGTACGAGAGAGCCGCTCGTAACCGGATATGCTGGAAGGGAGTAGCCCCGAAGGACGCCGCACACGCGGCGCACCGAATGCCGCGCGGAGTCCATTCCGCGTGCGTCAACTCGCGTGCTCGGATTCGACCCTTGGGCGGACCGGAAGGGACGCCCAGGCAAGCTGTCAGGCGCCACGTAAACTGACCCCCTCGCGCCACTAATTCTGACCCCTCCCCCAAGGAGGGATCACGATGCACGAAGCAGGGTCACAGGAGACGAAGACGCTCTGGGTTCCGATGGTGGACCCCGAGATCGTGAAGCAG
>DATJXL010000051.1:0-9440 GCA_035500135.1 Kofleriaceae bacterium
GCCGCTCCTGCCCGACGACGCGCAGGTCGTGGTCGAGCTCGACCTCGCACGGCTGCGCGCGAACGCGGTCGTCGGCCCGGTCGTCACGCGCGCGCTCGCGCGGCTCTCCGGCGACTCGCACCTGCCCGGGCTCCCGTTCGCGACGATGGGTTCGCCGCTCGCAGCCGCCGATGCATTCGTGATCGCGGCGTACGGCGTCGGCACCGCCAGCGCGGCCTCGGTCGCGGTGCTCGCGACGCACGGCGACGTTCCGGGCGGCGTGCAGATCGCGCCCGGGCTCGTCGCGATCGGGCCCGACGGGTGGATCGGCCAGCTCGAGGCCCGCGCCGCGATCGCCGAGCGCTCGCCGCTCGCGGCGCCCGACGAGCTGCTCCGGCTGCGCGCGCATGCGGCGCCGGCCGGCCGCGACACCGCGGTGCTGCGCGTCACCGCGCGGCTGCCGTTCGACGCGCGCGTCGCGGTCGCGCGCGACACCGGGCTGCCGACCGCGCCGGCGCGGCTGTCGGTGTGGGCCGATGTCGAAGACGATTTCGCGGTCGTCGTCGATGCCGACGCCGCCGACCCCGGCGATCGCGAGAGCAAGGACGCCGCGCTCCGGCTCGCGACCGCGCTGCGCGGCGTGTTTCGTTCGCTCGCGGACGATCCGCTCGTGCGTGCGCTCGGCGTGCCGAACAGCCTCGTCGACGCGCGGCTGATCGCGAAGGGCACGTGGGTGCGCGCGATCGTCGCGATCGGACCAGACCATCTCGCGCGTGCGGTGAAGCGCGCGTCGGAATTGCTCGGAGGCGCATCGTGAAGCTCGTCGTGCAACCCGCGGCGCGGCCGCTCGACGGTACGGTCACCGTGCCCGGCGACAAGTCGATCGGCCACCGGGCGCTGCTGTTCTCGCTGCTGTCGCAGACGACCGTCACCGTGCGCGGGCTCGGCGACGGCGCCGACAACGGCCGCTCGGCGCGCGCGATCGCCGCGCTCGGCGCGCGCATCGACAAGACCGGCGGCGCGCTCGCGATCACCGGCACGGGCCTCTCCGGCATGCGTGCGCCGGCCGCGCCGATCGATTGCGGCAACTCCGGCACGACGATCCGGCTCGCGTGCGGGCTGGTCGCGGGCCAGCCGTTCGCGACGACGCTCGTCGGCGACGAGTCGCTGTCGAAGCGGCCGATGCGGCGCGTGATCGAGCCGCTGACGCAGATGGGCGCGGTGATCGCGAGCGCGGGCGACGGCACGCCGCCGCTCGTCGTCGGTCCGGCGCCCGGACCGTTGGTGCCCATCGCGTACGTGCTGCCGATGGCATCGGCGCAGGTCAAGACCGCGGTGTTGCTCGCCGGGCTCTACGCCGACGGCGCGACGACCGTGACCGAGCCCGGCCCGAGCCGGGACCACTCCGAGCGCATGCTCGCGTACCTCGGCGCGCCGATCGCGACGCGCGGCCGCACGACCACCGTCGATACCCGCGGCTGGGATCACCGCCTGGCCGGTGCCGCGTTCGACGTGCCGGGCGATCCGTCGTCGGCCGCGTTCCTGATCGCGGCGGCGATCGTCGTCGGCGCGCGCGAGCTGCGGCTGCCGGGGATCTGCACGAACCCGACGCGCACCGGCTTTCTCGACGCGATCGCCGCGATGGGCGGGCAGGTCGCGTTCGAGGACGCGCGGGTCGACGGCCCCGAGCCGACCGCGACGCTCGTCGTGCGCGGGCCAGCGCGCGAGCTGCGCGCGACCGAGATCGCGGGCGATCTCGCGGTGCGCTCGATCGACGAGCTGCCGGTGCTCGCCGTGGTCGCGGCGCGGGCGCGTGGCACGACCGTCGTGCGCGACGCCGACGAGCTGCGGGTCAAGGAATCCGACCGCATCGCGACCACGTGCGCGATGCTGCGCGCGTTCGGCATCGCGTGCGAGGCGCGGCCCGACGGCTTCGCGGTCGAAGGCCGGCCCGAGCGCCCGCTCGAGCCGGGGCGCGTGCATGCCGAAGGCGATCACCGGATCGCGATGGCGGCCGCGGTCGCCGGGCTATGCGTCACGCCAGGACAACATGACGGTCTCGCAGAGACCGTGATCGACGATGCCGACAACGTCGCGACGTCGTACCCGGGCTTCGCGGCCGCGCTCGCGCATCTCGGCGCGGAGGTTCGCGCGCTATGATCGGCGCGATGTCTCGCATGGCCGTGATCGCGTTCGTGGTGTGCGCGTCGGCCAGCGCGCGCGCCGACGATCCCACCGACTTCACGCCGCAGGTCCGCGCGATGTTTCGTGTCGCGGCGTGCGGCGGCGACGACGCGGTCCCGCCGCAGTTCGCCGCGAAGGTGATCGACGAGCACTGCAAGGAGATGGCCGCGGTATACGCGTCGTACCGGCGCGCGTGGGCCGATGCCGTGCAGAAGTTCATCGCCGAGCTGCGCCCGAAGGATCTGCCGACGACGGTCGTCTATCCGTTCGGCGGCGGCGATCTGTCGAGCGCGCTCGCGGTATTCCCCGACGCGACCGAGCTGACGACGATCTCGCTCGAGGCCGCCGGCGACATCCGCGCGATCGATTCGATGCCGAAGGGCAAGCTCGCGAGCGATCTCGACGAGATCACGTACGACATCCGCCGGCTCTATCACTCGGCGCACTCGACGACGAAGAGCCTGCAGGCGGCCTCGCACTCGACGCTGCCGGGCACGATCATGATGGCGCTCGCCGGGCTCGCCGTGCACGACATGGAGCCGGTCTCGCTGCGCTACTTCGACATCGAGCCCGACGGCTCGGTGCGCTACATGACCGGCGAGGAGCTCGACGCGCGCGCGGCCGACATGGCCGCGCACAAGAAGGATCCGCCGAAGAAGCTCGCGCACTTCTGGTACGAGCAAGACTCGGCATTCGGCAACGTCGAGATCCAGTACCGGCCGCGCGGCCAGCCCGGCGCGCCGCTGCGGACGTATCGCCACATCGTCGCGAACCTCGACGACACGCACATGCAAGCCGACGATCGCGTGCTCAAGCACCTCGCGCGCAAGGGCAAGGTCGCGGTGATGACGAAGGCGGCGAGCTTCCTGCTCTGGTACGACGACTTCACGCAGGTGCGCGACTACTTGCTGTCTCACATCGCGTGGATGATCTCGGATGCCTCGGGCATTCCCCCGAGCTTCGCCGACCCGGCCGGCTTCGAGCAGGTCACGTTCGGCGACTTCACCGGGACGTACTTCACGCCCGAGGGCAAGGATCGCCAGCGCGAGCTCGTGAAGCTGTGGGCGACGCAGCCGCACCGCGAGCTGCCGTTCCGCTTCGGCTATCCCGATAACGCGAAGCACAACCACCTGATGATCACGCGGCCGAGATCGAGTGGAGCGCGTTGACTCGCCGCACGGGCTCGTCGTGGTCGGCGCCGCGAGCTGCGCGCCGCTCCCCGGCGAGGTCGAGCATGTCGCCCGGCTCGCCGAGCCGCGCCGCCGTGAGTTCCTGGCCGGGCGCGCGGTGCTGCGCGCGGCGCTCGGCCGCGACGTCGCGATCCTGCCCGACGATCGCGGCGCGCCCGTGCTGCCGCCCGGCTTCGTCGGCTCGATCTCGCACAAGGGCGACGTCGCCGCCGCGATCGTCGCGGCTGCCGCCGGCGACGGTGCACACGTCGGCATCGATCTCGAGCGCGCGGTCGAGGCACGCCAGCCGATCGAGCGCCGGATCCTGACCGCGCGCGAGCAGGCCGCGGTGCGCGGCCGCGAGGTGACCCTCGCGTTCGCGATCAAGGAAGCGATCTACAAGGCGCTCGATCCGTTCGTGCGCCGCTACGTCGGCTTCACCGAGGTCGAGCTCGATCTCGCGACGCGTGTCGTCGCGACCGCGCTGCCGTTCGCGATCGACATCTGGTGGTGCGAGCACGCCGGTTACTGGCTCGCGACCGCGCGGGCGACGAGGCTAGCCGCCAGGCCTACTGACACTTCGTCGTTCCGGTGAAGTAGTCGTCGACCATCCGCGAGTAGGAGATGACTGGCCGCTTGCGAGAGAGCGCGAGCTGTTTTTTCGCGATGTCCAGAAACTGGTCGAGGCCCTGCGCGTTCGCCGTCGCATCAGCCTGTTTCGCGACCGCGTCGAGCTCGTTGACGACCTTCTCCGCGACCGCCTGAAACTCCTTCTCGCGCTCGTCGTGCGCCTTGATCTGAAAATCGCGCGCGGCGTCCGCGGCAGCCTTCTTGTTCGGTGCATTCGTGCGCCAGGCGGTCTCGGCGGCTTCGAGGAGTGTCCCCAGCTGCTCGTGGCTTTCGCGCTCCGCGTTGTACCGGGCTAGGGATGCGTCGTTGAGCTCGCGCACCGCACTCCACATCCGATCGACGACCGGGTCGTTTGTCGGCGGCACGGCCGGGGATTTGGGCGCGATGGCGGGAAGCTCTCGATTCGACTCGAGCTGGTTCGCGATCACCGTCCGCTGCTCGGCGCAGTACGGATCTTCTGTTTTTTCGCCGCACGCGGCGACCAACACTACCAGCGCCCATTGCCTCATCTCGCGACTCCTATCTCCGCGGCCGCGGCAGGTCGCGGTCGAGCACGGTCTTGCGCTCGTCGCGCGCCGCGGCGCGGATCGCTTCGTCGCACAGCGCGCGCACGTGATCCGACAGCACGTCGGCGACCGCGTCGCCGCAGTTCATGCCGGACCGATCCTTGATGTACTTCTTCATCTTCGAGACGACGATCAAGACGTCTCGATCGGTCACGTCCGCGAGCCGCACGTTGCCTTCAGCAGCCGCCGCGGTCGCCGGCGACGCGTCGCCCACGACCTTGCGCACGGCCGGCACGGCGGCCGGCCTGGGCGCCGGATCGGGATCGGGCGGGTTCGCCGCGAGCTCGCGCTCCCACGCCTCCTTCGACGGCGCCTTCGCGTCGACCGCCCACGCGTCGCGGTGACGCAGCATCGCGACGTGACTGTCCCAACATGACACGGTACAGAACACGAGGCGCGTGCGCGCCCGGTTGCACGTCGACACGCTGCACACCCAGTGGGCCGCGCCGTACGGGATCGGGTTCTTGCACGCGCTGCACTTGAGCCAGGTCTCGGCCATGCGAGGCGAGCCTAGCACTCGATTCGGGCTAGAATGCGCCGCGATGTCCTCGCGGATCGCTCTGGTGGCGATCGCCGCTGCGTGCGGCGCACCGCCGGCCGCTCCGGCCAAGCCCAAGCCGAGCACGGTCGACGAGGATCTCGGCGGTCCGCACCGCGGCGCGGTCGCCGCGCAGGTGCAGCCGCTCGTCGACGGGGAGGTGGTCTCCGCGATCGTCGTCGGCCTGTACGACGCCGGCCACACCGAGATCTACGGCTTCGGCAAGGGCCCGAACGGCGCGCCGCCGAACGGTCGCACGCTGTTCGAGATCGGACCGCTGTCGAAGATCTACACCGGCATCCTGTTCGCCGATGCGGTGCAGCGCAAGGAGCTCGAGATCGACGCGCAGCTCGCCGATCTGCTGCCGCCCGGCGTGACGTCGCCTACCCGCGACGGCGGCACGGTCACGCTGCACGAGCTCGCGCTCGATACCGCCGGCGTGCCGAGCCTGCCGCCATCGGTGCTGGCGCGCGGCGCCCGGCCCGATCCGTACGGCGATTACAGCGAAGACCGCCTGTACGCCGACCTCGTGCAGGTGCGGCTCGCCACCAAGCCGGGCACCGCGGTCGTCGCGTCGACGTACGGCGCGGGCCTGCTCGGCTTCGTGATCGGCCGCAAGCTCGGCACCGGCTACGCGCACGCGCTCGCCACTCGCGTGCTCGCGCCGCTCGGTCTGAACGACACGTTCGTCGACACCGTCCCGCCGCAAGCCGCCGCACGTCGTGCCGCGGGCACCAGCCCGGATCTCGCGCCCGTCCTGCCGTGGCGGTGGTCGGCGCTCGCCGGCGGCGGCGGCGTCATCTCCGACGCGCGCGATCAACTCCTGCTCCTCGCGGCCGCGCTCGATCCGCCCGATTCGCGCCGCCCGCTGCGCGCCGCGATCCGGAAGGCGCTCGAGCCCTCGCCCGTGGGCGACGGCTTGAACGAGGGGCTCGGCTGGCAGATCGATTCGCGCGGCCGCTACTGGCAGAGCGGCGGCACGGGCGGCTTCCACTCGTTCATCGGATTCGATCCGAGATCGAAGCGCGGATTCGTGATCCTCGCCGCCACCTCGGTGACCACGATCGAGCAGCTCGCGGGTGCGATGACGCGAATCCTCCTCGACGAGCCCGTACCGCCGCCGGTCTTGCCGACCGCCGAGCAGCTCGCGCCACTCGCGGGCCACTACGAGCTGTCGGGGCGCAAGCTCGCGATCACCGCGGTCGGCAAGCGGCTCTACCTCGAGGCCGACACCAAGGTGCGGCTGGTGCCGATCACGGATCGCCAGTTCTGGATCGAGGAGCTCCAGGCGGTCGCGGTGTTCGAGCGCGACGGCGACAAGATCGTGCGCCTCGTGTTCGCCGCCGGCGGGAATCAGCTCACGGCCGTACGAGTCGACTGAAGCGGGAGCATGCCGTGGCCGCCTGGCACGGGCGCACGCATCGCGTGACCTCGGCGCGCGCTCGTCGGCAATCGCGTCGCCGAAGTGTGCAGACGTTCGTGGCCGCGAAGAGGTCGGCGAATTGCTGATGTGCGCCGCATGCGCCTGGCGTCGACGATGGCGTTCCTTCTCGCGGTGACGAGCTTCGGATCGAGCGTGTACGCGGATCCGGACGACAGCGACGAGCCGCACTGGATGTTCGATATGGGCGTGGTGTACCGGCGCCTCGGCGCAGTCGGACCGACCGACACCGCGCGCGTGCTGACACCGGTCGCTCCGCCGGCGGTGCAGCAGCGCGACGCGCTCGCGTACGTGCATCGCGCCGCGCTCGAGCTGCCGCACGGCCTGTACGGCGCGGTCGAGGGCGAGGTCGGCAATCTCGTCGGCATCGACTCCGACCAGCCGTCGAACCCCAAGACGATGCTCGCGGGCTTCCTCGCGGCCGGCTACCGGCTGCGGCTCGGCGCGCTCGGCGCGGGTGCCGAGCTCGCGACCGGCGCCGTGTTCTCGCCGTCCACCGCGAGCACGAGCGGGCTCGCGTCGGCGGGCGAGGTCGAGGCACGTGGCTACCTCGCGCTCCAGCTCAACCGCTTCTACGCGCTCGCCGCCGTCGCCGGCACGAGCCTCGTGCGCGGCGACGCGTGGATGATGGGGCTCGCGTTCGAAGTGCGCGTGCCGGGCGACTAGGGCTAGTACCGCGGCACGCTCGGGTCGACGTCCTTCGACCAGGCGTCGATGCCGCCGGCGAGGTTGTAGACCTGCGTGAAGCCCATCTTGAGCACGTGCTCGGCGGCGGCGCGGCTGCGCGGGCCGTGATGGCAATGGAACGCGAGCGGCGTGTCGCGCGGCAGGCCGTCGATGTCGGCGAGCGCGGCGTCGTCGAGCAGGCGCGTGCCGGGCAGCTGCGCGGCGGACCGCTCCTTCGGCGTGCGGACGTCGAAGAACTGCTTGACCTTGCCGGCGTCGAGCAGCGCCTTGAGCTCCTTCGGCTTGATCTCGCGCACCATCGCCGGCCGGTTCGGGTTCTCGATCTTGAAGCCGGCGCCCGACGCGTCCTCGACGAAGTCGATCGACACGCCGCTGGCGCGCGCCGCGCTCGCGCGGTCGAGCTGCACGGTGATGCCGTTGCTCTCGACGGTCACGTGGGTCGCTTCCTTCGCGCCGAGATCGAGCTGGTGCTCCCAGCTCGGCGCGATCGTCAGGTGAATGACGTCGCCGGGCGAGCCTTCCTTGAGCGCGGCGGTCAGCTCGGCCGCGGCGCGCGGCGTCACGGTCAACGCGGGCGGCTTCATCGGCGCGACCAGGTCGCCGAGCTTCTTCTCGAGCTCGCCGGCCTCGTACATCTGGCGCACGATGTCGGCGCCGCCGACGAACTCGCCCTTGACGAACAGCTGGGGGAACGTCGGCCAGTCCGAGTACTCCTTCATCCCGCCGCGGACGTCGGGATCGGACAGCACGTTGACCGTGGTGTACTTGGGAATCAAGTTGTTGAGGATGGTCACGACGGACGCGGAGAACCCGCACTGCGGGAAGCTGCGCGTACCTTTCATGAACAGCACCACGGAATCCGAGGCGACGAGCTGGTCGATCTTCTGGCGAACTTGCGGGTCGAGCGTCATGGTGGACCTCGGTGGCTTCTAGCACGATCTCGGTCCGTGCGGTCGCCGCGATCGGCGACGTGCCGGCCGCGGCCTGGGACGGGCTCGACCACGGGCCTTCGCCGTTTCTACGCCACGGCTTCTTGCGCGCGCTCGAGGACTCGCAGTCGATCGGCGGCAAGCGCTCCGGCTGGCACCCCGCGTACCTGCTGGCCGAGCGCTTCGACCCGGAGGTCGAACCGCTCGGATCGGTGACGCGGGGGCGGGCAGGGACGCTCGTCGGCGCGGTCGCCGCGTTCGTCAAGACCCACAGCTACGGCGAGTACATCTTCGACTGGGGGTGGGCGAACGCGGCGCAGCGCGCCGGCATCCCGTATTACCCCAAGCTCGTGATCGCCGCGCCCGCGACGCCGGCGACCGGGCGGCGCCTGCTCGGCGATCCGGCGGCGTGGCCGGCGCTGATCGCCGCCGTGCGCGAGCTCGCCGACGAGACCGACTGCTCGTCGATCCACTGGCTGTTCTGCACCGCCGACGAGCAGGCCGCGCTCGGCAAGGCCGGCTTCTTCCCGCGCGCGACCTATCAGTTCCACTGGAAGAACCGCGGCTACGCCGGGTTCGACGACTTCCTCGCGCAGCTCAAGAGCCGCAAGCGCAAGCAGCTGCGCAAGGAGCGCGAGCGCGCCCGCGCCGCGATCGAGAGCCTCGACTGGCGCACGGGCGCCGAGCTCGATCGCGCGGCGCTCGACGATCTCGACCGCTTCTATCGCATCACGACCGCGCAGCACGGCGGCCGCGATTACCTGCGGCCGGGGTTCTTCCACCGGCTCGCCGAGTCCTCGCCCGACACCATGCGCGTGGTCGAGGCGCGCGCCGGCGGCCGCCGCATCGCCGGCGCGTTGTTCTTCGAGACGGAAGCGGCGCTGTACGGCCGCTACTGGGGCGCCGACACGCACGTCGACCTGCTCCACTTCGAGGTCGCGTACTACGCGGGGATCGAGCGCGCGATCGCGAGGCGGCTGCCGCTGTTCGAGGCCGGCGCGCAGGGCGAGCACAAGCTGCTGCGCGGGTTCGAGCCGTGCCCGACGTACTCGGCGCACTGGATCCGCCACGGCGGGCTCGCCCGCGCGATCGAGGACCACACGCGGCGCGAGGCGGGAGCGGTCGCGGCCGAGCTCGCCGAGCTCGCGCGCTACGGGCCCTATCGCGATGGCTCGGCCGACGAGTAGAGTCACGCCATGGCCGACCAAAACTCGCGCGCCGGCGAGCGCTACACCTCGCCGGCGATCCTCGACTACACCGCGCGCGTGCACGCCGCGCACGACGCCGCGCTCGCGCACGCGTTCGCCGTGCCCGAAG
>DATJXL010000052.1:0-17222 GCA_035500135.1 Kofleriaceae bacterium
CCATGGTCTCCGAATGGAAGCAGACCGCGACCTCCGCACGCCGGTTGGTCGCGCCAGAGGGAGTGTTGGCCGGCGAGATCGATGCGACCCTGCTCGAGATCAAGACCGCCGCTCGGTCGCTGCGCCGCCTCGCAGATCAGCTCAACCGAGATCCGGGCGCGATCGTGCGTGGAGGCCGTCAGTGAGGACGGCGCCTACCGTGTTGCTGGTGTGGTGTTGCGCGTGCGCCCTCGGCGGGAGCCAGCCGCAATATGACTACTTCGTCCTGACGCCGACACGCGTGCTCGCGCGAACGAGTGCATCGCCGGCCGCGCTGACCACGGCCGACGGGTCGAGCATCGCGATCGCCGAGGTCAGCATCCCGGGATACCTCGATCGCGAGTCGATCGTCACCCGCACCGACGACTACCGCGTGGTCTATTCGAAGCGGGACCGCTGGGCGGAGCCGCTCGACCAGGCGTTCGAGCGCACCTTGCGGCAGGAGCTCGCGACGATGTTGGCTCCGGTCGGGATCGAGGTTCCACCTCATGCGAGAGCCCCCACCTACGATCTCCACGTGGATGTTCTTCGCTTCGAACGTCACGGCGTCGACCGCGTGGAGCTGTGGGCGCGCTGGATCCTGCGCGGTGATGGACAGCCGATCGACCGTGGAGAAACGCGTTTCCAGCTTGCAGTTTCAGGCGCAGGCACGACGGCGGCGGTCGCGTCGCTCAGCGAAGCGATCACCCGCCTGGCCAACGAGATTGCCGACCGCGTTCAGGCGAAAACCGCGGGCGCGCGGGATAGATCGACGCGGTCATGACGCATCGAGCGCCGGCAGCTCGCGTGCGAGCACCGCGGCGATGCGGCGCGGATCCGCACGCAGCGCATGCAGACAGAGCTCGGTGACGTGGTCGCCGAACGTCGCGGATACACGCTGCTCGCCGATACGCTCGAGTGCCGCGCGAATCGCGCCGAACACCACGTCGAGTGCCGCGTCGCGATCGAGGACCCGGAACTGTCCCGCTCGGATCCCGTCGTCGAGGTCGCGCACCGGTAGCTCGATCCCGTCGATCTTCCACACCTTCCCCACGAACCGACACCACACCGGATCGCGCTGCGCGTGTGCGAAGAACAGCCGCAGCCCGACACCGAACCGCAGCATCGGTCCGTCGATCCCTGCCAGCGCGCGCTCGATTCTCTCGACCATCTGGCGCGTCGTCCACTCCGAGGTTGCGTGGAGCAGCTCCTCGACCGTCTTGAAGTGATTGTAAAACGTGCCTCGAGAGATCGCGGCGGCTTGCAGGAAGTGATCGATGACCGGCGCATCAGGGCCGTGCTCGGCAAACACGCGGAGCGCCGCTGCCACGATGCGCTGCTCGGTGCGGTCGCTCCGCTCGCGGCCTACCCGGGTGCGGTGATCCGTCACGCCGCGTCCGATTGTGTCATTGCTGCACGGCTGCCGTCGAGGCGACCGCGGCCGGATGAGAGGCTGCGCGCGCCGCGGCGCGGCCCGCCGCGATCGCGATGCACAGGGCAGCGATGACAACGGCCGGCGCGACGCCCTCACCGAGCCGGCGATGCGTGCGAACGGCACCGATCATGAGCACGCCCGAGCAGACCGCCGCGAACGGGGTCAGCATCAGCGCGATTCCGGTCAGCTTGGTGAAGCCGGCGAGCAATACGGCGAGAGCCACGACTCCCTCCCCGATCCACAGCGCGGTGTTCAGCATGCGTCGGAGGTGTCCACGAAGGATGCCATTGTCAAGATGACACTCGTGTATACAATGAGAGGCGAGCCCCACGCCGATGAACCCGAGCGAGATTTCGCGCCGCGCTCGGATCGAGTACCTCCGAGCCCGCACGCGGGCATCCGCTCGACCTCGGGAGCCTCGCGAGAGCGATCGTTGCATGGGGCAGGATCGCTCCATGCACCGAGGAGCAGCGTCGACCTCGTCGATCCAGAAGACCTCAAATCGTGGAGAAGAAAATGGCGCAAGATCAAAAGACGAAATCCACCAGCCCCACCGCTCCGCACGGCGCAGGCGGCACGGTCAAAGACGCGCTCGGTCACGCTCGTGCAGCTGCGCAGGAGCTCCATGGCGCGATCAGTGATGCCCTGGCAAAGAAAGGCGGAGCTGCCAAGGCCGATCTCGACACCATTCCGGACAAGGCCAGAGCGGTCATGGAGTCCGTCAAGGGCTCGATGCGTGCTCAGAATGACGCCACGAAGAAGCAGCTTGCCGCCGCGGTCACGCACCTGGAGGCGGTGGAGAAACACGCCGCCGAGGGTGCAAGGAATTCGGGCCGCGCGTTCCAGACCTCCGCCCGACAGGCCCTTGCTGACGCGCGCGCGTCTGTTCAAAAGGTGAGCGAAGCGATCGCCGCCAAGCGTTCGCCGAAATCTGCGGGCGATCGCAAGTAGAGCCCGCGCATTCGGTGCGGGGATCACGAGCCGGAGCGCGGAGCGCCATTGGACCGCGTCTTGCTAGCTCACTCCGTGATTGCTTTCCCTCCATCGGAGATGAGTCATGCCGGATTCGAAGCCAGCCGAAGGTCGTCCTCATAGCCGGTGGGCGTGGAGGGTCGGCAGCATCGCGGGGATCCCGATCTACATCCACGCGTCGTTCATCTTGCTGCTCGTCTGGGTCGCGATGAGCTACCTCGGCGGCAGTCACGAAGCCGCGACCACCGCGAAAGGCTTCGTGCTCGTGGCGAGCGTGTTCACGATCGTCGTGCTCCACGAGCTCGGTCACGCGCTCGTGGCGCGCCGGTTCGGGATCGCCACGCATGACATCACGCTCTATCCGATCGGCGGCATCTCCCGGCTGGATCACATGCCGGAGAAACCCAAGGAAGAGCTGCTCGTCGCGATCGCGGGTCCCGCCGTCAACGCCGTGCTCGCGGCAGCGATCTACCTCGGCCTGCGGCTATCGGGCGCCGGCGCGGGCGGAAATCCGCTCACGATCGGTGGCGCGTTCTTCGTCCAGCTGATGTGGATCAACATCTCGCTCGGGGCCTTTAACCTGCTTCCGGCGTTCCCGATGGACGGCGGACGGATCCTGCGCGCCATCCTGGGGTTCCGGATGGATCACGCCCGCGCCACGGCTGCCGCGGCTCGAATCGGCCGCGGCCTCGCAGTCGTGATGGGCATCGCCGGGCTGGCCTGGAGCCCGCTGCTCGTCGTGATCGCGATCTTCGTCTGGATGGCCGCCGGGCAGGAGGCGCGGGCCGAACGGATGAAGCGCGCGCTCGGCGGTGTCTCGGTCGCCAACGCGATGGTGACGCACGTCGAGACCGTCGCACCGGAAACCGCGCTCGATGCCGCCGCGGCGCGACTGCTCGATGGGTTTCAGCACGACTTTCCCGTCGTCGACGGAACCACCGTCGTCGGCATGCTCACCCACGGCGACGTGATGCGCGGTCTCGGCACGCACCGTCACGAGTTGACGGTCGGCGATGTCATGCATCGCGAGTATCCGGTGGCCAGCGCAGAGGAAGGGCTCACCGGCGTGCTCGGACGGCTCCCGCCCGATGGCAGCTCGATCGTCGTGATCCAGGACGATCGGCTCGTCGGCCTGCTCGATCCGGACCACATCAACAAGCTGCTCGCGGTGCGAAGCGCAGCGCAACTCGATCGCGCCTAGGCCCGAGGGGCTGCATGGCTCGCGTCCCGTCGGTCGTTCTACCGAAGGCGATGCTCGGCGGGCATCGCCGTGATGCGCCGATTCGCGTGTCGGCGGTCTTGCTGGAGGTCGCATCCGTCGATCCCGTCGCCGTGTACACGCGGCTTGCCACGCGCTCGGAGGGGCTGACCTCCGAGGAGGCAGCGGCCAGGCTCGCTGCGGGCGGGCCGAACGTGCTTGCGAGAGATCACCGCCCGAGGCTCGGCAAGCTGCTCTGGCACGCCGTGATCAATCCGCTCGTGATCCTGCTCGCGGTCCTGTCCACCGTCTCGTTCGCGACGCGCGACCCGGGGTCGGGCACGGTGATGGTGGTGATGATCGCTCTCAGCGTCGGGTTGACCCTGTTCCAGGAGGCCCGGGCGGGAAACGCGGCCGCCAAGCTCAAGGCGATGATCTCGGTGCGGGCGACGGTGCTCCGCGACGGCAAGCCGCAGGAGATCGCCATCGCCCAGCTCGTCCCCGGCGACGTCATCCAGCTCGCGGCGGGCGACATGATCCCCGGCGACGTGCGAATCGTCCAGGCCAAGGATCTGTTCGTGACTCAGGGCTCGCTCACCGGCGAGAGCTTCCCGGTCGAGAAGCACGCCGCGGATGCCGGCGAGCCTCCGGTCACGCCGCTCGAACGCACGACCATCGCGTTTCTCGGCACCAGCGTCGAGAGCGGCTCGGCGACGGCCGTGATCGTCGCGACGGGCAAAGACACGTACCTCGGCGGCATGGCCGAATCGATCGCCGAGCAGCCGACCCAGACCGCCTTCGATCGCGATATCGCGCGGCTCACGTGGCTCATGCTCCGCTTCATGTTCGTGATGGCGCCGCTGGTCTTCGTGATCAACGGTCTGACCAAGCACGACTGGCAGGATGCGTTCTTCTTTGCAGTCGCGGTGGCGGTGGGCCTGACCCCCGAGATGATGCCGATGATCGTGACCGTGTGTCTGTCGAAGGGCGCCGTCGCGATGAGCAAGAAGAAGGTGATCGTCAAGCGGCTCAACGCGATCCAGAACTTCGGCGGGATGGACGTGCTGTGCACCGACAAGACCGGCACGCTGACGCTGGACCGGGTGACCCTCGAGCGCTACTGCGACGTGACGCTGCGCGAAAGCGACGCGGTCCTCGCGCTGGCCTACACGAACAGTCACTTCCAGACCGGGCTCAAGAACGTGCTCGACCGAGCGGTGCTCGCCCACGAGGACACCCACGTACACGCGCGCATCCCCGAGGTCACCAAGGTCGACGAGATGCCATTCGACTTCCAGCGCCGCATCATGTCGGTCGTGGTTCGCACGCCCGAGGGCAAGGATCGGATCATCTCGAAGGGCGCGCCGGAGGCGATCTTCCCTCGCTGCTCCGGCTTCGAGCTCGACGGCAAG
The DNA here is from genome assembly GCA_035500135.1 of Kofleriaceae bacterium. Classification (GTDB taxonomy): domain Bacteria; phylum Myxococcota_A; class Polyangia; order Haliangiales; family Haliangiaceae; genus JABFXX01. The sequence continues at coordinate 5,036 of DATJXL010000052.1, forward strand.
CTCCTGGCGATGGACCACGAGCACATCGGCGCGCTCAAGGCGGAGTACGACCGGCTCAGCGCCGACGGCTTTCGCGTCCTGGCGATCGCGATCAAGGACGGCGCGCCGCGCGCTCAGGCCGCACTTCGTACGACGCCCTACGGCCAAGCCGACGAGATGGATCTGATCCTCCAGGGCTACATCGCGTTCCTCGACCCGCCGAAAGACACCTGCCGGGCCTCGATCGCGAAGCTGCAGGGCCACGGCGTATCGGTCAAGGTCATCACCGGCGACAACGACCTCGTCGCCCGCAAGGTCTGCAAGGAGGTCGGACTCGCCACCGACGTGGTCCTGCTCGGCGACCAGGTCGAGAAGCTCGGTGACGCCGAGCTCGCGGATGCGGCCGAGCACGCCACCCTGTTCGCGCGCGTCTCGCCGGCGCACAAGCGACGGATCGTCAAGGCCCTGCAGTCGCGCAAGCACACGGTCGGCTTCATGGGCGACGGCATCAACGACGCCCCCGCGCTGCACGCCGCCGATGTCGGCATCAGCGTCGACACCGCGGTGGACATCGCGAAGGAGTCCGCCGATCTGATCCTCCTCGAGAAATCGCTGCTCGTGCTCGACGAGGGCGTGCTCGAGGGTCGCAAGGTGTTCGCGAACATCGGCAAGTACGTCCGCATGGGCGCGTCCAGCAACTTCGGCAACATGTTCAGCGTGCTCGGCGCCAGCATCTTCGTGCCGTTCCTGCCGATGCGGCCGATCCAGATCCTCACGAACAATCTGCTCTACGATTTCAGCCAGACCACGATTCCGACCGACGCCGTCGATCCCGAGCAGATCGACCACCCGCGGCCGTGGGACACCAAGGCGCTGACCCGGTTCATCGTGTCGATCGGCCCGTGCTCGTCGGTGTTCGACTACACGACGTACCTGATCATGCTCTACGTGTTTCACTGCTGGGACACGTCGACGCCGCAGATCGCCGCGCACAGCGCGAGCCTGTTCCAGACCGGCTGGTTCGTCGAAAGCCTGCTCACGCAGACGTTGATCATCCACGTCATCCGCACGAACAAGATCCCGTTCGTACAGAGCCGGGCCTCGCGGCCGGTCGTGGTCATGAGCCTCTTGATCGCGGCCGTCGGGATCGGGCTACCGTTCGCGCCGATCGGGCGTGCGCTCGGCTTTTCGCCGCTGCCGGCGCTGTACTGGCCGCTGCTGCTGTTGACGCTTGGCTGCTACTTGCTGCTGACGCAGGGCGTGAAGATGTGGCTGTTGCGGCGGCACTGGATCTGAGCGTGGCGCGCGGCGACCGCCGCGTCAGCCGGCGGCAGCAGCGCCGGGAATGCCACGGTCGATATCGCGCAGCGTCCAGGACGCGGCCAGGAGCGTGATCCCGCGCGCGATCACCTCGACCGCGACGACCGTGCCGAGGACCCAGTACGACGACAACGGCCAGGATGCTGCCACGTAGATCCCGAGCGCGACCGCCACGACACCGTACGCGACATCCCATCCCCAGCCCGGATAGCGATCGGCGAGGGCGTTGATTCCTCGGAACAGCCCGCTCGCAGACATGTACCCGGCGATCAGCAGGGTCAGCGATGCGATGCTGGCCATGGGGCGATATAAGAACAGTCCGCCCACGACCACGGCGAGCAAGCCCGCGAGGAAGTAGGCGAAGAATGGTCCAGCGTGGCGCACGCGGAATGCTGAGATGATCTCGAAGAGTCCCACCGCGACCAGCATGATTCCGATGTAGATGACCGAGACAATGCTGGTCAGAAATGACGCGAAGAGCGCGAACGTGCCACCGATGATCAACAAGACTCCGATCGTCATCGGGACTCCCCAATGATGCGTGTCTCGAGGTTTTTCGCTTTGACTGCGTAGACCAGTTCCCGTTGTTGTTGCCATGACGTTCTCCGTGGTCGGTTCGCCTATCAAGCAAGCAACACGCATGCCCTCCGGATCTTCGAGGCGCCGTCGTGCGGTCATCTCGGCCGCGTACAGTCGCAGCACCGCGATCGCGAGCGCCATGAGGACAGGGCCGACGAGAAGGCCTGCGAGCCCGAAAACCTCGACGCCGCCGAACAGCGACGCGAAGGTCACGACCGCCGGCACCTTCGCCTCGCCGCGCACGAGGCGTGGTCGGATCACGTAGTCCGGAACACCGACGACCAGCACGATGCCCCACACGAGCTCGACGATTCCCGCCGCCACGTGTCCGGCCAGCGCGAGGCCGATGCTCGCTGGCACGATCACGATCATCACGCCCACCAGGGGCACGAACGACGCGATCGCCGTCGCCGCGCCAAAGAAGATCGGTTCGGGAACGCCGGTGATCCAGTAGCCGATCGCGGCGATGATGCCCTGGACGATCGCGGTCACGATGCTACCGCGCAACGTCGAGCGACCGACGCGGCGAAACTCGGCGCCGAGGGCCGCCGTGTACGCGGGACGCAATGGCAGTGCGTTCGGGATGACCTTCGAGATCCGCTCTCCGTTGCGGAGGATGTAGTGCATCGTGAGCATCGCGAAGAACAGCCCGAGCAGCGCGTGCGCGGTCGCCGAAGCGATCGCGGCCGCGAGCTGTTCGGCGCTGTGGGCTGCGGCGCCCGCCAGCCCGCGTACATGCTCCCGCACATCGTCGGAGGACAGGCCGAAACGCTGCGTGAGAACGCCGGCCTGTCCTGCGACGCGATCGATCAGGCCGCGCGGCCCGACCGCAGCGACAAGCTCCGAGGCGAGGACGGTGCCCCTCGCTACGAACAGCCAACCGAGCCCTCCCAGAGTCACGGCGACGCCGAGCCCTGCGGCGACGACCGTGGTTACCACCGCCAAGCGCTCACCGATCCGCGTGCTCAAGCGCTTGCAGGCGGGTTGGGCGAGAAACGCGAGCAGCACACCGAGCAGAATGCCCAGCCCGATCGGCCGGACCAGCCAGAGGATGGCTGCGAACGACGCAGCCGCGGCCCATGCGAGCGCGCGGTGCTCGGGCGCCGACTCGACAACATCATCGGGTTCGCTAGGTCGGATCCCTGTCGCCATGGCAGGCCGCGCTGAACTTGCGTGTCAGAAATGAGCACGCGCCATGCCATCGAGGTCGAGGGTTCGTGGAAAGGACCTGACGGAGATCCGCGCGCGACGGCGAGCGGGCCTCCGCGCGCGGTGCGCGCGAGTCGCCACACAGCCGCCTGATCGGCTAACCCGGCAGGTGGCGCTGCTCGCTCACGACTTCAGCCGCCTCGATTCGATGAAGCCAGGGATCAGCGGCAACCAGTAAGCGACGCCGCGGAACACAAGCGCCGCCGATCGTGCAGCAGCCGTCGGAACACCGACTGGCGCAGCGTGAGCACGGCGGTGCCTTCGAGCTGTCGGCACAGCTGCACGCTCACTGCGGTTACTTCGAGCCGCGCGCCAGGATTTGGCAACTCACGCTCCGCAGCATGCATTCTGGGTCGTGTCCTTATAGGCGCGAGCGCGCTGCGGCTCATTCCGCCGTCGCCTTGCAAACCACGGCCATCTGGCGCGATCGCAGCTACCTCGACATGTCCCTGCTCGATGACCACGCGGCCGCAGCATGACCACCACCAACACGCGATGATGATTCACACACCAAGAACGGACCTGATCAACCGAGCGGCATTGCTGCTATGGGTGCGCATACGAGCACGCGATCTGCGCACCCGCGCTGCACGCCTTGCCAAACGCGGCCGAGGACGCGACCGGATCACGATCGAACGAGCGACCGTTGAACTTCGGCACCTGGACCCCGTGGCGATAGACGAAGCCGGCGATCGCGCACGAGTCGCGCACGTTCTTGTCGGCCTTGCACGCGGCGACGTGATCCTTCGCGAAATGGGAGACCGTATTGCAGCCGCCGGTGCTGCCATCGAAGCACGCACACTGTGCGTAGTAGAGCAGCTGCTCCCCGTTCTCGGCGGTCTCGCCCTTGGCATCCAAACGCGCCGCGGCTTCGTAACAGTCATCGCTATTGCATCCGCACGATACGCGGCCAGGATTCGCGGGGTCGTAGCCGGGCGAGTTACATGCGGCGAGTACGAACACGAGCGCGAGTCCTCTCATCGCGAGGCAGGCTATCATGGTGCACCGCGCGCGCGAGGCCATGCCCGCGGCTGCGCCGCCGATCTGTCTCTGCTCCACCACCACTACGCGGCCGCGGCGTGACCAACCAGCAACTCGCGATGATCACCGTTCACGCATTCACACAAACTTCGGGACTTGACCGCATTCTGCAAGCTCGACGACATCATGACTGCCGAGCCACCACCGAGCGGCCACAAGTACGTCGGCGCCGGTAGTAAATGGGTAGCAAAACCAGCGCGAGTCGAGCGAACCGAGAGGCGCGTGAGACGTTCGCGATCTCAATCTTCGTCGGAAGTTGTCGTGCCCAGGGCCGGAATTGAACCAGCGACACGCGGATTTTCAGTCCGCTGCTCTACCAACTGAGCTACCTGGGCGAGGGCGGCGGCAAGACTACACATCGGAGCTGCGGGCGGCAAGCGAAACGCCCGAATCACGCGGGGTTGGCGAGCCGGCGCGGGTCGCCTGATGGCACAATGGGGCGAACCGATGGCGCCTCACGACAGCGATCCGGCGCTGGCAACGCCGATCCCGATCGACGGCGATGGCGCCGAGATGATCGGCACCGTCATCGACGGGCGCTATCGGCTCGACGCCACGCTCGGGCGCGGCGGCATGGGGCTCGTGTATCGCGCGACGCACGTCAACCTGCGCCGCCAGGTCGCGGTCAAGATCCTCCATCCGTCGCTCGCGGCGTCGCCCGACGTGCGCAACCGGTTCGAGCGCGAGGCGCTCGCGGTCGGCCACATCGATCATCCCAACTGCGTCAGCACGTACGACGTCGGCCGGCTGCCGGGCGGCGCGCTCTACCTCGCGATGGAGCTGCTCGAAGGCAAGTCGCTCGCCGACGTGCTCGAGGCCGAAGGCCAGCTCGCGCCCGGCCGCGCGCTCCACATCCTCGCCCACGTGCTGCGCGGGCTCGGCCACATCCACGCGGCCGGGCTCATCCATCGCGACATCAAGCCCGAGAACATCTTCCTGATCCGGCAGGGCAACGACGTCGACTTCGCGAAGATCCTCGACTTCGGCATCGCGAAGCCGATGGCCGGCGAGCTCGACGACGGCGTGCGCCTCACGCAAGCCGGCATGGCGTTCGGCACGCCGATCTACATGGCCCCCGAGCAGGCGCTCGGCAACCCGATGGACGGCCGCGCCGATCTCTACGCGGCCGCGACGATCGGATACGAGATGCTGTGCGGCCAGCCGCCGTTCTACAGCGAGGACAAGCTCGAGGTGATGTCGATGCACGCCGGCAAGCCGGTGCCGCCGATGCGATCGCGGCTGGTGCGCGGCGGCAAGCCGGTGCCGTCGTCGGTGGAGAAGCTGATCGTGCGCGGGTTGACCAAGAAGCCGAACGATCGCTACCCGAACGCCGACGTGTTTCTCGCCGCGGTCGAGGCGGTGCTGCACACGCGCGACGGGGGCCAGACCGACGTCAACTTCGAGCGGCCGGACTCCGAGGAGACCGGCGCGCGCTCGCTGCTCGACGACGACGGCCAGCTCGACATCACCGGCAACATCGGCCGAGAGGAGGCGAGCTCGGCGATCGCCGACGACATCGAGGAGGCGTTGCTCGCGACGCCGACCAAGCCGCAGCCGCCGGTCGCGGGTGCGTTGCCGCGCCAGCCCACGCCGGCTCCGCCCGGCACGGTGATGAACGGCCCGGCGCGCGTCGCGACGAAGATGGGCGTCGAGCCGCCGGTCGTCGCGGCCGGCGATCCGCGCGGCCGGCCGGGCGGCGGCGTCGGCATCGGCATTCCGTACACCGGCCCGAGCGGCGAGCCGATCTTCGGGCTCACGCCCGAGCAGCGGCTCGCACGGGTGCCGAAGCGCAAGCGCTGGAAGCTGGTCGCGGCGATCGCAGCGGTCGCGGTCGTCGCGACGGTCGCGGGCATCGGCATCGCGCTGTGGACCGCGCCGTCCGACGACAACCAGCTCGATCCCGCCACGCCCGCCGGCCAGGCCCGCGACGCGCTCGCGCACGGCGATCCCGCGCGCGCGATCCAGCTGCTCACCGCGAATCCCGCGGCCGTCGCGAACGATCCCGACGCGCAGCTCGCGCTCGGCGACGCCTACTCGGCGCAACACGACAGCCACCATGCGCTCGACGCGTATCGCAAGGCGCTCGTGCTCGATGCCGCGACCGCGACGAGCGCGGAGCTGCGCGACAACCTGCGCGTGATGGCCGCCGACACCGATGCCGCGGTCGTACGCGATGCGTTCGACCTGTGGATCGGCACCGGCGACGACAAGGCGCTCGCCGCGCTCGGCAAGGCCGTGGTCGCGCCGCAATCAGCCACGCGCCGCGAGGCCGCACGCCAGGTGATCGAGCAGCGCAAGCTGCAGTTCGCGTCCGAGCTGATGACGTCGTACGAGCTCGACCTCGACGACCGCGATCTGTCGTGCGTGCAGCGCCGCGCCGCGGTCGCGCGCCTGCGCGCGCTGCGCAACCCGGAGGCGATCGAAGCGCTCAAGCGCGCGCTGGTGCCATCGCGCAAGCGCATCAACTACTGCTTGCTCGCCGACGTCCAGGCCGCGATCGGCTTTCTCGACGGGTTGAAGAAGTGATCGCGCTGGCGCTTCCCGACGTGCCGCGCTGGATCGAGGCGCACGGCATCGCGCGCGATCCCGAAGGCTGGCGGCACGAGCTGCGCGGCGGGTTCGCGATCGGCCACGACGGCGTGAAGCTCGTGGTCGTCGCCGGCGAGGCCGACGCGAATGCGGTCGCCGCGCTCGCGCGCGAACGCATCGGCTACACGATCTTGTTCGCGATCGAGCGCGAGGATGTCGTCGCGGCGCTCGCCGCGATCGGGCGCACGAGCGAGCGCGCGATCCTCCACACCCTGCCCGACCCCGATCGGCTGCCGGACTACGAGGGCGCGGCGCCGCTCGGCGATGGCGGGCTCGACGGCGTGTCGCCGGCGCTCGCCGCCGAGCTGGCATGGGCGCGCAGCCGCGGCCCGGTCTGGGCGGCGTGGCTCGACGGCGAGGCGGCGAGCTTCGCGTACGCGCCGTGGCGCAGCGAGAAATGGTTCGACGTGTCGGTCGACACGGTGCCGGGTGCGCGCCAGCTCGGGCTGGCGACGATCGTGGCGGCCGCGATGATCCGCGGCGAGCGCGCGCTCGGCCGCGAGCCGGTGTGGGGCGCCGACGAAGGCAACGCGCCGTCGCTGCGCCTCGCGCGCCGGCTCGGGTTCGAGCCGGTGGACGAGCTGTGGGTCTGCGCGCACTGATCGGGCTCGCGCTCGCGCTCGGGCTCGCGCTCGGAAAGACGGCGCACGCGGATCCTTCGAACACGACGCTCGTGTACGTCGGCCTCGGCATGGCGCCGGTCGACTACCTCGCCGGCGTGTCGTTGCACGAGGGCAGTCATGGCCTCGCGGCGTGGCTGGTCGGCGCCGACGTCGAGGACGTCCACGTGTTTCCACCCGGCATCGATCCGCACGTGCATCGCTTCCGGTTCGGATGGACGTACGTGCGCGGCCTGCACGGCGACGGCGACAAGACCTTCTTCTACCTCGCGCCCAAGATCTCCGACCTCGCGCTGCTCGGCGGGTTCGCCGCGCTCGTCTACACGAGCGCGTGGCCGAGTAACCGCTACGGCCAGCTCGCGCTGACCGTCGTCGGCACCGGCTTGTGGGTCGACTTCGCGAAGGACGTCGTCCCGCTCGGACGCGGCGACGATGTCTCGATCGCGCTCCAGGTCGCGGGCATCTCTGGCTGGCACGAGCTCGGCGTGCGCCTGCTCTACGCTGCCGCCGACGTAGGGCTCGCGTTCGTCGTCGCACACGGTTACGAACGCACGTTCGATCGCGCGCCCACGTCCACCGCGCTGACGCTGCCGCTGTTCGCCAAGCAGTTTTGACAGCGAGCGCGCGAAGCGAGCGCGGAGTGACGAGCGCGCACGGATTGAACGCGGATCTCGCCGAGCGCGACGACGCCACCGCGGCAAGGTTCTTGCTGAGCCTGACGCCATGTCGCGCAACTACGATGTTTTCGCGCTCGCCGCGGCGGCGCTGTGCGGCTGTGCGTCCACTTCACAGGGCGGCGGCAACAACGGCGATGGTGGTGGCTCTGGCTCGGCGCCACCGTTCACGAACGGCGTCAGCACGCTCGCCGGCTCGAGCGATGCCGCGTTTGTCGACGGCGATCGCGACGTCGCGCGGTTCTCGAACCCGGTCAACGTCGCGTACGGGCCCGACGGCAACGTCTATGTCGCCGACTTCGACAACGGCAAGATCCGCGTCGTCCGAGCCGACGGCACGACGAGCACGCTGATCCAGCAGACGAACTTCGCGCGCCCGTTCGGCCTGGTGTTCGCCGACGCGAACACGCTCTATTGCACGACCGACTCGAACGGCCAGGCCCAGCACGTGCCGGGCAAGACCGGATCGATCTGGAAGATCGACATCGGCGCGCAGCAGGCGACCGAGATCATCGATTCGATCGGCATGCCGCGCGGCATCGCGTTGCTCGCCGACGGCCGGCTCGCGCTCGCCGACTACGAGAACCACGTGGTCGAGCTGCTCGATCCGGCCACCGCGGCGCTGACCACGATCGCCGGCACGTTCGGCGCCCCCGGTTACGCCGACGGTGTCGGCACCGCGGCGCGGTTCTCGGTGCCGCTCGGCATCGTGCAGCGCTCCGACGGCTCGCTCGTCGTCGCCGACGAGATGAACAACCGGCTGCGCGTCGTCTCGCTGACCGGCGCGGTCACGACGCTGGCCGGCACCGGCCAGTCCGGCTACGCCGACGGCGCGATGACGACCGGCATGTTCTCCCAGCCGGAGGCGATCGCGATCGACAAGTCCGGCACGCTGTACGTGACCGACCTCGGCAACTATCGCGTGCGCCGCATCAAGGGCACGACGATCGACACGATCGCGGGTGACGGCACCGCCGGCTACATGGACAGCGACGACGACCTGTCCGCCGAATTTTTCGGGCTCGAAGGTCTGTCGGTGAAACCCGACGGCTCGATGGTGTACGTCGCGGACGGCAGCCGCGGCAACCCGGCCCCGTACAACCGCGTTCGCCAGATCGAGCTGCCGTGATGTCGGCCGAGCCGCGCGTGCTCGCGTTCGCGCGCGAGTGGTCGCCGGAGGATCTGCCGCGCGCCGACCTGGGTGCGATCCGTGCCGCGCTGCGCGGCCTGCACGCCGAGCTGGTCGTCGTCGCCGATTCCGGCGTGTGGTCGTTTCATCCCGAACACGACGGGCCGTTCGATTACAGCGACCGGCTCGCGGGCGACGTCGCGATCGCCGCGCTCCTGTACGCGGTGCGCGGCGGCGACGACGCGCTGTTCGTGATCGACGAGCGCGGCACGATCCGGTTCGCACGCCGCGAGCCGCGCGTCGGGATGCATCTGGCCGAAGCCGTCGCGGCCGCGGCCGAAGCCGTGTACTAGCGAGAGAGGTATGACCGAGCGATCGATCGTCGAAGCCGCGGCGCGCCTGCGCCGCCAGGGCGAGCCCCACCTCGTCGCGACCGTCGTGTGCGTGCACGGCGCGGCGTATCGCAAGCCGGGCGCGCGGATGTTGCTCACGCGCTTCCGCTGGATCGCCGGAACCGCGAGCGGCGGTGGCCTCGAAGGCGACCTCTCGCACGACGCTTGGCTCGGCACGCGAGAAGGCGCGCCGGTCCTCGTCCGGTTCGATGCCCGCACGCCGGCCGACGCCGACGTGCGCGCCGCGTTCGGTCTCGGCTGCGATGGCATCGTCGAGGTCATGGTCGAGCGTGCCGGCACGCCGGGCCGGTCCGACCGCATCGACCCGCTCGCGCTCGCGCACGAGTGCCTGCGCGCGCAGCGGCGAGCCGCGGTCGCGACCGTGTTCCGCTCCGACGCGCCCGGAGTCGCCGTCGGCGCGCGGATCGCGCTGCGCAGCGGCGGCGAGCTGTTCGGCGATGCGCTGCCCGACGCCGCGCGCGCGCAGCTCGCGAACGACGTCCGCGCCGCGATCGAGGACGGCGCGTCGGCCACGCGCTCGTATCGCGCCGAGGGTGGCGGGTTCGACGCGTTCGTCGAGGCGCTGCTGCCTCCGCCGCGCCTGTTCGTGCTCGGCACCGGTCACGACGCCGTGCCGGTGGTCGAAGCCGCGCGCGCGCTCGGCTGGGACGTCGCGGTGTGCACGCACGAGCCACGCGTCGCGATCCGCGAGCGGTTCTCGCGCGCCGACGAGGTCGTGATCGCGAGCCCGACCGAGCTCGCGCTGCGCGTCGACGAGTGCGATCGCGCGGTCGCGATCGTGATGGGCCACGACTACGAGCTCGACCGTGCGCATGTCGGCATGCTCGTCGCGTCACGCGCGCGCTACATCGGCGTGCTCGGCCCGCGCGCGCGCACCACGCGCATGCTCGCCGACCTCGGCCTCGGCGAGCGCGGCGACGCACGCATCCACGCGCCGCTCGGCCTGCCGCTCGGCGCCGAGACGCCGCAGGAGCTCGCGCTCGCCGCGATCGCCGAGATCCAGGCTGCGCTCGCGCGCGCACCCGATGTGCGCCTGCGCGACGTGGCATGACTCGTGCTCGTCATCGGGCACATGAAACCACTACGCTATATCCTGGCATTGGCGCTCGTCGCGGGCGCGGCGCACGCGGCACCACCCGCAGACGGCGGCACCGGCGCGACCGGCGGTGACACCGGGTCCAAGCTCACCGAGACCGAGATGAAGCCGGCTGCGGTCGCAAAGTGGCTCGCGTTCTTCGACAAGCTGGTCGACGCCGTCGTCGCCGACCAGGACTCGTGCGAGCGCATGGCCACCGACGTCGGCACGGTGATCGACACCAACCGCGACAGCCTCGCGCTCGCCCACGCGGCGCGCTCGCGTCACGAGAGGCTGCCCGAATCGGCGCAGGAGCACATGATGGAGGGCGTGAAGAAGATGGAGCCCGGCATCGAGAACTGCGGCGGCAACGATCACGTCAAGGCCGCGTTCGCGAAGCTCGAGGTCGCGGACAAGGACAAGTAGCGGCGCTACTCGACGCCGTACTTCTTGAGCTTGTCGTACAGCGTGCGCTCGCCGATGCCGAGCAGCTCGGCCGCCTTGCGGCGGTTGCCGCCGACGACCTCGAGCGCGTGCAGGATCGCGTCCTTCTCGAGCTCGACGAGCGGGCGCACGGCGCCGCCAGCCGGGGCGGTCGCGTGCGCGGTCGCTGCCGGTGCGGGCTCGTCGAGCCAGAGGTGAGCCGCGTCGATCGAGTCGTTATCGGCGAGGATCGCGGCGCGCTCGAGCGCGTTCGCGAGCTCGCGCACGTTGCCGCGCCAGCTCGCGGCGAGCAGGCGCTGCTCGGCGGCCGGCGTCAGCTTCGGCACGCCGCGCTTCAGGTCCGCCGCGATCCGCACGAGCAACGCGCGCGCGATCGGCAGGAGGTCGGCGCGGCGCTCGCGCAGCGGCGGCAGCTTGATCGGGAACACCGCGAGCCGGTGGTACAGGTCCTCGCGAAAGTGCCCGCCGTCGATCATCGCGCGCAGGTCGCGGTTGGTCGCGGCGATCCAGCGCACGTCGACCTCGAGCGTGCGGCTGCCGCCGACGCGCTCGAACCGGCGCTCCTGCAGCACGCGCAGGAGCTTCGCCTGCAGCTCGTGCTTGAGCTCGCCGACCTCGTCGAGGAAGAACGTGCCGCCGTCGGCGAGCTCGAGCCGACCGCGCTTGCGCTCGGTCGCCCCGGTGAACGCGCCCTTCTCGTGCCCGAACAGCTCGCTCTCGAGCAGCGTCTCCGACAGCGCCGCGCAGTTGATCGCCATGAACGGCTTGGTCGCGCGCGCGCCGTGCGCGTGGATCGCGCGCGCGGCGACCTCCTTGCCGGTGCCGCTCTCGCCGAGCAGGAGCACGGTCGAGTCGGTCGCTGCGACGACCTCGACCTGTTGGAGCGCGCCGCGCAGCGCCTGGCTGTCTCCGACGATCTCCTCGAACGCGTGCTCGGTCCTGATCTCACTCTCGAGGTACAGGCGCTCTGCTGCGAGCTTGTCCTTGAGCTGCGCGATCTCGCGAAACGCCGTGGCGTTCTCGACTGCAACCGCGACGAGCTTCGCGACCTCGCCCATGAACTCGACCTCGGCTTCCGTGTAGGCCGCTTGCTCGCGACGCCCGAATGCGAGCGA
>DATJXL010000053.1:0-36178 GCA_035500135.1 Kofleriaceae bacterium
ACCCGCTGGTCGCGTTACTGGTTCGCCGACGGCGGCCGCGTGGCGGCGGCGGTGGTGCGGATCGCCATCGCGACGGCCGTGCTGATGTCACTGTGGCGAATCGCGCAGAAGGTCTCGACCACCGAGATCGTCGAGACCCACGCGCTGTACCGGCCGGTGGGCGTGTGGATGTTGCTCGGTCACACGCCGCCGCCCGAGGCGCTCGTCACGGCCCTGTGGGTCCTCGCGTGGGCGGCGACCGCGGCGATGTGGCTCGGCGCCGCGACACGCGCGAGCACGGCGGTGAGCTTCGTCGCCTCGGTCGCGCTCGCGTCGCTCTCGTTCGCGCAGAGCCGCACGTGGTCGCACCAGTACAACGTCGTGTTTCTCGCGCAGCTCGCGTTTCTCGGCGCGCGCGGCGGCGACACGTTGTCGGTCGACGCACTCGTGCTGCGGCTGCGCGGCAAGTCGCTCACCCGCGGGATCGATCTCCCGCGCGCGTATCAATGGTCGGTGCGGCTCGTCCAGCTCGCGGTCGCGCTGATGTTCGCGGGCGCGGCGTTTCACAAGCTCCTCCACGGCCACTTCACGCTGCGCTGGGCGCTGTCCGATAACCTGCGCAACCAGCTGCTCGTGCGCTTCGACCTCGCCGCGCTGCCGCGGCCGCCGATCGTCGACTGGATCATCGACGACGTGTGGCGCTACCGCACGGTCGCGGTGCTGAACCTGGTGTCGCAGACGCTGCCGCTGGCGGCGTGCTTCCTGATGCGGCGGCCGATCCTGCGCGCGCTGTGCGGCGCGTTCTTCGTCATCGAGACGATCGCCCTCGATCAAGTGGTCGCGCTGTGGAACCCGCACTGGTTGCCGCTCGCCGCCGTGTTCGTCGACTGGGATGCGCTCGTCGCGCGCATCGCGCGCCGGCCGCCGAGCGTGCCCGCGCCGCCGCCGGGGTGGCAGCCGCGGCGCGCGATCCGCTGGTTCGTGATCGCGTTCGTCGCGTACGACGCGCTCACCGCGTTCGTGCCGACCCTCGACCAGAAGCTCAACACGTACCCGTTCTCGAGCTTCCCGATGTTCGCGACCGTCCGCGTGCGCCCGCCGTACGGCGAGCACCTGCCGTACTCGGTCGCCGGCGATCACTTCGAGGTGCTGAGCGACCATCCGATCGATGGCAGGATCCAGCGCTGGTTCGATTACCAGCATCGCGGGATGGCGGAGGTCCGCGATCCGGACCAGCTGCGCGCGCGACTCGCGGCGCTGCTCGCCGACGCGCGCGAGCGCTACCCGGAGTTCGGCATCCACGGCGTGCGCCTGTACCTGATGATCTTCGAGTCGCCGGCCTATCCCGCGCCGGCGCACTTCGAGGCGCATCCGATCGCGATCCTCGGCGAGCTCGATCAACCCGCGGCATCGCCTCGCCCCGGCGCGTTTCGCACGATGCTCGGCCGGCTCGACGGCGATCTCGCGGTGCCGGTGCCCCGCGGCCTCGATCCGACCGGTGCGCGCTACGTTTATTACCGCGACGACCAGCCGCACCCGATCGACATGCCCGACGGTCGCGTCGGCGAGGGCGATCCGATCTTCGCGGTCGCGATCACGCGCGACGGCTTGCCGTGGCTCGTCGCGATTCGCGCCGACTGGCGCTGGCAGTAGCTCAGTCGCGCGTCATGCACAGCGATGCCTTCACCGGCGTCGCGGATGCGGTCGCGCTCGTCGTGCCGTTGCCGTACTGACCGAACGAGTCCGAGCCCCAGCACCACACGCTGCCGTCGACGAGCAGCGCGCAGTCGTGGCCGCTGCCCGAAGCGATCTGCGTCGCTCGCGCGGCGAGCGAGATCTGCGCCGGCGTCGACGTGTAGTTTTCGCCCCAGCACCACATCGCGCCCGACGTATCGAGCGCGCACGAGTGGTTCGCCATCGCCGTCACCTGCACCGCGTTCGAGACGCTCGCGGTGACCGGGCCGCTGTCGGTTCCCGTCGTGCCGTTACCGAGCTCGCCGTTGCTGTTCGTGCCCCAGCACGTGACGGCGTGAGTCGTCGACACCGCGCACGAGTGGCGATAGCCGACCGCGAGCGCGACGGTGCCCGTGACCCCGGGCACCGGGGTCGGGCTTCCCTCGGGGTTCGTGCCCGACGTATCGATCTCGTCGAGGGCGTTCGGTCCCCAGCACTGGAGTCCGCTCGTCGTGAGCGCGCACGTGTTCTGGTAGCCCTTCGCGAGCACGGTCGCGCCGGTGAGCGCGGTGTACAGGCTCGTGCGAATGTCGTCGCTGCCATCGCCGACGTCGTACGCGCTGTTGCCACCCGCGCAGCTCACGGCGCCGGACGCGAGCGAGCACAGCACGTTGTAGCCGCCCTGGATCGCGGTCGCGCCGGCGCGCGCCGTGATCTCGCGCGCGGTGATCGAGTCGGTCTGCGTGCCGTCGCCGAACTCGCCGGCGCCGTTCGCGCCCCAGCAGTAGACGTCGGTGCCGGCGATCGCGCACGCATCCTCGTTGCCGAGGCCGAGCGCGGTCGCGGCCGGCATCGCGATCTGGTTCGGCGCCGCGGTGCAGTAGTCACCGCCCGGGCAGACCGGCTCGGTCGACGGCGTGACGCCCGTCTGGCCGCGCGAGTCCCAGCCCCAGCACCACACGCTGCCGTCGTTCTCGCGCGCGCAGGTCGTGCTGCCGCTCGCGGCGAGCTCGACGACATGACAGCCCTCGGCGTCGGGCGGCGTGTCGGGCGGCGCGTCCGACGCGTCGATCCCACCGCCGCCACCGCCACCGCCGAGGCCAGGGCGAAACCCGCACCCCACGACGCACGCGAGCGCGAGCACGGCAAACCACCTCATCGCCGCGATCATGCCAGAAGCGCGGCGAGGTCGGCAGGGAGAGCTGCCTCCGCCGCGATCATTCCGCCGTCGGGGTGCGGCAATGTGATCTTCCACGCGTGCAGCGCGTGGCGCGACAGCACGAACAGCTCGGCGAGCTCCGCCGTCAAACCGTCGTCGCAGTACGCCATGAATGCCTCGTCGCCGTGTGCGTAGAGCTTGTCGCCGACGATCGGAAAGCCGGCGTGTGCGAGGTGTACGCGGATCTGGTGCTGGCGGCCGGTGACGAGCGTGCAGCGCACGAGGGCGCGATCACCGGCGCGCCGCGTGACGATCACGCGCGTCTCGGCGGGCAGCCCGCCGGCGCCGGCGAGCACCTTGACGCCGGCGAGCTTGCCGGTCGTGGCGAGCGCGAGCGGCGTCGCGAGCGCGGTCTCGGCGTCCCACGGCGGCTGGCCGTGTACGATCGCGAGGTACTGCTTCGTCGCGCGCGTCTTGTCGGCGATCGCCTGCTTGACGAACGCCGCGGCGTCGCGATCGCGCGCGCACACCAGCACGCCCGAGGTCTCGCGATCGAGCCGGTGGCAGATCTGCAGCTCGGGTTCGTCGGGATAGCGCTCGCCGAGCACGCGCGACAGCGTGTTGAAGTAGAACTTCGCCGACGCGTGCACCGGGAGCCCGGCCGGCTTGTCGATGACGCGGACGCGCGCGTCTTCGTGCACGACCGCGAACGTGCGCGGGCAGGGCGGCTCGGGCCGGGCCTCGCGGCGGATCACGTAGTGCTCGCCGGCGGCGACGATCGTCGCCGCCTTCGGCCGCTGGCCGTCGGCGCGCGCGAGCTGGGTCTCGATGATCGTCTGGATCTTCGTGCGCGACAGCCGCGAGATCTGCGTCTTCACGAAGTGATCGAGGCGCAGGCCGGCGAGCTCGGGCGGGACGACGAGGTGGCGCTCGACGATGCGCGGCGTGCCGTCGGGGTTGAGGTGCGAGCGCTCGCCGAAGTCGTGCTCGGGCTCGTCGTCGCGCTCGTCACTCGGCGTCGTCATCCGCATCGACCCCCGCCGCCTCGATGTCGTACTTCTTCATCAGCTTGCGGAAGTACTTGCGATCGATGTCCGCGGCGCGCGCGGCGTGCGAGATGTTGCCGCTGTTGCGGCGCAAGAGCTGGAGGATGTAGTCGCGCTCGAACGTCGCGACCCAGCGCTCCTTCGCGTCCTTGAACGTGACGCCTTCGCCGAGCAGCTCGTCGGGCGTCTCGGGCGGCGTCGGCGACAGCGCGTCGGGCGGCACGGTCTTCGCGCGCCGGCCGTGGATCGAGATCCCGCCCTTCGTGCTCGGCCGCGACGTGCGCTCGGCGCTGCGGACGTAGTCGGGCAGGTCCGACAGCTCGATCAGCGCGTGATCGCAGAACGACACCGCGCGCTCGACGACGTTGACCAGCTCGCGCACGTTGCCCGGCCACGGATAGCGCTGCAGCGCATCCATCGCGTCGCGCGCGACGCCGCGCACCTTCGGTCCGCCGCCGGCGCGGTTGTAGTTGCCGTGCTCGAGGAAGTGCTGGACGAGCAGCGGGATGTCGTCCGCGCGGTCGCGCAGCGACGGCAGGTGCAGGCGCACCACGCTGAGCCGGTAGAACAGATCCTGGCGGAACCGGCCGGCGCGCACCTCGTCTTCGAGGTTGCGGTTGGTCGCGGCGATGATGCGGACGTCGACCTTCTGCGCCTTCGTCGAGCCGACGCGCCGGACCTCGCGCTGCTCGAGCACGCGCAGGAGCTTGGGCTGGAGATCGAGCGGCAGCTCGCCGAGCTCGTCGAGGAACAGCGTGCCGCCGTCGGCCTGCTCGAACAGCCCGGTGCGCGTCATCATCGCGCCGGTGAAGCTGCCCTTCTCGTGGCCGAACAGCTCGCTCTCGATCAGGTTCGGCGGCACCGCGCCGCAGTCGAACACGACGAGCTCTCCGCGCGCGCGGGGCGACAGCGAGTGGATCGTCTGCGCGACCACTTCCTTGCCCGTGCCGGTCTCGCCGTCGATGACGACCGTGGTCGCGGTCGGCGCGATCTTCTCGATGATCGTGTAGATCTCGCGCATCCGCGCGTTGCCGCCGATGAGGCCGCCGCAGCGATCGGCGCGCGACGGCACGATCTGCACTTCTTCCTCGCGCGCGTTGAACTTGAGCAGGCTCTGGCCGACCGCGAGCACGCAGCCCGGCTTGAGGAAGCCCTCGCGGACGCGCACCTTGTTGATGAACGTGCCATTCGTCGAGTGATTGTCGACGAGGATGTAGCTGGTGTCGTCCTGGACGATCTTGCAGTGGTAGCGCGACACCGTGTCGTCGTGGAGGACGACGTCGTTGTCCTCCATCGAGCCGATGCGGATCTCTTCCTTGTCGAACACCCACTCCTGCGACTCGTCGTCGGCCGCCTGCAGGATGCACTGCCGCAGGTGCAGCGTCGGCCCGCGGTCGAGGTAGCTGACCTTGGTCGGCGGTACGAAGTCGGGGAACTTTTTCAAGCCTCCCCGAGCATACCTTACCGTCGGGTCGCGATCGCGGCGCCGAGCCCGGGCTGTTCCTCGTGCGGGCTCCAGCGTTCGGTCCACCGCGCCGCGACCGCGCCGCGCGTCTCGATCGAGGCTCGCGCGATCTCGGCCGGCGAACGGTCGCTCGCGAACACCTCGACGAGCGAGCGCGGCGTCGGCGACACGATCACGACGAGGCGGTCGCTCGCGACGCCGCGGCGTGCGAGGTAGACCCGCACGCTCTCGGCGCGGCGCGCGGCGAGGTCGGCCGCGTCGGCTGCCGCGCTCGCACCGCCGTGGCCCTCGATCGCGAGCTGGAAGCGCGGGTGCTCGGCCATCCACATCGCGATCGCATCGAGCGCGACCACGGCCGTGCCGTCGAGCGCGCACGAGCCCGTCGCGAACATCACCTCGTCGGTCGGCGCGATCGTCGCGTCGCCGTCCGACGCCGCGAGCGAACGGTCGACGGCGCGCGGCGGCACCACCGGCGCCGCGAAGTCGGGGCCGCGCGGCGGCGGATCGGCGTGGGCGGAACCGGCGAGCGCCACGAGCAAGCCCAGGGATACGTGCTTCATGCCGCCTACGATCAGCATCTGCCGTGCCGTGTCGTCGTCGCGCGCGTCGCGCGCCCGCGCACGCGGCATGTGACGTGCTTCGCGGATCGTCATGCCCGTCGCCCGCGCACCCGCGAGTATCCCCGGTGCCGAGGGCTTCGTGCCCGAGCGCCACGAGCTGCCGCAGCTGCGCGCCGCGATCCCCGCGTGCCACGGCTGCACGCTGTATCGCCACGCGACGCAAGCCGTGTTCGGCGAGGGCGCGCCCGATGCGCGCGTGATGCTGATCGGCGAGGTGCCCGGCGATGCCGAAGATCTCGCAGGCCGCCCGTTCGTCGGCCCGGCCGGGCGCTTGCTCGACGAGGCGCTTGCCGCGGCGCACATCGCGCGCGACACGGTCTACGTGACCAACGCGGTCAAGCACTTCAAGTTCGTGCGGCGCGGCAAGCGCCGGCTGCACGAGCGGCCATCGCGTCACGAGATCGCGGCGTGCAAGCCGTGGCTCGGCGCCGAGCTCGATGCCGTACATCCCGACATCGTCGTGCTGCTCGGCGCGACCGCGGCCCAGGCGCTGCTCGGCGCGTCGTTCCGCATCACGCGCGCGCGCGGCGAGCCGCTGGCGACCGGGTTCGCGCGCTACACGTTCGCGACCGTGCACCCCGCATCCGTGCTGCGCGCACCCGACGACGACCTGCGCCGGGCCGCGAAGGACGAGTTCTTCCACGATCTTGCCGTGGTCGGCGAATACCTGCGAAAGCTGTAACCATCCGCCCGCGGCGTTGTCCTATTCGCGATGTTCGCCGAGCTCGCGCGTCCTGGTTTCGCCGCTATCCTCGCGCTTGCGGTCGCCGCTGCGGTCGGCCGGCCGACGCCGACCGCGCCGCGGCCGCGCGAGCCCGCGCCGATCCTGCATCGGCGCGCCGCGGAGCCGACCCGGTGCGTGTCCCTCGCCATCGCCCCGGGCATGCGGATCGTGCGGGGCACGTCGAACTGCACCGGCGACACGGTCTTCGACATTTACGAGATCGAACCCGACGGCCACGTCGAGTGGAGCCGCGGTCTGGGGCCGACCCGCCGGATCTGGCTGACGTGGCAGGAGCTCGATCGACTCGCGCACGTCGAGCGATTGTCGTGCGCGGCGGTCCAGGGCCTCGGATGGTTCCGCATCGATCGGCCCGGCGACCACGGCGACGGCACGCTCGTGCGTCTGCACAGCGAGCTCGGCGATGCCCTCGAAGATTTCTTCGACGGCATCAAGGCGCGCTACTACACGAGGCGCAGCGCCGAGCTCGGCCACGTCGAGCTGCAGCTCGCGCTCGAGGCCGATCGCGACGTCGGCGTGCGCATCGTCGATCATCGGGTCTCGGTGTCGGTGAACGGGCAGCGCGCGATCGACGCCGTCGAGCTCGACGACGAGACGCTGGTCGACGTGATCGATCGCTTGCTCGAGGTGCCGCAAGGCCCCGACGACGCCGGCGCCGCCGTGCTGCGCGGCACGCTGACCGCCGCCGGCACGACCACGCCGATCCGGATCGGCCGCGCGCAGCTCGTGACCTACGACGTCATCGGGGCCGTGCTCGGCGACGCCGTGTCCAGAGCAGGATTCCAGCCGTAGCCGCGAGCGCGACGAGCCCGAGCCCGAGCTCGAGCCCGAGCCCGATGGTCTTCTTGTCCTGTTCGCGAGCTCCGCTCGGGCACTTGCCATCGCTGACGACCGGCGCGTCCTTGCCCGCGAACAGCACGACCTCGAGGCCGTCGTTCTCGAGCGGCCCGCCCGGCCCCGCGAAGCGGAAGTCGTAGGTCGGATCGTCCGCGGCGCCGACGTGCGCGCTCTCGATCGTCACGCCCGGCGCGTCGTCGACCTTGGCCTCGGTCTCGCCCGGCCGCGGGATGCGAAACCGGTCGTGGACGACCACGCGATGACGGCCGCGCGGCTTCGCGAAGCAGAAGTACGCGACCAGATCGACCGAGAACGCGCCGGCCGCGACGACCGGCGTGCCCATGCCGGGATCGATCGTGGTCCACACCACCGGCGTGGTCCGGCCATCGACCTCCACCGTCAACGCCGCCGCGACCTGGTCCGCGAGCTTGGCCGCGAACGCGCGGGCCTCGGCGTCGTCGATCTGCCCGTCGCCGTTGGTGTCGATCGCGCGGCGCTCCGACGCGCCCGGAACCTCGCCGTAAAACACCGTGTAGGCCAGCCGGATCCGGTCGCCGAGCGGGGTCAGCTTGAGATACCGGTTGTTGTCGTCGACCGACGGCGCGACGTGCCCCGCCAGGAGCGTGATCGCGACCACGGACAGCACGATGCGTCGAATACAACTGGCCACGTTGTTACAAGAGCATTGACCTCCTCGGATCGCCCGTGGTCAAGTGCGCCGCGAGGGTTAGCCATGAAGAAGCGTCTGTTCGTCGTCGTCCTGGCCGCGGCCGCCGCGTGCAGCAGCAGCTCGCCGCCCAAGCAGCTGTTCCAGCCCAAGCCCGAGTGCATGGGCGATGCGGTCGTGCCGTACATGGGCACCGATCAGAGCGTCATCAACACGCTCGCGATCGGCTCGCTCGAGGACGGCTTCGATCTCGATGGCGACGGCAAGCCCGACAACAAGCTGTCTGCGGTCAGCTCGCTCGCGCAGAGCTCGATCGACGACGCGTTCAAGTCGTACGAGATCGTGATCCCGATGGAGTGGTTCAACTTCCCGGCGGTCGCGGCGACCGCGTGCGTGAAGTTCGCGTTCTACCTCGCCTCGTTCGACACGGACGGCGACGGCGACGGCAAGCGCCCCGGCATCGCCGGCGGCGATTGCAACGACACCGGGAGCGACGGCGCGGCGATTCATCCCGGCGCGACCGAGATTCCGGGCAACTTGATCGACGACGACTGCAACGGCCTCGCCGACGACACCAACGGCGTCGCGAACACGACCGAGACCACCGACATGGACGGCGACGGGCAGTCGGTCGCCGACGGCGACTGCGACGACACCGATCCGACCATCTACAAGGGCGCGCCCGAGATCTGCGGCGACGGCAAGGACAACGACTGCGATGGCGTCGCCGATCGCTCGACCGACGCGATGGGCAACGTCACCGCGTGCGATCCGTTCGATCCGACCCAGATGATGTCGCTCGCGCTCGACCCGCTGTCGTTCGACTCGAGCGGCGCGCCGGTCATCGCGTTCACGAACGGCTCGATCGACTCGACGCTCGCGCTCAGCGCCGGCCCGTCGGTGTTCAGCGTCAACATCCCGATCTCGAACGGCATCACGCTCGACCTCGAGATCACGGGCGCGCAGATCGCGGCGCAGGTCCAGCCCGACGGCACGATCATGGGCGGCCGCCTCGGCGGCATCATCAGCGCCAAGACGATGGATACGATCACCGGCCTCAACGTCTCGGAGATCGGCCTCACGCCGATGGACTCGCTGCTCGACGCGACCTACGGAAACCTCCTCGGCCCCTTGCTCGCGCTGCCCAAGGCGAAGGCGTCGATCCTGAAGAAGTACCCGGAGTGCCGCACCCCCGACATCGACGTCGACGGCGACGGCCTCGAGGCGTTCTGCTCGTCGAATCCGGACGCGACGAACAAGGTCGCCGACGTGTGCATCGACGGCGACGGCACGACGATCATGAGCACGTACGACGCGAACGGGAACATCCTCACGCACTGCGCGCAGGCGGTGGATAGCCACGGCAAGCCGCGGTTTGTCGACGGCGTGTCGGTCGAGCTCAACTTCACGACGTCGCGGATCAAGTCGATCCTGCAGCCCGTCCAGTAATGTTGCCGCTCCTGCTGGCGTCGGCTTCGCCGCGCCGGCGCGAGTTGCTCGAGCGCGTCGGCGTGCCGCTCGACGTGCGGCCGGTCGACGTCGACGAGACGCCGCGCGCCGCCGAGCCGCCGCGCGCGTACGTGGCGCGGATCGCGCGCGACAAGGCGAACGCGGCGCGGCGCGTGCCGGGCCAGTGGGTGGTCGCGGCCGATACGACCGTGACGATCGACGGCGAGATCCTCGGCAAGCCGGCGAGCGGCGACGAGGCGGCCGACATGCTGCGCGCACTGTCGGGCCGAGTTCACGAGGTGATCACGGCCTGGACGATCCTGGGCGAAACCGCGAGCGAGGGTATGGTGGCGACCGAGGTCGAGATGATCGCGATGGACGAGCAGGCGATCGCGGCGTACGTCGCGAGCGGCGAGTGGCGCGGCAAGGCCGGCGCGTACGCGATCCAGGGCATCGGCGCGGCGCTCGTGCGCGGCGTGCGCGGCTCGGTGACGAACGTGATCGGGCTGCCGCTGGTCGAGGTGCTCGCCGCGCTGCGCGCGGCCGGTGCGCCGAGCGCGCGGCTCGAGCACGGGATCGCGCAGTGACGATCGCGGCGAGCTGGGCGGCGGTCCGTGCCCGCGTCGCAGCGGCATGCGAGCGCGCCGGGCGCGATCCGGCGAGCGTCACGATCGTCGCGGTGTCGAAGACGCACCCGGCGGCGGCGGTGCGCGAGGCGGCGGCCGCGGGCGCGACGGATTTCGGCGAGAACTACGCGCAGGAGCTCGCGGCGAAGCGCGCCGAGGTCGGCGAGGGCGTGCGCTGGCACTTCATCGGCCGCCTGCAGCGCAACAAGGCGAAGCTGGTGGCCGGCCAGGTCGCGCTCGTGCACGCGGTCGATTCGGTCGAGCTCGCGACCGAGCTCGGCAAGCGCGCCGCGCCGACCGTGCAGCCGATCTTGCTCGCGGTGAACGTGGCGGGCGAGGACACCAAGGGCGGCGTCGCGCCGGCCGCGGCCGAGGCCCTCGCGCGCGCGATCGTCGCGGTCCCGGGCGTGCGGCTCGACGGCCTGATGACGATGCCGCCGCCCGACGTCGATCCGGTCCCGCACTTTCGCGCGCTCGCGGACCTGCGCGCGCGGCTCGCCGACGCGCTCGGCGCGCCGCTACCGGTCCTGTCGATGGGCATGAGCGGCGACTACGAGGCCGCGATCGCGTGCGGTTCCACGCATGTACGCATCGGTACGGCGATTTTTGGCGCGCGTCAGACCGCTGACGTAGCGTGAGGCGTCGTGAGGATCCTCGGGCTCGACCCCGGCAGCCGGGTGTGCGGCTATGGCGTCATCGAAGAGCGCGCCGGCGAGCTGAGCTATGTCGAGTGCGGCGTGTTGACCGCGCCCGAGGAGCGCGCGATGGAGGACCGGCTCGGCGAGATCGCGCGCGGGTTGCGCGAGGTGATCGCCGAGCTCGCGCCCGAGATCGTCGCGGTCGAAGACGTGTTCGTGCACGCGAACGCGCGCTCGGCGCTCGCGCTCGCGCAGGCGCGCGGCATGGCGCTCGCGGTGATCGGCCTTTCCGGGCTGCGCGTCGCGTCGTACCCGCCCGCGGTCGTCAAGCAGGCGGTGAGCGGCTCGGGCAGCGCGACCAAGGAGCAGGTCACGCGCATGGTGCAGACCTTGATCGGCCTGCGCAGCGCGCCGCGTGCCGACGCCGCCGACGCGCTCGCGGTCGCGATCACGCACGGCCGCACGCTGCGGCCGACCGCGGCCAAGCTGACGAGCGCGGTGCGGAGGGTGTCGTGATCGCGCGCCTCGACGGCACGCTGATCGAACGCGATCCGCCGCACGTGGTGGTCGATTGCGGCGGGGTCGGCTACGAGGTCACGTGCTCGGCGTACACGCTCGCGCAGCTGCCGGCCGACGGCGAGCGCGTCACGCTGCGCGTGTTCACGCAGGCGCAGGAGAACAAGATCGCGCTGTACGGATTCTGCGACGCGCAGGAGCGCGCGCTGTTCGATCTGTTGATCACCGTCAAGAACGTCGGGCCGGCCACCGCGGTCGCGATCCTCGGCGGCGCGACGCCGCGCGACATCGCCGGGCTGATCGCGCGCGAGGACGTCGCCGGGCTCACGCGCATCAAGGGCGTCGGCAAGAAGACGGCCGAGCTGCTCGTCGTCGAGCTGCGCGAGAAGTGCGAGCAGGCGGTGCTCGGCTGGGATGCGAGCGGCGGGCTGCGCGCGGTGGTCGCGCCGGCGCGGATCCGGCCCAAGCGCCACCAACTGCTCGACGAGGTCGCGACCGCGCTCGTCGGCATGGGCTGGAAGCCGCAGGAGGCCGAGGCCGCGATCGGCGAGCTCGCCGTGCCCGACGGCGCGACCATCGAGCAGCTGCTGCGCCACGCGCTGCGGAGCATGCCGCGATGACCCGCAAGAAGCACGTCGAGGCCGAAGAGCCCGAACGCGAGGTCGCCGCCGCCGAGCGCGCCGGCGAGCGCGCGTGGCAGGCCGCGCTGCGTCCGCGCACGTTCGGCGAGTACATCGGCCAGCGCGAGCTGGTCGAGAACCTGCGTGTGTCGGTGCGCGCCGCGAAGGAAGGCGGCTGGGCGCTCGACCACTTCCTGTTCGCGGGCCCGCCCGGGCTGGGCAAGACGACGCTCGCGCACGTGATCGCGACCGAGCTCGGCGTCAACCTCCACGTGTCGAGCGGGCCGGCGATCGATCACAAGGGCAAGCTCGCGTCGCTGCTCACCGCGCTCGGCGAGCGCGACGCGCTGTTCATCGACGAGATCCATCGCCTGCATCCGGTCGTCGAGGAGAACCTCTATCCCGCGATGGAGGATTTTCGCTTCGACCTGTTCATCGGCGATGGCCCGCATGCGAAGGCCGTCACGATGCAGCTGCCGCGCTTCACGCTGCTCGGCGCGACCACGCGCATGGGCCTGCTGTCGGCGCCGCTGCTCGATCGCTTCGGCTTTCACTGGCAGCTGCGCTACTACGAGCTGCCCGACATGAAGGCGATCGTGAAGCGCTCGGCGCAGCTCATCGGCATCGCGATCGACGAAGACGGCGCGACCGAGATCGCGCGGCGCGCGCGGGGGACGCCGCGCATCGCGAATCGCCTCTTGCGCCGCGTGCGCGACTTCGCCACGGTCGAGCGCGACGGCGCGATCGACGGCGACATCGCCGCGTCGTCGCTGGATCGCCTCGCGGTCGATCACGCCGGCCTCGACATGCTCGATCGCGCGTACCTGTCGGTGATCTGCGAGCGCTTCGACGGCGGCCCGGTCGGCATCGAGGCGATCGCGGCGTCGCTGTCGGAGGAGCGGGGGACCCTCGAAGAGGTGGTCGAGCCGTTCCTGCTCCAGGTGGGCTTCATCGCGCGCACGCCACGCGGCCGCGTCGCGACCGCGGCGGGCTTCCAGCACGTGGGCCTCGCCGCGCCGAGCAAGGCACCGACCGGCGGGCAGGGCGCGCAGGGCCGGCTGTTCTAGCAAGATCGTGGACGTGCACGGGCACGTGTCCCGTGCACGTGCACGGCGTATCCTCGTCGAGTGCAGCGCAGGCTCGTCGCCCTCGTCGTCGTCGCCGCGTGCACGCGCGACACGCCGAGCCCGAGCCCGAGCTCGATCCCGATCCCCTCTCCGAACACCTCGAACATCGCCCGTGCCGACTACATCGGGCCCGACGCGTGCGGCAACTGCCATCCCGATCAATACGCCGCGTGGTCGCAGAGCCTGCACCGCGTGATGAACGCGCGCGCCGACGAGCCGGGCGCCGTGATCGGCGACTTCGACAACGCCGTCCTGCACTACGCCGGCGGCGAGGCGCGCTTCACGCGCGAAGGCGGCAACCACGTCATGACGACCGGCCGCGTGCGCTATCGCGTCACGCGCACGATCGGCCGCCGCGGGCTCCAGGAGTACGTCGGCGTCGCGGACGGCCGCACCGAGGAAGTGCGGCTGCCGTTCGGCTGGTGGCCGCGCGCCGGCGGCTGGTTTCCGCAGCCGTACTTCGACCCGTGGCTCGGCGACGAGCGCGGCTTCGACGCATACGCCGAGGTCACCGAGCCGTGGGCCGAGCGCTGCCCGTGGTGTCACTCGACGTATCCGTTCGCGCAGCGCATCGCGCGCGCGTCGGGGCCGCGCGGGGTCGGCCACGGGCTCGAGCAGCTGTTCGAGGCGTCGCCGGGAGGCGCGCGGCTCGCGATCGACGAGCAAGTCACGGTCGGCATCAGCTGCGAGAGCTGTCACCTCGGCGGCCGCGAGCACGCCGCGGGGGGCGCGATCGCGTTCGTGCCACGCGGCGCCGAGCCGCGCGCCGGCGCGCCGACGTTGCCGGCCGCGTTCGCCGACCAGCGCCGCGACGCCGACGTCGTCGATGCGGTGTGCGCGCAGTGCCACTCCGGTCCGTCGCCGCGGCTCGCCGACGGCACCGCGCTGCGCAACTCGAGCGAGGCGCTCGATCTCGCGGCGTCGCCCTGCCGCGGCATCAAGTGCACCGACTGCCACGACCCGCACGCCGCCAACTCCCGCGCCGACGGCGCGCGCGCGCTCGCCGCGTGCACGCGTTGCCATGCGGCGCTCGCCGATCCCGCCGCCGCGCGCTCGCACGCCGGCACCGGCCACGACGCCGTCACCTGCATGGACTGCCACATGCCGCGCGTCGTGATGGGCCTCGACCGCTACGTGCGCACGCACCGGATCTCGTCGCCAACCGATGCGCGCGTGATCGCCGACGTCAACGCCTGCAACCTGTGCCACCTCGATCGCTCGCTCGCGTGGACGCGCGCTGCGCTGCGCGACGGCTGGGACGTGAACGTCGCGGTACCCGACGACGATCGCGCCGCCGGCGAACGCTGGCTCGCGAGCGAGCGCCCGGCGATCCGCCTGCTCGCCGCGCACGCGTACGCGCGCTCGCCGCTCGGGCCGCGCATGCTGCCGGCGATCGAGCGTGGCCTCGCCGATCCGCTCGCCTACGTGCGCGCGTGGACGAAGCTCGCCGTCGAGGCCGTGCTCGGCCACCCGCTCGCGCGCGTCGTCACAAGGTGATCAAACACTTGCCGTGCGCGGCCTCGCCGCCGAGCTGCTGCTTGCTCTTCTCGCCGGTCTGGCTCCAGTGCAGCCAGGTCTCGACCTGCTGGTCGTCGGAGTACGTGCCCTTCGTCTCCTTCTGACCATTCTCGTACCAGGTCTCCCAGCAGCCGTTCTTCTTGCCGCCCGAGAAGTCGCCTTCGGCGCGCTCGGTGCCGTTGTACCACCACGACTTGAACTTGCCGGCCGGCTGCCCGCCCTGGAACTCGACCTCCGCCATCTTCTTGTCGTTCGGGTGATACGACGTGAAGAAGCCGTCGAGCAGGCCGGCCGTGAAGCTCGCCTTCCACACCAGCGCGCCGTTCGTGTACCAGGCCTTCCAGTAGCCGACCATCACGCCGCCCTTGCACTCGCCCTTCACGCGGTCCTGGCCGTTGTCGTACGTGAGCTTGATCGAGCCTTCGCCGTTGCGAGACGGGCACGCGGCCGGGCCGTTCGACACCGACGGCATGCCGTAGCGATCGAGCACGAGGTCGTTGCCGTGCGGCGTGCCTTCAGGCCCCGCGTGGGAATGACACGCCGCGATCGCGATCAGGATGCACGTTGCACGCTTCATGCGCGCATCGTACACAACTCACGGGCACTGATTGGTCGTGGGGCAGCCGGTGCCGCTGGGGGAGAACGGACAGCAGACCCACACGCACTTGGCAGCCGTGCTCGAGATCGTCACGGTCGCGGTGCTGGTCGCGGTGTCGCCGGTGCCCATCTGCGTGCCGGCGATGCCGCTGCCGCCGTCGCTGTCGACGAGATGCCACATGTTCGACCCGAGCTCGAAGGTCTCGGAGGCGGGTGAGGCCACGAGCGTGACCGCGCCGAGCCCGACGGTCGCGGTGTACGTGTCCATGATCGTCGCGTTGTCGTGGTTGATGGATACGGTGCACCACGACTCGTAGTTGTTGACGGTGAGCTGCGCGGTCTCGCCCGGCGGCCCGTCGACGGGCTTGCCGTCACCCGGCTTGCCGTCGACCTTGCCCGGGCTGCTCGAGCTGCCACACGCGTACGCGAGCACGGATACCGCGACAACGGACGAGAGCGTGATCAGGCGAAGCATGCCGACATGGTAACCGAGGATCACGCGACTTCGAAATATTGCGTGCGTTCGGCGTTCAGCGCCGCGATCGTGCATTTGCCACACACCGCGATGGTTCGCCTGGCACCCGGGGCGAGATGGAAGTAGTTGTCGTCGGGCTCGCCGCGATCGCTCGCGATCGCGATCGTCTGCGCGAACCGCTTCGCCGCTAGCTCGAAGCCGCCGGCGACCGGCGTGACCTCGAGCCCGACGTCGGCCTCGCGTTCGGACGGCAGGCCGCGCGGAAACCAGAACGCTTCGAGCTCGCCGAGCCGGGCGTGGACGAGATCGGCGACCGGCGGGCCGATGCGATACGCCCACGACAGATCCTGCCAGTGATCGAACAGCGAGTCGGCGGCGAGCTCGAGCGCACCGCGCGGCGCGACCTCGACCGTGCGCTCGGCGCGGCCGACCGGTACGTCGCCGCCGCGCCACAGCTGCAGCTCGAGCGTGCCGGCGAGCGGCTCGGCGCGATCGTTGACGACGTGCAGCGCGAGCCCGCTCGCGCCGTCGTCGGTGATCGCGAGCAGCTGCGGCGCGAGCGCGCGGCGCGCGATCCACCAGCACGGCTTCGGCGTGCCGTCGGCGGCGCACAGGCCGAAGCCGGCGTCCGGCCACAGATCGCGCAGGAACCACACGAGCGCGCCGCGGCAGCGCGAGCCGGTGCGCCGCCACTCGGTGAACGCACGCGCCATCGCCTCGCCGGTCGCGGCGCGGCCGAGCGCGAGATAGCGCTCGACATCGCGCTCGCGCAGCTCGGCCGGATCGACGCCGTACAGCTCGCGCACGTAATGATCGCGCACGTCGTCGAAGTCCCAGCTCGCGCCGGCGTCGCGCGGCGTGTGCGCCTTCGGCCCGGGCGCGCCTGCGGGCAAATTTGCGAAGCCCAGGCACTCCGACGCGAACACGACGCTGCTCGCACGCGCGTCGGCAAGCGGGCGCCGGTACGCGCCGATGCCGTAATACGAGGTCGTGCCGGCGCTCGGCTCGTGCGGAAACACGCCGCCGTGTGCGCTCGACGGCACGTACGCGACGCCGGGCGCGACCACGCGCACGCGCTCGGCGATCGCCTGCTCGAACAGCGGCGGCGTCCAGCGCTCGCGCGGCGCGCTGCTCGTCGCGGCCTGCTGCGAGACCTCGCTGTTGCCGCACGCGATCGCGAGCGCGGGCCGCGCTTGCAGGCGCATCAGCTGCGCGTCGACCTCGGCGAGCGCGGCCGCGCGGAACACGGGATCGTCCTCGGGATAGTCCATGTTCGCGAACATCAGGTCCTGCCAGAGCAAGACGCCGTGCGCGTCGAGCGCGTCGTAGAGCGCGTCGTCCTCGTAGACCATCGTGCCGCCGACGCGCAGCATGTTCATGCCGCCGGCGACGAGCCGGCGCACCGCGGCGTCGTACGCGTCGCGCGGCCCGGCGAGCGTGACCGCGTCGAGCGGCGTCCAGCACGCGCCGCGGCAGAACACGGGCACGCCGTTGACGGAGAGCGCGAAGTCGCGGCCGTCGTCGCCGCGATCGATCGCGATCGCGCGAAAGCCGATCGCGCCGAGATCGATGACCATGCCGCCGGCGAGCTCGAGCTGCACGTCGTAGCGCGCCGGCTCGCCGTGCGTGTGCGGCCACCACAGCGCCGGCGCGCGCACCGCCGCGCTGCCGGTCCACGCGCCGAGCTCGTGCGCGAGCTCGCGTGCGATTCGCACGTCGCCGCGCGTGACGACGAGCGTCGCGCCGGTGGTGTCGGCCGGCAGCTGCGCGCCGACGGTCACGAAGCCGACGCCGGCCTCGACCCGCGCCTCGACGTCGACGACGCCGATCCGCGGCTGGCCCTTCGGCTCGAGCCACACCGCGCGCCACGGCCCGACCGCGGGGCAGGGCGGCGACCACCCCGGCGTGCGGCCGAGCAGCGTCGTGCGGACCCAGCGCAGCTGCTGGTGCTCGACCATCGGCACGCGCCAGCGCGGGCGCGGCCGCTTCGCCGCGAGCTCGGCGTCGAGGGAGCGGCAGCGGATCACGAGCTCGCGCCCCGCGATCGGCACGTCGATCACGCGCGCCTCGTGCATGCTGTCGCCGTGCGCGATCCATTCCTTGTCGAGCCACGCGTCCCACAGCGTCGCGACGCCGTCGAAGCCGATCCGCCCGGTCCAGTTGTCGGGCAGCGCCACGCGCCACCACCAGTCTTCGCCGTCGAAACGGCGCGGTTCGTCCCAGCTCCAGGCCCCGGCCGCGCGCAGCGCGCCGGCCGCGGTGCCCGGCACGGCCGCCGGGATCCACGCAGCGTCGCGCAGCTGGCGCGGCTCGGCGAACGCGCCCGCCGGCGTGGCGACGCATTGCCAGCCGCGATCGAGCGCGATCCGCGTGCGGCCGCGCACGCGCGGCGTCATGTCACGAGCTCGCCGATCGCGGCCGCGATCGGCGCGATGCTCTCGAACACGCTGCGCTTGAGCATGTGATCCGGAAACTCGACGTCGAGCTCGCCCCCGAGCGCGAGCATCACGTTGACGCTCGCGTGCGAGGTCATGCCGGCCTGGTAGAGGACCTTCGACTCGTGCTCGCTCACGGCTCCGACGCTATCACCACGGCCGTCGCGAGATCACCCTCGCGGCTGAGCGACAGCGCGAGCGCGACGTCGCCGGCCGCCCGCGGTGAACACGCGCGCGAGGAAACGCTCGCCGAACGTCTCGATCGATTCCGCGATGCGGCTGACCTGCACCAGATCGATCCCCACTCGCAGCCGAGCCATCTCGGTTACGATACCCCGGTGCGTGCTCGTTCGTGGTGGGCAGTCGCGCTCGCCGGATGTCTGACCAAGCCGGCGCCGGCTCCGGTGAACTACATGTTCGTCACGTCGACGACGTACGTGATCAGCTCGCTCGGCGGGCAGCAGGGTGCGAACACCGTGTGCTCGACGGTCGCGCACCGTGCCGGGCTGAGCGGGAACTTCGTGGCGTGGCTGTCGACTCCGACGCAGCCGGCCGCCGCGGCGCTTGCGGGCTCGCGCGGCTGGCAGCGCACCGACGACGTGCCGTTCGTCGATACGGTGGATGATCTGGTCGCTGGCAAGCTCATGTATCCGCCGGCCAAGGACGAGATGGGCGCAGACATTCCGGTCGACACCGTGGTCGCGACCGGAACGACTGGCAGCGGCGGCGATGACGCGGGCAACGATTGCAACGGGCTGCAGGGGTCCAACGAACCGATCCGCGTCGGCCTCACCGGAAACGGCAGCCCGGATTGGACCTACGAGGACTTGATGACGATCGGCTGCGACTCGGCCGCTCATCTGTACTGCTTCGGCGTCGGTCATCAGGCCGAGCTGTCGTTGCCGGTCGCATCGCCGCTCGTGTTCTTGTCGACCAATCCGTTTCACGCCGCCGACCACCGCGCCGCCGCCGATACCGAATGCGAGAGCGAGGCCGCGAGCCGCGGTCTTCCGGGCACGTTCATGGCGATGCTCGGCATCGACGCGACGCCGGCGATCGCTCGGTTCGGAACCGTCACGACGCCGTGGCATCGCGTCGACGGCGTGGCGGCGACCGCAGACTTCACGACGTTCACCGCGCCGATCGACGTCGACCCCGACGGCAACCACGTCGCGTCGGCGCTCGTCTACACCGGCGCCGCGAATGGCGTCACCAACATGGGCGAGTACGACTGCGCGAGCTGGACGACGAGCGACAGCACTGATTACGCGTATGTCGGCGATTCGTCGCTGGGCGATTCAGGCGCGTTCGCCGCGCCGCACATGATCACGTGCGAACACGACGAGCCGGTGTACTGCGCGCAGATGCAGTAGCCGCGCGATCAGAAGTGGTGCATGTGGATGAACGGAATCGGCGCCGATAGCACGACCGCACCGAGGAACACGAGCGCGAGCCCCCACAGCTGCCAGAAGAACGGGCGCTTCGCGCTCGGCCATTCGAGGATCAAGAAGATGAGCGGCACGAGCGGCACGAACAGCACGCCGAGTCCCCACAGGATGCTCTCGCGGAACGCCGTCACGATGAACCAGATGCCGCCGACGACGAGCAGCAAGAAGCCGGCCCAGACCGAGAGCGCGCCTAACGTGTCCACCATGCGCGAACTATGAAACGCGCGATCGCTGCAGTCAATCGGCGTGTTGTTCCAGCGCGGTGATCGCGGAGTCCCACGCATCGGCGCACGGATCGAGCAGCGAGGCGTGCCTCGCGCAGCGCGGTGAATGTCTCGTGCGGGAACCGCGCGTCGCGATCGACGTCCGCCGCGTGCTTGGCAGCGACCTCGACCGCGATCCCTGCCGTGCGGGTGACGAGCTCGCTCTGCTTGCTCGCGCGCCGACGATAACCGATTCGCGCTAGGCTGGCCGCGTGACCAAGCGACGTTGCCGAGCGAGGACGTGCGCGTGAACGTCGAGATCCAGCACGCCGACGGCCGGGTCGAGCTCGCCGCGCCCGACGAGCTCGCGAAGTCGCCGCTCTACAACCACGACCTCGCGCCGGTCGCGGTCGCGCGCCGCACGTGGGGCACGTGGGACTACGCCGCGCTGTGGATCTCGATGGCGCACTGCATCCCGACGTACACGCTCGCCGCCGCGATGATCGCGCAGGGCATGGCGTGGTGGCAGGCGCTCGGCACGATCCTGCTCGGCAACCTGATCGTGCTCGCGCCGATCCTGCTCAACTCGCATCCCGGCACGAAGTACGGCATCCCGTTCCCGGTGTTCGCGCGCGCCGCCTACGGCACCTCGGGCTCGAACCTGCCGGCGCTGATGCGCGCGCTCGTCGCGTGCGGCTGGTTCGGCATCAACGCGTGGATCGGCGGCAGCGCGCTGCAGACGTTCTTCACGTCGCTGTGGCCGGGCTGGCGCGACCTGCTCGGCACCGGGTATCCGAGCTGGAGCATCGATCCTCAAACTCATCGTGCGATCGAGTTCGCGAACACGCAGTGGATCTCGTTCCTGCTGTTCTGGGGCCTCAACGTCCTCATCATCTTCCGCGGCATGGATCTGCTCCGCCGCGTCGAGCGCTGGGCCGCACCGTACGTGCTCGTGATGACCGCGATCCTGCTCGGCTGGGCCGTGCATCGCGCGGGCGGGCTCGGCCCGATCCTCGAGCAGACGTCGTTTCACGGCGACACGTCGTTCTTCGCGGTGTTCGTGCCCCAGCTGACCGCCACGATCGCGTTCTGGTCGACGCTGTCGCTCAACATGCCCGACTTCACGCGCTTCGGCTCGAGCCAGCGCGGCCAGATGATCGGCCAGACCGTCGCGCTGCCGTCGACGATGACCGTATTCGCGGCGATGGCGATCGCGATCACCTCGGCGACGCAGGTCATCTACGGCCACGCGATCTGGGAGCCGATCGAGCTCGCGGGCAAGTTCGAGAGCCGCTGGATCGTGACGATCGCGATGTTC
Organism: Kofleriaceae bacterium; assembly: GCA_035500135.1. Classification (GTDB taxonomy): domain Bacteria; phylum Myxococcota_A; class Polyangia; order Haliangiales; family Haliangiaceae; genus JABFXX01. The sequence goes on from DATJXL010000053.1 coordinate 21,160, forward strand.
ACGGTCGTGGTCGCGACGCTCGCGGTCAACATCGCGGCGAACGTGGTGTCGCCCGCGAACGACTTCGCGAACGCGTTCCCGCGCAAGATCGACTTCAAGCGCGGCGGGCTCATCACCGGCGTGCTCGGCATCGCGTGCATGCCGTGGCAGCTGCTCGCCGATCCGGGGCGCTACATCGGCGACTGGCTCGGCGGTTACGGCGCCGCGCTCGGCTCGATCGCGGGCGTGCTCGTCGTCGACTACTGGATCGTGCGGCGCACCAAGCTCGATCTCGCGTCGCTCTACAAGAGCGACGGCGCCTATCGCTACCTGGGCGGCTGGAACCTGCCCGCGGTCGCCGCGACGCTCGCCGGGACCGCCGTCGCGCTGCTCGGCAAGTTCTGGCCGCCGATGCAGCCCATCGCCGACTGGTCGTGGTTCGTGGGGTTCGGGCTGGCCGGCGGGTCGTACTGGCTGCTGACGAGAATTGTCGCGCGCTGAGGCTTGCAGACCACGCTGCACCGACCTCGGCGACGAACCTTCGCGCAGATCGCGCGGCATGCTGCATGCAACACGAGCCGGCGTGAGCACGCGCGACCGTCTGCGCCCGGGGACGCGCGTCGGCGATTACAAGGTCGTCGCGCAGGTGCGCGGCGAGGAGACCGGGGTCGTTTACGCGTCGGTCCACCTGGTCTTGCCGCGGCGCGCGGCCGTCAAGGTGGGCCACGTCGGCGGGCGCGAGCTCGCGGTGAAGCTGCTGCGCGAGGCGTGCATCCTGGAGGCGCTATCGCACCCCGGCGTACCTCGCGTGTTCGAATGCGGCGTGCTGCCCGACAAGCGGCCGTGGGTCGCGCTCGAGCTCGTGCACGGCGCGGCGCTCGCCGATGCGATGAAGGACGGCCCGATCGCGATCGCGGATCTCGTCGTCGCGATGCGCGCGGTGGCGGAGATCCTCGAGCACGCGCACGCGCGCGGTGTCGTGCACCATCGCATCGACGAAGCCGTCGTGCTGCGCACGCCCGACCGCGCGTTCCCGCTGTGCTTGACCGGCTGGGGCGAGGTCTCGGCCGGGCGCGACGTCGATCCGTCGTGCGATGTCCACGCGCTCGGCGCGCTCGCGTTCCGCGCGCTCACCGGCTCGTTGCTCGAGCCCACGGCGAGCGCGCAGGTGCAGTGCCCGTCCGCGCCCGCGGAGCTGACGAGCTTGATCGACGCGATGCTCGCGCCCGACGCGCCGGCGCGGCCATCGGCGGCCGAGATCCACGCGCGCGCGGCTTGGATCGCCGAGACGCTCGAGCTGGCCCCTCCCGCGAAGACGCGGTGGACGCCGCCGCACGGCGAGGTCGCACAACCTCCCGCGCCGAGCGTGGATTTCCAGGTCCGGATCAAGAGCTAATCTAGTCGCGGCCAGCGCTGGTTAGTGCTCCGGCCACTTGTTACTTGCGCGCGACGGCTCGCGTTTGGCAGAGTCGCGCCGCGATGAACATCGAGGTCGGCGACGAGATCGGGCCGTATCGCGTGGTCGGACAGCTGCCCGGCGACGCGTACCGCGCCGTTCATGTCGCGAGCCCGCGCCGCGTGATCATCACGCTTGGTTCGGCGACCGACTGGCGCGCGAGCGCGATCGACATGCTGCGCACCGCACGGATGATCGAGGCGCTCGGCCATCCCGGCATCGCGCCGATCGTCGATCGCGGCGTGCTCGCGGATCGCCGGCCGTGGGTCGCGGTCGAGGTGCCGAGCGGCGTCGCGCTGTACGACGTGATCGCGCGCCGCGCGATGCCGCCGGAAGAAGTGGCGGCGCTCGTTCACGATCTCGCAGACGTGCTCGCGCACGCGCACGAGCACGGGCTCGTCCACCGCGCGCTCACGCTGCGCGCGATCGTGATGTCGACCGGCGCGCGCGCGTTCTCGCTGTGCATCACCGACTGGGGCGTGCGCCGGGCGGATCTCGGCGTGTACGCCGCGCCCGAGGGCCAGCACGGCGATGGCCGCGTCGACATCTACGCGCTCGGCGTCATCGCGTATCGCGTGCTGACCGGGCGGTTTCCGACCGACGCTCGCGTCGCCGAGGTTTCCGGCGCGACGCCCGGCGTCGCCGCGTTGATCGCCAGCATGCTGTCACCCGAGCCGACCGCGCGCCCGACGGCGCTCGAGGTGCGCGCGCTCGCGCGCGAGCTCGCCGCGGGCGTCGCGATCGTCGCCGACCTCGCGGAGGCATCGCGTCAGGCCGAAGGTGCCGTGCCCGAGCTGGTGACGTTCGGCGACGACACGCCGCGCGCCGGCGACGATCAGGCGTACGCGCCGATCGGGCCACGCTTCACGAAGCCGAAGTGGACGCCGCCGCCGCCGCTGCGCCCGATCACGTCCGACGTGTTGACGACGGCGTCGGGCGAAATCGACCCGACGAAGCCGCGTAGCTGATCGCCACGCCGCGGAGTGCACGCTCCGTACAGGCCGTTGCTTCGCGGTCAGAGCACTGCGCGAGTCGCGCACTGCACTGCTCGTATCGCGATCGAATCGCGTGCGCATGCTTTGTACTGCAAAGATTTTGCTCGGATTTCGACGAGGAATTCGCTTGGCCGCGACGAAAACGACGCATTACCGTTTTCGCAACTCAAGGGGGGAACTGATGCGCGCGTTTCTCGCACTGACTCTCATCATTGCAGCTTGTGCAGGCTCGGAGATGAACGGGGGTGGCGGTAACGGCGGCGGAGGTGGTGGCGGTGGCGGCGGCGGAGGAGGCGGAGGAGGAGGAGGTGGTGGTGGCGGCGGCGGCGGGGGCGGCGGCGGTGGTGCGCCACTCGTGTTCGCGATCGTCGGCGACACGCGGCCGTCGTCGATCGACGACACGTCGAACTATCCGACGTCGATCATCACGACGATCTATCAGGACATCGCGGACTCGACGCCGAAGGTGCAGTTCGTGGTCGGCACCGGCGATTATCAATATGCGAGCACGTCGGGCAGCGAGCAGCAGCCGCAGATCGACAAGTACATGTCGGCGCGGGCCGCGTACAGCGGTCCGTTCTATCCCGCGATGGGCAATCACGAGTGCACCGGATACACGGCGTCGAACTGCGGCTCGGGCAACACCGACGGCGTCACGAAGAACATGACCGCGTTCATCGACACGATGCTGTCGCCGATCGGCGAGACCGAGCCGTACTACGTCGAGAACTTCATGGCGAGCGACATGAGCTGGACCGCGAAGCTCGTGATCGTCGCGTGCAACGCGTGGACGTCGACGCAGTCGTCGTGGCTCAGCTCGCAGCTGGCGAAGGCGACGACGTACACGTTCGTCGTCCGGCACGAGAGCGCGGCCGACGTGTCGTCTACGAGTTGCTCCGAAAGTCAGACGATCATCAGCCAGAATCCGCTGACGTTGCTGATCGTCGGCCATACTCACGAGTACTCTCACGAGTCGTACGACAAGGAGATCATCAATGGCCTCGGCGGCGCACCACTCACGAGCGGAACGAACTACGGGTATTCGCTCGTCAGTCGCAACTCCGATGGCTCGCTCACGGTCTCGACGCACGATTACCAGTCCAACGCCGCGATGGACGCGTTCAACATCAAGGCCGATGGCACGTCGATCTAGCGCGCTCCTGCTCGTGATCGCACTCTCGAGCTGCAAACACGAGAGCGCGCCGCCCGCACCTGCGAATCACGACATCCCGCGCGCGACCGTCCCGATCGTCATCGACGGCGAATGGACCGAGCCCGACTGGTCGAAGGTCTCGCTGCGCGGCCAGTTCCTCGGATCCGACGGCGCGCTCGCGCGTCCGTCGTCCGAGGTGCGGTTCCTGCACGACGACAAGGATCTCTTCGTCGGCCTGTACGCGGCCGACGAGAACATCCAGACCAGCGACGCGTTCGAGCTCCACGTCGGTGCGCTCGCGCTGCGGCTCGACGCGACCGGCAAGGTCACGCCCGACACGCCCGGGCTGCGCGTCGCGCTCGATCGCGATGGCTCGCTCGACGATCCGAAGAACAACGACGAGGAATGGCTGCTCGAGGTCGCGATCCCGCTCGCGGCGACCGGCCTCACGCCAGGGCACTTCGTCGACGTCAAGGCGTCGCGCTGCGATGTCACGAAGGACGGCGTGAATCGCTGCGGTTCGTGGAGCGGCGCGCTCGAGCTCGCACCGTGAAGCTCGGCGTGCTCGTGGCGCTCGGCGCGGTGCTGGGTGCGTTTGCGATCTGGTTGCGGATGGCGGCGAAACCTGTCGATCCACCCGCACCCGCGCCCGCGCCCGTCGCCGCGCCCGCACCCGTCGCCGCGCCCGCCCCCGTCGCCGCACCCGCACCCGTCGCCGCATCCGCACCCGTCGCCGCATCCGCCCCGGTCGCCCCACCCGCACCCGATCCGGCCGAGCGCGAGCGTGTCACGCGGCCGGTGCGCGACTCCGGCTCCGGCCGCGAGCCGTGGACCGATCGCGGCACGGCGCTGCTCGATCAGATCGGGCAGCACGCGGCCCGCGCCGACGACGCCGGCTGCTTCATCGCGGGCTGCACCGCGACCTACACGTTCGCGTCGCAGGAGCTGTACGAGCGCGCGGTGCACGCCGTGCAGCGATCCGCGGAGTATCAGGCGTGGACCGGCGGCAAGAAATGGACGCCGCCCGAGCCCGCGCGCGACGGCACGGTCGTCACCGCGCTCGTCCTCTACCGGCCCGACTGACGGTCGTCTCGCGGCAGTGCGTCTACCGGTTCTGCGGGAACCCGAGGTCGACACCGCGATGGCGCGGATCCGGCCACCGCGACGTCACCGCTTTGGTGCGCGTGTAGAAGTGTACGCCGTCGCGGCCGTAGATGTGGTGGTCGCCGAACAGCGACGCCTTCCACCCACCGAACGAGTAGTACGCCATCGGCACCGGAATCGGCACGTTGATGCCGACCATGCCGACCTCGACGTCGTGCTGGAACTTGCGCGCCGCGCCGCCGTCGTTCGTGAAGATCGCGACGCCGTTCGCGTAAGGGTTCCTGTTCACGAGCGCGATCGCGTCGTCGTACGTCGCGACGCGCACGGTCGATAGCACGGGACCGAAGATCTCGTCGCGATAGATCTCCATCGCCGGCGTCACGCGATCGAACAGGCACGGGCCGAGGAAGAAGCCGCCGGGGCGGCCGTCGACGCGCAGGCCGCGCCCGTCGGCGACGAGCGTCGCGCCTTCGGCCACGCCTCGGTCGACGTAGCCGCGCACCTTGTCGAGGTGCGCGCGTGTCACCAGCGGCCCCATCTCGCTGCCGGCGTCGAGCCCGTCGCCGACGCGCAGCTTGCCGATCCGCTCCTTCATCATCGGCACGAGCTTGTCGGCCGCGTTGCCGACGCACACGAGCACGCTGATCGCCATGCAGCGCTCGCCCGCCGAGCCGTAGCCGGCCGACACCGCCGCATCGGCCGCGAGCTCCATGTCGGCGTCGGGCAGCACGATCATGTGGTTCTTCGCGCCGCCGAGCGCCTGCACGCGCTTGCCGTGCTTCGTGCCGGTCTCGTAGATGTAGTGCGCGATCGGCGTCGAGCCGACGAACGACACCGCGGCGATCTTCGGGTGCTCGAGAATGCGATCGACCGCGACCTTGTCGCCGTGCACGACGTTGAGCACGCCCGGCGGCAGCCCGGCCTCGGCGAGCAGCTGCGCGCACAAGATCGATGCCGACGGATCGCGCTCGCTCGGCTTCAAGACGAACGTGTTGCCGCACGCGATCGCGAGCGGATACATCCACATCGGCACCATCGCCGGGAAGTTGAACGGCGTGATGCCGGCGACCACGCCGAGCGGCTGGCGGATCGAGTACGCGTCGACCTCGGTCGACACGTTCTGGGAGTACTCGCCCTTCTGGAGATCGGCGATGCCGCACGCGAACTCGATCACCTCGAGGCCGCGCTGGACCTCGCCCATCGCGTCGGCCGTGACCTTGCCGTGCTCGAGCGTGAGCAGCTTCGCGATCTCGCCCTTGTGGCGATCGACGAGCTCGCGGAACGCGAACAGGATCTTCGTGCGCTTCGCGAGCGAGCTGCTGCGCCACGATGCCGCGGCGCGCGTGGCCGACTCGACCGCCTCGTCGACGATCGCCGGCGTCGCGAACGCGACCTTCGCCTGCACCTCGCCCGTGGCGGGATTGAACACGTCGCCGGTCCGCTCGGGCGTGCGCTCGGACAGCTTGCCGTCGATCCAGTGGGAGATCGTCTTTGCGCTCATGCGGAGCGATGGCCTAACACGACGACGTGCCCCGCGAAACCGGAATCTTCCGGGCGGGCCGCGAGCCGCGATACGATGACGAGGTGCGTGTCGTGGTGGCGCTGGTCTGCGCGAGTTGCTCGTTCCAGCACGGTAACCCCCTGGCGGGAGGCGGCTCGGCCGACGCGCCGGGCGGCAGCGGCGATGGTGCACCCGCGGGCTGGTGGGACCCGGCGTGGCCCTACCGCATGCCGCTCGCGATCGAAGACTCGGTCGCGCTCGCGACCGGCTTCCAGGTCGGGTTCTCCTACGACCTCGACGCCGCGCCGTGTGCCGGCAGCCGCGACGGCGTGCGCGTCGTGTGGCAAGACACCGAGCTCGCGCGCGTGATCGACGAGGTCGGTGCGCCGCAGTGGATCTGGTTCCAGCTCGGCGCGCCGCTCGCCGCGAACACGGTCGCGATCGACTACTGGCTGTACTGCGGCAACCCGTCGCCGACGACGGCGGCGCTGGCCGATCCGACCCAGGTCTTCGACTTCTACGACGACTTCGCGGGCAGCGGCCTCGGCTCGGCGTGGATCGCGTCCGGTTCCGGCTCGGAGTCGGGCGGCGCCGCGCACGTGCCGAATGGCTCGACGTTCCGATCGGTCGCGACGTACGGTCCGGGCACCGCCACCGACTTCAGCATGGCGCCGCAGGCCGGCGAGAACACGATGTACTTCTGGGGCGGCTTCCAGAACGGATCGGGAACGGCCGCGCCGTGGCTACTGTGGAACACGCGCAACGAGGCCGGCATCCATCCCGAGGTGATGGACACGCAGGACAACCTCCAGCCCGGCGACCTCCACCCGTTCGACACGTCGTTCCAGCTGTACGGCGTCGAGAACTACGGGACGTCGAGCCGCTATCGCCTCGCGGATGTCGACGTCGGCACGATCACCCACGATAGCGACATCACGACTTCGATCAGCGTGCGCTTCGACGACTACTCGAGCGGCAGCAACGCGATCGAGGTGAACATGGCGCGCGTGCGCAAGGCGGTCGATCCGCCGCCGACGGTGACGGTCGGCGCGCCGCAGATGCTGATGCCGTGATCACGGCACCAGCACGGGGCCGCTCGAAGCGGACACTCCGATGCCAAGCTCGCCGCTCGAGTTATCGCCCCAGCACCACAGGCTACCGTCGGTCTTGGTCGCGCAGCTCGATTGCCAGCCCACGCCCACGTGCTGCCACGCCGTGCCGGTGTCGACCTGCATCGGGCTCAGGTAGTTGGCCAGCAAGCTGGCTTGCCCGACCTGCCCGTAGCCGTTGCTGCCCCAGCACCACAGCGTGTGATCGGAGGCGATCGCGCACGCATGCTGGTACGCGATCCCGACTTCGTTCCAGGTCCCCGTGATCAGGGTCGGAGAGATCGCCGCGGTCGACGATCCGATGCCGTCCTCGCCGAAGACGTTTGAACCCCAGCAGGCCAGAGCTCCGCCGCCGACCGCGCACGTGTCGTAGAGACCAGAAGATGGCGTGGCCGCGCTGCCGATCGGAAACGGCGACATCTGCGAAACGAACGTGCCGGTGCCGAGCTCGCCGAAGCTGTTGTCCCCCCAGCACAGCAGGCTTGCCCCGCTCACTCCACACGTGTGATCGAATCCGGCCGAGACCTCGGTCCAGGTCGCCATGCCGATCGTCTGCGGCACGTAGTACGCCATCGTGTCGCCGGTGCCGAGCTGGCCGCTGCTGTTCTGGCCCCAGCACTGCAGAAACCCGCTCGAGGCTTCGATCGCGCACGCGTGCTCATCGCCCACCGAGATCGCGGCGTACGGACCGCCGACGACGAGCGTCGGTAGTGCGCGCTGTGACGAGCCATCACCGATGGGTCCCGCGCCCCAGCAGAACGCCGAGCCGTCGCTGCGCAGCGCGCACGCGTACGAGGCGCCCACCGAGAGCGCTGTCCAGCTCGGGTCGGCGATGCGAGTCGGTGTCGCGCGGTTCGCGTACGTGCCGTCGCCGACCTCGCCGCTGTAGTTCGCGCCCCAGCACCACAGCGATGCATCGCTCGCGATCGCGCAGGCGGTCGTCTGACCGACGCTGATCGCCGACCACGTGCCCGCGACCTGCGTCGGCGTCGTGACGCTCGACACCGAGGTCGTGCCGCGCCCGAAGCACCACAGGTTGTGGTCGGCACCGAGCCCGCAGGTTTGCTCGCCGCCCGCGGCGACCGTGGCCCACGTCGTCGCGCCTCCGACGACGGTGTGCGGCTCCGGGTTGTACTGCGACGTCATCGCGATCCCGATCTGTCCCACCGAGTTGGAGCCCCAGCACCACAGCTCACCCGCGGCCGACGTCGCGCACGTGTGCTGCGCGCCCGTCGCGACCGAGGTCCACGTCATCGTCGGGTCGCCGGACGCGGCCGGCGTCCCCGAGCTCCCGACCTGCTCGAGGCCGAGCTCGCCATACGTGTTCGAGCCCCAGCAGCGCAGATGCCCGTCGGTCAACAGACCGCACGCGTGGGTGCCGCCCGCCGAGATCACGCTCCATGCCTCGCTGTCGACCATCGTCGGCGGCACGTACGCGACGTACATGCCGATGCCGAGCTGGCCGTAGGAGTCGCTGCCCCAGCACCACGCGGTGTGATCGGAACGGACCGCGCACGAGAAGCCCGGACCGGACGTGACGTTCGTCCACGGCAACGTGCTCGGGACCATCGTCGGCGTGGTGCGTTGCGCCAGGTCGCTCTGACCGAGCTCTTCGTACGAGTTGTCGCCCCAGCACCACAGCCCGCCGGCGGCGTCGAGCGCGCACGCGTGCTGGTCGCCGAGCGCGATCGCGCTCCAGTGACCGGATCCCACCGACACCGGGCTCGTCCGGTTCGTGGTCGAGCCGTCGCCGAGCTGGGCATCGTCGTTGGCGCCCCAGCACCACAACGCGTCGCCGGTGTCGATCGCGCACGTCGCGGCGAGACCGGCCGACACGTGCTTCCAGGTCGCGGTCCCGACGCGCGTCGGCATCGCCGTGGCCAGCACGTCGGGCCCCAGTCCGAGCTGGCCCGACGCGCCATCTCCCCAGCACCACAGCGATCCGTCGAGGCGGATGCCGCAGCCGTGAGTGCCGCCGAGCGCGACCTCGGCCCAGGTGCCGGGGGCCAGCATCGGCGCGTCGGGAAGCGGCCCGACCGTCGTCAGCCCGAGCACGCGGTCGCACGCGGCGAGCACGAACAGCCAGCCGACCCCCCGGGGACGGGACATCCGTCGATTGTCCCACGGAACAGATCGAGGTTGAACGTCCCTCCGAGGCTGTGCTAGCCAACCCTCTTTCCCATTGCTCGAGGAGCCGCCGTGGTCGATCTCGCAATCACCGTCAATGGCATGAAGTTCGACAACCCGTTCGTCCTGGGGTCGGGCCCGCCGGGAACGAACGGCAAGGTGATCGCGCGCAGCTACGACCTCGGCTGGGGCGGAATGGTCTGCAAGACGTTCTCGCTCGACGCGAGCAAGGTCATCAACACGGCGCCGCGCTACGCGAAGCTGCGCGCGCGCACGAGCGAGGAAGTGATCGGCTTCCAGAACATCGAGCTGATCAGCGACCGCCCGTACGCCGACTGGATCGACGATCTCAAGCAGCTCAAGAAGCAGTACCCGGGAAAGATCCTGATCGCGTCGATCATGGAGGAGTACCGCAAGGAGGCGTGGCAGCAGATCGTGCGCGAGGTCCAGGAGACCGGCGTCGATGGCTTCGAGCTGAACCTGTCGTGCCCGCACGGCCTGCCCGAGCGCAAGATGGGCATGGCGATGGGCGAGAACCCCGACATCGTCGAGGAGGTCGTCGGCTGGGTGAAGCAGGTCGCGCGCATTCCGGTGTGGGCGAAGATGACGCCGAACGTCGGCAACCCGACGGTGCCGGCCGCGGCCGCGCTGCGCGGGGGCGCCGACGGCATCGCGATGATCAACACGATCCTGTCCGTGTGCGGGATCGACTTGAAGACGCTGCGCCCGATGCCGACGGTCGAGGGCCACAGCGTGCCGGGCGGCTACTCCGGCCAGGCGGTGCGGCCGATCGCGCTGCGCCAGGTGATGGAGGTCGCGCGCGCGAACAAGGGCGTCGCGATCAGCGGCATCGGCGGCATCGAGACCGGTTACGACGCGGCGCAGTTCTTCCTGCTCGGCGCATCGACCGTGCAGGTGTGCACGGGCGCGATGCTGCGCGGCTACGAGATCATCACCGAGCTCAAGGACGAGCTCTCCAAGTTCATGACCGACCACAAGTTCGCCAGCATCCGCGAGTTCGTCGGCAAGAGCCTGCCGTACTTCACGACGCACCACGATCTCGTCGATCGCCAGAAGGCGGCGCGCGACGCGAAGGCGGAGAAGCGCAGCAATCGCGACGCCGAGACGTGGAAGGGCGACATCTCGAAGGAAACCTCTGGCCTGGTGACCAACTAACATGGCGCGCAAGATCATCTCGGGCCTGATCCAGGCCAGCAATCCCATCAACGACGAGTCGAAGAGCGTCGCGGAGATCCAGGCCGCGATGCTCGAGAAGCACCTGCCGATGATCCACGAGGCCGGCAAGCGCGGCGTGCAGATCCTGTGTCTGCAGGAGATCTTCAACGGCCCGTACTTCTGCCCGGGGCAAGACAAGCGCTGGTACGACGCGGCCGAGGCCGTGCCCGGCCCGACGGTCGAGAAGCTCGCGCCGCTCGCCGCGAAGTACAAGATGGTGCTCGTCATCCCGGTCTACGAGCGCGAGATGGCCGGCGTCTATTACAACACCGCCGCGGTCGTCGACGCCGACGGCACGTACCTCGGCAAGTACCGCAAGAACCACATCCCGCAGACCAGCGGGTTCTGGGAGAAGTACTTCTTCCGCCCGGGCAACCTCGGCTATCCGACGTTCCAGACCAAGTACGCGAAGATCGGCGTGTACATCTGCTACGACCGCCACTTCCCGGAGGGCGCGCGCGCGCTCGGCCTGAACGGCGCCGAGATCGTCTACAACCCGTCGGCGACGGTCGCGGGCCTGTCCGAGTATCTGTGGAAGCTCGAGCAGCCCGCGCACGCGGTCGCGAACGGCTACTTCGTCGGCGCGATCAACCGCGTCGGCACCGAGGCGCCGTGGAACATCGGCGAGTTCTACGGCCAGTCGTACTTCGTCGATCCGCGCGGCCAGTTCGTCGCGATGGGCAGCCGCGACAAGGACGAGCTCGTGGTCGGCACGCTCGACCTCGACATGATCGAGGAAGTGCGCCGCACGTGGCAGTTCTTCCGCGATCGCCGGCCAGACTCGTACGGGATCCTCACGGAGGATCGCTAGCGATGCGCACGCTGATCAGCGGCGGCACCGTCGTCACCGCGAGCGACACGTTCGCGGCCGACGTCTGGCTCGAGGACGGCAAGGTCGCGACGATCGGCAGCGTGCCCGGCGGCAAGGCCGATCGCGCGATCGACGCGCGCGGCAAGTACGTCATTCCGGGCGGCATCGACTGCCACACGCACATGTCGCTGCCGTTCGGCGGCACCACCGCGAGCGACGACTTCCACACCGGCACGGTCGCGGCCGCGCACGGGGGCACGACGACGATCGTCGACTTCGCGATCCAGGCGAAGGGCGGATCGATGCGCGCCGGGCTCGATGCCTGGTTCGGCAAGAGCGAGGGCCAGGCCGCGATCGACTACGGCTTTCACATGATCATGACGGAGGCGAACCCGTCCGCGCTCGAGGAGATGAGCGCGATGGTTCGCGAGGGCGTGACGTCGTTCAAGATGTTCATGGCCTATCCCGGCGTGTTCCTCGTCGACGATCAGCAGATCTTCCGCGGCATGCAGCGCGCGGGCGAGCTCGGTGCGCTGATCACGATGCACGCCGAGATCGGCCTGCCGATCGACGTGCTCGTCCAGCAGGCGCTCGCCAAGGGGCACCGCGCGCCGGTCTATCACGCGCTGACCCGGCCCGAGGTCGCCGAGGCGACCGGCACCGAGCGCGCGATCGCGCTCGCCGAGATGGCCGGCGTGCCGGTGTACATGGTGCACCTGTCGGCGCAGCGCGCGCTCGAGCGCGTGATGGAAGCGCGCGACCGCGGCCTGCCCGCGTACGCCGAGACCTGCCCGCAGTATCTGTTCTGCAGCGAGGACGATCTGCGCGGCGAGCCGGGCAACGAGTGGAAGGGCGCCGGCTACGTGTGCACGCCGCCGCTGCGGCCCAAGCACCACCACGATCACCTGTGGCGCGGCCTGCGCAACTACGACTTGCAGGTGGTGGCCACGGACCACTGCCCGTTCTGCATGAAAGACCAGAAGGAGCTCGGCCGCAACGACTTCTCGAAGATCCCCAACGGCATGCCGGGCGTCGAGACCCGGCTTTATCTCCTGTGGGAAGGCGTCACGCAGGGCAAGATCTCGCTCAACCGCTTCGTCGAGATCACGTCGACCGCGCCCGCGAAGATCTTCGGCATGTACGGCAAGAAGGGCACGCTCGCGCCGGGCGCCGATGCCGATGTCGTCGTGTGGGACCCCAAGCGCGAGAAGATCCTCGGCAAGGACACGCTGCACATGAACGTCGACTACTCGCCGTTCGAGGGCCGCAAGGTCGTCGGCGCGCCGAGCCACGTGCTGTCGCGCGGCGAGCTCGTCGTCGAGAACGACGTGTGGGTCGCGCAGCGCGTGCAAGGTCGCGGGCAGTTCATCCGTCGCGGGACGTTTTCACTATGAGCGAAGTCAGGACCGACGCGGCGTGGCTCGAAGCGCACTGGATGCCGTTTACCGGCAACCGGCAGTTCAAGCAGCACCCGCGCATGTTCGTCGGCGCCGAGGGCGCCTACTACATCGACGCCGCGGGCAAGAAGGTGTTCGACGGGCTCAGCGGGCTGTGGTGCTGCGGCCTCGGCCACGGCCGGCGCGAGATCGCCGACGCGATCGCGAACACCGCGCGCACGCTCGACTACGCGCCGGCGTTCCAGTTCGGCCACCCGCACAGCTTCGCGCTCGCGAACAAGATCAAGGAGCTCGCGCCGGCGGGGCTCGATCACGTGTTCTTCTGCTGCTCGGGCTCGGAGGCGGCGGACACGTCGCTCAAGATCGCGCGCGCGTACTGGCGCGCGAAGGGCAAGGCCGAGAAGCGCGTCTTGATCGGCCGCGAGAAGGGCTATCACGGCGTCAACTTCGGCGGGATCTCGGTCGGCGGGATCCTCGGCAACAGGAAGGTGTTCGGCCAGGCGGTCGAGGCGTTCCACCTGCCGCACACGCAGCAGGCGCTGTCCGATCGATCGAAGGCGTTCACGCGTGGCATGGCGGCCGACGGCGGCGTCGCGCTCGCGGACAAGCTGCTGGATCTGATCGCGCTGCACGACGCGTCGAACATCGCCGCGGTGATCGTCGAGCCGTTCGCGGGCTCGGCCGGCGTGGTGATCCCGCCGGTTGGATATCTCAACAGGCTGCGCGAGATCTGCACGAAGCACGACATCCTGCTGATCTTCGACGAGGTCATCACCGGCTTCGGCCGCGCCGGCGCGTTCACCGGCGCGCAGGCGTTCGGCGTGACGCCGGATCTGCTCAACTTCGCGAAGCAGGTCACGAACGGCGCACAGCCGCTCGGCGGCGTGATCGCGACCAAGGCGATCTACGACACGATCGTCAACGCCGGCGGCCCCGACTACATGCTCGAGCTGCCGCACGGCTACACCTACTCGGCGCATCCGGTCGCGTGCGCGGCCGGCCTCGCGGCGCTCGACATCCTCGTCAAGGAGCGCGTGGTCGAGCGCGTGCGCGAGCTCGCGCCGTACTTCGAGGACGAGGTGCACGGCCTGCGCGGCGCGAAGCACGTCACCGACATCCGCAACTTCGGGCTCGCGGCGGGGATCACGCTCGAGGCGGTGCCGGGCGAGCCGGCGAAGCGGCCGTTCGAGGTCGCGATGAAGTGCCTCGAGCGCGGCGTCTACGTCCGCTACGGCGGCGACACGATCCAGCTCGCGCCGCCGTTCATCGCCGAGAAGGCCGAGCTCGACCGGCTGATCGACGTGCTCGCCGACGCGCTCGCGGTGACGGCGTAGCCGCCGCATGCTGACCGCCGACGATATCGCGCAGATCCGGGCGCTCATCCGCGAGGAGCTCGCCCGCGCCGGAGTAGCAGCGGCGCCCGCAGCTGCGCCCGCGCCCGCGCCATCGTACGCGCCGGGCGATCCGAGGATCGAGATGGATCGGCAGGCGAGGATCGGGCTCGATCTGCTGAGCCGTGCGCGCGACACGCCGGGGGGCATGGTCGAGCTGCAGCGCCTGATGACGGCCGGCGCCGACCGCCAGCTCCGGTTGATCGCCTGCGCGCGCGCTGGCGAGCTCGGCGACGACGCGCTGCTGCCGATCTACGAACGACTGACCGCCGACACCGCGGATCGCGAGCTCTACGACGCGGCGTTCGAAGGGCTGTTCGCGATGTGGTCCGAACCGCCGCTGTTCCAGACCGCCAGCAAGGCCGCCTACAAGCTGACGACCAGGTTACTCGAGCGCAAGCCGCGCGCGATCCCGGTCGGAGTGATCGTCGCGATCCACCTGATGGCAACGAGCACGGGCGACCGCTATTACCAGGACTGGCTGGACCGCGCGCCGTGGTTCAAGCCGGCGGCGTTCGGCGAGATGCTGGGCGAGCTGGTGCTCGATTCCGCGCTCGACCCGGTCGGCCGCGGCCTTCTGGTCGAGGCGATCGCGAAGCTCGGGGCATCCCGCAGGCAGCTCGAGCGGCTGCGCAAGCAGCTGCACGACGTCACCGAGGAGGACCGCGACGTCGCGGCCAAGCTCGCCGAGGTGATCGCCGCCTCGCGGTGACGGTCGCGTCGCGGCTCGACGTCGAGCTGCCGGCTCGATCGGCACGTA
>DATJXL010000054.1:0-14856 GCA_035500135.1 Kofleriaceae bacterium
GTCGGCATCGCGCAGTGGCGGATGGGCGAGACCATGGCCGTGCTCATCGATCGCGCCGACGCCGCGATGTACGGCGCGAAGCAGCGCGGGCGAAACCGCGTCGAGGTCGCGCCGTGACCGACGATCACGACGACAACCCACCGCTCGGGCCGTCGACGTATACCGTCCCCGATCCCGCTGCCGATCCCGCTGCCGCCGCCGTGCCGGTTCCCGTTGCCACGACCGATTCGGCGCCCGTTCCCGATCCCGGCGCCGTCCCCGATCCGGCGGCGTTCCTGCAGAACGCCGTCGGCGCGCCGACGCGCCGCCGTGCGCCGACGCCGCCGCCCGTCGCCGACGACCCCTTCGACGATCCCGATCGCCCGCGCACGCCCGCGAGCCGGCGCACGATCGTCATCTCCGCTGCCGCCATCCTCGTCGGCCTCGCGACCGCCGCGCTCGTTTTCCTCGGCCGCGCCAACGCCGAGCGCTACCTCATCACGTGCGCGATCGATCACGCCTCGGCGGAGCAAGGCCGCAACTTTCCACCGTGGGGCAGCCACGCGCTGTCGGGACCGGAGTGGAAACCGATCGCGCTGCCGGCGAACGCCGAGTGCCGCCCGCGCGAGACCGACGATCCCGACGAGCTCGCGCACTGGTATCTCGACGTCCTGATCGATCGCGCGAGCACCGCGCTGTCCGCGCACGACTTGCTCGACACGCTGCCGTCGCCGAACGCGGCCGTCGACAAGAGCGCGGCGCCCAACGCGCTCGATGTCGCGCAGGCCGAGCTCGAGCAGGCGCTGCTCCTGGCGCGCGCGCCGGAGCGCCGCGACGAGCGCAAGGAGATCGAGCGCCTGCAGGGCGACGTCTCGTACTGGCGCGCCGCGCTCCACCTGCGCGACGCGAATGCCGCGCTCGCCGACGCGGCGAAGCAGTTCGACGCGGCCGCCGCGCAGCGCCCGCGTCACGCCACCGATGCCGCGGCGTGGGCGACGTTCCTGCGCCGCGTCGTCGACGAACTGCACGGTGGACCGGCCGGCGGCCCGACGCCCGACAAGTTCCCGCCGCCGCCGCCGAACGTCGCCGAGCCCGGCCGCACGGCGGCCCCGCCCGCGAGCGCGCTGCCCGTCGAGCCGTCGGGCGCACCGCCCGAGCCCGCGGCGCCGCCCGACGCCGGCGTGCCGAGCGGCGGCGTCCTGTTGTGATCGTCGAGACACCGCGCCTGATCCTGCGACCGTGGCGCGACGACGATCTCGATCGGTACACCGAGCTCAGCCGCGATCCGGAGGTGATGGCGAACTATCCGGCGCTGCTCTCGCGCGACGAGTGCGCCGCCGGCATCGCGCGACAGCGCGCGCACTTCGCTCGCCACGGGTTCGGCATCTGGGCGCTCGAGCTGCGCACCACCGGCCGGTTCATCGGCTACACCGGCATCCAGCATGTCCCGTTCGACGCGCCGTTCACGCCCGCCGTCGAGATCGGCTGGCGCATCGCACGCGACACGTGGGGGCATGGCTACGCGACCGAGGCCGCGCGCGCGTCGGTCGCGTACGGATTCGACACGCTCGGCCTCGCCGAGGTCGTCGCGTTCACGATCCCCTCGAACACGCGCTCGCTGGCGGTGATGGAGCGGCTCGGCATGGAGCGCGATCCGGCAGACGACTTCGATCACCCGCGGCTTCCGGATGGCGCGGTTTCGATCGCCGGCCACCCCGTGCGCCGCCACGTCCTGTATCGCTTGCGACGCCCCTAGCGCGCGCCAAGGTTTCCGCATGGCTCGCAAGGTCGCCGTGCTCGTCGGAAGTCTTCGCAAGGGCTCGTTCACGCGCGAGGTCGCGACCGCGATCGCGGAGCTCGCACCGAAGGAGCTGGCGTTCGAGCAGCTCGAGATCGGCGACTTGCCGCTCTACAACCAGGATCTCGACACCGCGACCCCACCGCCGGCGTGGCAGCGCCTGCGCGAACGCGTGCGCGAGCACGACGCCGTGCTGTTCGCGACGCCCGAGTACAACCGCTCGGTGCCTGGTGTGCTCAAGAATGCGATCGACGTCGGCTCGCGCCCTTACGGCAAGAGCGCGTGGGCCGGCAAACCGGCGGCCGTGGTCAGCGTCGCGCCCGGCAGTATCGGCGCGTTCGGGGCGAACCATCACCTGCGCCAGATGCTGGTCTTCCTCGACATGCCCGTGCTGCAGCAGCCCGAGATGTACATCACGGCCGCCGACAAGCTGTTCGACGCCGCCGGCAAGCTCGCGAGCGACACGACGCGCGAGCTGTTCGCCAGATTCGGTGCGGCGTTCGCGCGCTGGATCGAGCGCAACGCGCAAGCGCGCTGAGCTACTGCGTGCCGATCGCGAGCCGCGTCAGTCCCGACGCCTTCGCCTTCTCCATGACGTTGACGACGATGCCATGCTGCACGCCCTTGTCCGCCTTGAGCACGACCTGCGTGTACTTGTCGCGCACGAAGGCGGCCTGGAACAGCTTGTCGAGCTCGGCCGGCGTCATCACCTTGCCGCCGACGAGCACTTGACCGTTGACCGGGATCACGAGCACGAGCGAGGTCTTGGTCGGATCGATCTCCTGGGCCTGACCCGACGGCAGGTTCACCTTGATCCCCGACTTCTTCTCGATCTCGGCGATCTCCTGCTGCTGCTGCGTGATCTTCTTCTGCTTCTGGCGCTCCTCGACCTGCACGGCGAGCGCGCTCACCATGAAGATGATCACCATCACGAGGAAAACGTCGGTCAGCGGCGTGATGTTGATCTCGGAGAAGATGGCGTCGTCATCTTCTGCCGCGAACTCCTCGGCGTCAGGCAGCTTCCCGATCGCCATCGCCGTCGCCTTTCGCGCGTGCCTTGTCGGACTTCTCCGACTTGAGATCGAGCAAGAGCTCGAGGAATTCGTCGGTCAGGAGCTTCATCTCGGTCGCGATGCGAGTCGCACGCTGACTGAAGAAGTTGAACGCGATCACCGATCCGACCGCGACGACGATACCGAACGCGGTGACGATCAACGCCTGGGAGATCGGCCCCGACACCATGGTGAACTTCACCTCTTCGTCGCCCTTGAAGTCACCCATCGCGCTCATGATGCCGACGACGGTGCCGAACAAGCCGACGAACGGCGCGGTCGCGCCGATCGTGCCGAGCGTCCACAGCCGCGTGCGTAGCGCCTGGTTGACGCGCAGCCGCTCGCGATGCACCGCGGTCACGACGTGCTCGGGCTTCGAGCGGCCGAGCCGCGCGTAGCCGACGAGGAACACGTCCGCGATCGGTGATGGCGAGCGCTCGCACGCCGAGCGGCCCTCTTCGAGCGCGCCGCGGGTGAGGCAGCGCGTGACGGTATCGCCGAGCGCGCGAGCGCGAGTGACGAACTGCCACTGCGCGATCGCGCGCTCGATGACGACGGCGAGTGCGATGATCGAGAACCCGAGCACGACCCACATCGCGCCCAGGCCGTGATTCATCAGCTCCCAAAAAGACTGATCCATCGGTACCTTTGTCTTTGATAGCATGGAGCTGCCCGCTGAGGAGCCGCGCCTTCATTCGACCCGAGCGCCAGCGCCCGGGTTGCCCGAAGCGGGGCGCTATGGTCGAATGCGCGCGATGCGGATGGTCCAATGCGCGAAGCTCCACGAGACGCTGCCCGGTCTCCCGTACAAGCCATTCAACGACGCGCTGGGCCAGCGCATCTACGACACGATCTCGGCGAAGGCCTGGCAGGAGTGGATCGAGCACTCCAAGCGGATCGTCAACGAGTACCGGCTCGACCTCACGCAGAAGAAAGCGCACGAGGTGCTCAAGGAGCAGTGCGAAGAGTTCCTGTTCGGTACCGGCGGGCAAGCGCCGCCCGAGTACGTACCGGAGAAGCCGCACGGCCACTGAGCTCGATCGGCGCGGGCAGCTCGAGCGCGTCGCGCTGTTCCGCTGGCTGCCGTCGCTCGTCGCGCGCGTGCCGTGGCTACCGCTCGGCGACTGGCCGACGCCGATCACGCCGATCGAAGCGCTCGGCCGCACGCTGTGGGTCAAGCGCGAGGGCGACTCGGCGGCGAGCTACGGCGGCAACAAGATCCGCACGCTCGAGGCGTGGCTCGGGCACGCGCGGGCGCGCGGCGCGAAGAGGATCTGGGCGATCGGCGCGTACGGCAGCAATCACGCGGTCGCGACGATCGTGCACGCGCGCGCGGCCGGCCTCGATGCGGGCGCGATCGTGTTCCCGCAGCCGCGCAGCGAGTGGGCGTTCGAGAACGCGGGCGCGATCGTCGCGGCCGGCTGCCCGATCGTGCGCCTGCGCTCGTTCGTCGAGGTCCCGTTCGCGGGCGTCGCGATCGCGGCGCGCGAGCGCGACTCGATCGTGATGCCGCCGGGCGGCGCGACGCCGCTCGGCGCGTTCGGCGCGCTGTCGGCCGCGTTCGAGGTCGCGGAGCAAGTCGCGGCGGGCGTGGCCCCGCCGCCGCGCAGGATCGTGCTCCCGGTCGGCAGCACGTGCACGACGGCCGGCTTGCTCGCCGGATTCTTCGTCGCGCGCGCGATCGGCGCGTGGCGATGGCCGCTGCCGATCGTGCACGCGGTGCGCGTGACGCCGTGGCCGGTGACGTCGCGATCGTCGATCGTCGCGCTCGCGGCGCGCACGCTCGCGCGCGTGCGCGCGCTCGGCGGCTCGAAGGTCGGCGCGGTCGGCGCCACGCTCGGCGAGCTGTCGGCCCGGCTCGCGATCGACGGCCGCGAGCTCGGCCGCGGCTACGGCCGCTCGACGCCGCGCAGCCGGGCCGCGATCGTCACGATCGTCGGCGGCGATTCGCCCCGCCTGGACGGCGTGTACTCGGCGAAGGCCGCGGCGTCGCTGCTGCGCTTGCACCGCGCCGGCGTTGGCCCGCTGCTGTTCTGGGCGACGAAGTCGACCGCGCGGATGGCGCCGCCGACCCCCGCCGCGCTCGCCGCGGCCCCGGCCGCGCTCGCGCGCTGGCTGGCGTCGTGAGCTACTTCGTCGTGCTCGTAGCCCTCGGCGGCGAGGCCTGAGCCGGAGCTTCGTCGGCGGCGTTTGCCGGTGCGGCCTTCGCCTTTGCAGCGGTCGCCTTTTTCGCGACCGCGCGCTTCTCGGCGAGGCTACGTGCGAGCGGCATGCAATGGCTGACCGTCCGATCGTCGGCGACGTTCGTGTTGTAGTAGCCCGGTGCGCGATCCTTGATCGCGTTCACCTTGGTCGCGGTCGTATCGCAGTCGTTGTTACCGGCCGCGACCTTCGCCTGGTTGAACTGATCCGCGGCCCACCTGACATCCTCGGGCGCCTTCGGCGCTTCCTTCGCAGGCGCGTCTTCTTCGGCATCGACCGCAGCCGGCTTGCGCGGCGGCGCCGGCCTCGTCGCGACGTGCGTCGGCGCCGGAGCGGGAGACGCCATCGGTGCAGCCTGCTGCGGCGGCGGTGGTGGTGCCCCCGGCGCTGCCGCCGTCGCAGTGGGACCTTCGTACGCCAGTCCCGACGAATGACCGCCGGCTCCGCCACCGGTGCCGCCGATCGCTCCACGCTCGCGGGACTCATCGTCGTCGTTCTTGAACTTCGCGCGATCGCGATCGAGGTCCTTCGGCTGCGGCTCGGGCCGCTGCACGACGATCGCGTCGTGCGCGTGCGACGCGGGCTTCGGGCTCGCCAGCGCCGCCTTCGTCGTCGTGGTCTCGGCTTTCGCGAGATCCTTGCGATCGTCCTCGAGGCCGACCTTGTACGCGTCGCCGCTCGGGTCCGCGGCCACACCCGTGACCGCCGCGCCGGAGCCTGCGGCCGCGCCGTTATCGGCGCCCCACTGATCCTTGCCCTTGCTCTGGTTCCCTTCGTCGGCCACAGCCGGCGGCGCGGGTACCGCCGGTCCGGCCGCGGTCTCCGCCATCTTCTCGTCGTTGTGGCGGCGGCTCAGGTCGTCGCCGCCTTTGCGCAGATACAGCCCGCCAGCGACGCCGATGACGAGCACCAGCGTGGCCGCGGCAGCCATCGCGGGATGCACGATGAACGAGCGCATGAGCCGCGCGAGCCAGCTCTCGCGCGTGTCGCCTTCTACTACCGCGGCGCGACGCGGAGCGCGGCGATGCGCTTCCTGCAGCAGCAGCGCCGACACCGCTTGCGGTGGCTCGGACTGGAGGTCGAACACCCGGCTCTCGCGCACGGCCTGACGCGCCGACTTCAGGTCGTCGAGCGCGCTCCGATCCGCCGGATGCGATTCGAGGTGCGCCTGCAGTCGCGCTTCCTCGGCGGGCGTGAGCTCGCCGTAGAGCGCGCCGACTAGCAGCGCATCGATGTCCTGGCGGTCGACCATGGTTCCTGGGTCCTTATACTACGTGTGTACCAGCCGAGCGACGAAGCCCCAAGCCTGGAGAGCCAGGGAGATCGCAGACTTGGCACTGACATCGTGCCGTCTGCATCATCGGATTCGTCTCTCGCGGATACAAACGCAGCAGGAACCGCGCGGATCTAACGTGGTGCTGGATATGCACCGCGTCGCAGGTCGCACCGCCAAGCGGCGGCATTCACTCGTTATTCGGCTGGCAGCTCCAGGTCACGTTATCGATCGCCCACGCGTCGTCGCCGCACACGGAAGCCGACGCATCGGTCGACTGTTGGGCACCCGTCGCGAGCGAGACCTTGGCCGAGCCGGGATGACTCGCGCGGCGCTTCACCGACTTCGGCGCGCACACCACCTGCCACGACAGCGAGCAGTCGACCGGAATCGAGCACGTGTTGTGGAGCGTGAGCGCGATCGCGTCGTCGCCCTTGTCGGTCTGGTCGAACTGCGTGCAGTCGGCGACGGTCTTGTGGCGTCCCGCGAGCGCGGGCAGACAGATCGATAGCGCGAGGGCGCAGCTCGCCCGGCGCGCCCACGGTGCGTGGCGCATGACGTGAACCTCCGCGCCGCGCGTGCGGCGCCATCGGTGACGAGCGTTGAGACATCCTCGCGCGTCGCCGGTTCCGTGAATCGGCAAGGCCTCGTCGTGATACAGGTAGGGAGATGCGCGTCGCGGTCGTCGTCGGGTTGGTGGTTGCGGGATGTCACGGCGGCGGGCATCCGGCCGCGGGCGACGCGCTCGGCACCGTCGGCGATGCCAGCGCTGGCTCCGACTCGGCGAGCGATTCGGCTCCCGCCGACGCGCCCGTCGACGCCGAGCACCAGCTGACCGAAGCCGCGGGCTTGTTCCAGCTCGTGGTCCTCACCGCACCGTACTCGGGTGCGTCGATCGCGTTGCCCGCGTTTCCGTCGCAGCTGTCGACGCTCATGTTCACGCCGGCGCAGCTCGAGTTTCTGCAGGTCGACCTGTGGTCGTACGCGGGCAAGGTCTATCACGACGCGCTCGTCGGTCAGGTCGGCGACGCACCGAGCTGGCACACCGGAGCGTGATGGCCGGCCCGCTCGACGTGTTCCGCGATGACGTGCTGGCCGGTCACGTCGCGCTCGTCACCGGAGGCGGCACCGGAATCTGCCGCGGCATCGCCGAGGCGTTCGCGCGCTTCGGCGCCGACGTGTGCATCGTCGGCCGGAAGTCGGACGTGCTCGTCCGAACGGCGGACGAGCTGTCCGCCCGGACACGACGGGCCGTGCTCGCTTGTCCGGCGGATGTCCGAGATCCGGACGCGGTGTCCGGTGCCGTCCGGCAGACGATCGAGAAGTTCGGCAAGCTCGACACGGTCGTCAACGGCGCGGCCGGAAACTTTCTCGCGCCCGCCGCGGCGCTGTCGCCCAATGGATTTCGCACGGTCGTCGAGATCGATCTCGTCGGCACGTTCATCGCGTCGCGATCGGCGTTCGAGGCATTGCAGCAGAGCGGCGACGGGCTCGTGCTCAACATCAGCGCGACCCTGCACTATCACGGCACGCCGGCGCAGATTCACGCGTCGGCCGCGAAGGCCGGCGTCGACGCGGTGACGCGCAACCTCGCGGTCGAGTGGGGTCGCTTCGGCATCCGCGCGTGCGCGATCGCACCCGGACCGATCGCCGACACCGAAGGCATGCGTCGGCTCGCACCCGGTGACCTCGCCGACAAGGCGCGCGCCGCCATTCCGGCCGGACGTTTCGGCGCGATCGACGAGATCGCCGCCGCGGCGGTGTACCTGCGCTCGCCGGCCGCGGCGTACGTCACCGGACACGTGCTCGTGGTCGACGGCGGACACAGCATCGCGACCCCGTCGCTACTGGGAACATGACAACAAGCCCACTGGATTTCGTGGCGCCACGACGGGCCGTGGCGCTCGAAGCGATCGGCGGACGCGCGCACTACGAGCGCGTGATCACCGCCGTGCTGGCCGCGAAGGTGAGCGTGTGGATCGCGAGCGCGAACGTGAAGGAGCTGATGGTCGAGGATGGCCGCGCGGCTCCGGGCCGTCGGCGGACTTTGAAGCGGCGACCGTACGTCTCGGTGCTGGCGCGACTCGACGAGCTGGCGGCGCACGGCGTCGAGCTGCGCTTGCTGCACGCCGAGCTGCCATCGCGACCGTTTCGCAGCGCGCTCGCGAATCATCCGCGGCTCGTCGCGGGCGGGCTCGCATTGCGGCGCTGCCCGCGCGTGCACATGAAGGCGGTGATCGTCGACGGCGAGCTGCTCTACCTCGGGAGCGCGAACTGGACCGGCGCCGGGCTCGGCGCGAAGGGCAGCGGCCGGCGTAACTTCGAGCTCGGCATCATCACCGACGACGCGCCGATGCTCGATCACGTGCAGGCGCTGTTCGAGCGCGTGTGGAGCGGTGGCGAGTGCGGCACGTGCCGCGTGCGCGACATCTGCCCCGGGCCGCTCGACGGGCTCGTCCCGGCCGCACGCCTGGCAAAGAAGTCCAAGAAATCGCGACGTTCCGCGAGAGCGTAACCATCGGGCCGGCGTCGTGCACGATGTAGGTAGTGGCTGTGGCTACCGCGTACGTGGAAGACGTGCTGCTCGTCGACCGGTGTCTGACCGGCGAGCCGGCGGCGACCCGCGAGCTGTTCCGCAAGCACCGCGCACGCGTGCACGCGTGCCTGTTTCGCGTGCTCGGCGGCAACCGCGACATGGACGATCTGCTCCAGGAAGCGTTCCTGCAGGTGTTCCAGTCGCTGCGCGGCTGGCGCGCCGAGGCGAGCCTCGCGACGTGGATCGATCGCGTCGCGGTGCGCTGCGCGTATCGCTACCTCACCCAGCGCGGACGCCGCATCGCGACCGATCCGTTGACCGACGAAGAAGTGATCGCAGGTGGAGAAGGTGGCGGCGCGCATCGCCAGCTCGCCCGCGATGGCGTGAAGCGGCTGTACGCGGCGCTCGACGAGCTCGCGCCGGCCGCTCGCCTCGCGTTCACGCTGCACGAGATCGACGGCCGATCGCTGGCCGAGGTGGCCGAGCTGGTCGGCTCGTCGGTCACGGCGACCAAGTTGCGCGTGTGGCGCGCGCGCAAGCGCATCGAACAGGTCGCAGCCGAGGATCCCGTGCTCAGCGAGTTCCTCGCGAAGGAGGCGGCATGACACTCAAGCACCGCATTCCCGTCGAGCCGCTCGAGGAAGAACGGCTCGCGAACATCGAGCGTCGCATCGTGCTGGGCGCGGCCGAGCGGCTCGCGGCGCCGGATCGCGCACCGCGCCGGCTGTTCGGGTTCGCGGGTGCAGCGCTCGCAGCAGCCGCCGCGATGGTGGTCGGCTGGCACCTGCGCGGCGAGCCGACGCAGGTCGCGGCGCTGCCGCCCGCCGAGACCGCGCAGACGTTCGCGATCCACACCAGCAGCGAGCATTCGACGGTCGAGCTCGACGGCGCGTCGATCGCGACCGATCCGGCGAGCGCGCTCGAGGTCACGCGCAGCGCCGAGCGCGTCGTGGTGCACATGACGCGCGGGCGTATCGAGCTCGCGGTCGCGCACCGCGAAGGCCGCGCGATCGTCGTCGATGCCGGCGACACCGAGATCGAGGACGTCGGGACCAAGTTCTCGGTCGAATACGATGGCGCGAGCAAGGTCGACGTACGCGTGACCGAGGGCGAAGTGAAGGTCACGCGCGGCGGCAAGCACGACCTGGTCGCGGCCGGGTTCGCGTGGTCGAGCACGGACGGCGCGATCGTGGCGATCGTCGAAGTGCCGGCCTCGCCGACGCCTGCCGCGGCGAATCCGGGCGCGCCGACGGTTGCGACGGCGCCGACCGTGACGCTGCACGATCGCGCGGCCGCGGTGCCGCCCCCGCCGGCTGCGGTCGCGATCGCGCGGCCGCGCGTCGCGCGCGCCGACCCGCCGCCGCCGGCGCCGGCGCCCGTGCACACGGTCGAGCACGCGCAGGTGCAAGCCGATCCCTACCTCGAGCTCAAGCAAGCCGTACGCAGGCAGCCGATCGAGCTCGATCCGAAGGTCGATGGGCCCGGCGATGCTGCCGCCGAGGTCGCGAAGCTCAAGCCCATCGCGTACGCGCCGCAGAAGTACGGCGAAGAGGCCTCGCGCGCGCTGTACGAGATCGCGGTGCTGCTACACAAGCCGCTGCACCAGGATGTCGAGGCGCTGCGCACGCTCGATTTCTATCGCTCGCGTTTCGGCAGCCGCGGCAAGGAGCTCGCGGCGGCGCTGTGGTTGCGCGTGCGCATCACCTGCAGCCACGCGATCGATGACGAATGCCGCGAGGCCGCCTACAGCTACCAGCGTGCGGTGCCCACCGGCTCCGCCGCTGACGTCGCGATCCGAATCACGAACGCGCAGTAGTACAATCGCGCGATGCATCGGGTCGTGCTGGAGCTGGAGGGCGACCACCAGCTCGCGCGCGATCTCGTGGCGGGCGGCGTGTTCGTGCCGGGCTGCACGCTCGCGCTCGACGAAGATTGCGAGCTTGTCGTCCGCGCGTCGGCGGGCGAGGTCGTGGTCGCCGCGCGCGTCGTGTGGATCGACGCGCAACGCGGCGCCGGCTTGCAGCTGCTGTGCTCGGCGAGCGAGCGGGAGCGCATCGGGAAGCTCGCGGGTGTGGTGGCAACTGCGGCCGGAACCGCGACCGCGGCCGCTCCCGCTGCCGATCCCGCTGCCGCTGCCGCTGCCGATCCCGCTGCCGCTGCCGATCCCGCTGCCGCTGCCGCCGCCGATCCCGATCCCGCTGCCGCCGCCGCCGATCCCGATCCCGCTGCCGCTGCCGCCGCCGATCCCGCTGCCGCGGCCGGTACCGATCCCGATCCCGCTGCCGCTGCCGCCGCCGATCCCGCCGCCGCCGCCGCTGCCGACGCCGACGCCGACGCCGAGCCCGAATCCCGCAAGATCCCTCTCAACGTCCACGAGCGCGTGCGCGGCCTCAACCTCGCCCAGCAGCTCAAGCTCGCCCATTCCGGGGAGACCGCCGAGCGCATCGTGCTCGAGCGGCTTTTCGGAAAAAACGTGTGGGAGGCTCTGCTCCGCAACCCGCGCGTGACCGGGCCCGAGGTCGCACGCATCGCGCGCATGGGCTCGCTGCCGCGGCCGCTCGTCGAGGTCATCGTCGGCAACGGCGCGTGGCTGCAAGTTCCGGAAGTGCGACGCGCGCTCCTGTCCAATCCGCGCCTCACGCCCGATCAGGTCCTGCGCGTGCTGCGCCTGCTCCCCAAGCACGAGCTCAAGCTCGTGCCGAGCCAGACCGCCTATCCATTTCCCGTGCGCGATGCCGCGCGCCGGATCCTGCGCGACGGCGGCTAACTTGCTAGCCTGCGCGCGATGCGTTTCGACGGTAGACGATCCGATCAGCTGCGCCCGCTTGAGATCGTGCCTGGCTTCCAGAAGCACGCCGAGGGCTCCGCGCTGATCAAGCTCGGCGACACGTGGGTGCTATGCGCGGCCAGCGTCGAGAACGGCGTGCCGCCGTTCCTCACCGGCAAGAACCAGGGCTGGCTGACGGCCGAGTACGCGATGCTGCCGCGCTCGACGCACACGCGCAGCAAGCGCGATCCCGGCGGACGCGGCAAGGAGATCCAGCGGTTGATCGGGCGCTCGCTGCGCGCGGCCGTCGACCTGTCGCGGCTCGGCGAGCGCACGATCGCGGTCGATTGCGACGTGCTGTCCGCCGACGGCGGCACGCGCGTCGCGTCGATCACCGGCGCGTGGGTCGCGCTCGCGCTCGCGATCCAGAAGCTCGCGAAGTCGGGCGCGCTGTCCGATCTCGGCGCGCTCAAGCCGCCGGTCGCGGCCGTCTCGGTCGGCATCGTCAACGGCGAGGTCGTGCTCGACCTGCCGTACGTCGAGGATTCGAAAGCCGAGGTCGACATGAACGTCGTCGGCGACGAGGCCGGCAAGCTGATCGAGGTGCAAGGCACGGCCGAGCACGGCACGTTCGATCGCCGCCAGCTCGACGCGATGCTCGATCTCGCAGGCACCGGGATTCGCGAGCTCGCGGCGGCGCAACGCCGCGCAGCGGGGCTGTAGTGGCGCGACTGGTGTTCGCGACGCGCAACCGCGGCAAGCTCGTCGAGCTGCGCGAGCTGCTGCCCGGGATCGACGTGCTATCGGCCGCCGACGTCGACGCGCCCGATGTGGTCGAAGACGCCGACACGTTCGCCGGCAACGCTGCGAAGAAGGCGCGCGTGGTCTCCGCGGCCTGCGGCTTGCCCGCGCTCGCCGACGACAGCGGCCTCGAGGTCGACGCGCTCGGCGGCGCGCCCGGCATCTACAGCGCGCGGTACGCCGGCATCACCGGCGCCGCCGCCGATCCCGCGAACAACGCGAAGCTGCTCGCCGAGCTCGTCGGGGTACCGCGGGACCGGCGGACCGCGCGGTTTCGCGCCGTGCTCGCACTCGCCGACGTACGCGGCCCGCTCGGGGCGCGCGTGATCACCGCCGAAGGCGCGTGCGAAGGCGTGATCCTCGACGCGCCGCGCGGCACCGGCGGGTTCGGTTACGATCCGCTGTTCTTCGCGCCCGAGCTCGGCATGACGTTCGCAGAAGCCGGCGTCGGCCCCAAAGGCCAGCTGTCCCACCGCGCGCGCGCGATGCGTGCGATGCGCCCGCAGCTGCTCGAGTACCTCCAACAGCTCGCGGAGCAGTAGGATCGCGGCATGCCCACCTTCGCGAGCCGTGACAAGAGGACGATCTCGATCCGTGCACCCCACGAGCGCGTCGCCGCCGCGCTGGCGAGCCCGGATGACATCGCGCGCTTCCTCGGCGACGACCTCGAGGCTTCGACGAAGGTCGACGACCGCACGCTGCGTATCGTGCGCAAACCGGTCGAGGAGATGGGCGTGCGCTTTCACGGCGACTACACCGTGCGCTACACGCGC
Organism: Kofleriaceae bacterium; assembly: GCA_035500135.1. Lineage (GTDB taxonomy): Bacteria > Myxococcota_A > Polyangia > Haliangiales > Haliangiaceae > JABFXX01. The sequence continues at coordinate 13,182 of DATJXL010000054.1, forward strand.
GACGGCACCGACCGGATCACGTGGACGACGATCACGAACGGCAACATGCGCTCGCATGGCAGCGCGACCGTCACCACGCAGGCCGACGGCACGACGCGCGTCGAGTACGACGAGTCGATCGAGTGCGACATGGAAGTGAACCGCCTGCTCGCCGTCGCGTTGCGTCCGATCGTCGAGCGCAAGATGAAGAGCGGTGTCGGCGCGTACCTCGAGCGCGTCAAGGCCGATCTGGAGCGGGCGCGATGACGCGTGAAGCGCTCGCGCTCGCGCTCGTGCTCGCCGCATGCGGCAGCAAGTCGCACGCGACTGCCGACGCGGCGGTCGACGCGTTCGCGGGCTGCCCGGCGAATTGCGATCCGCACTCGCAATATTGCTTTCAGTATGCGATAGGGGCGCTGCCGGATCCCGGCTGTGTCGCGCTGCCCACGAGCTGCATGTCGGCGCCGACCTGCGCCTGTATCGAAGCGACGCTGTCGTCGCCCTCGAGCTGCATCACATGTGCGGGCACGGCTGCCACCGGCTTCGTCGTGACCTGCGGGGAACCGTGACGCGCAAGGCAGTAGGTCAGCGCCGGCGGCGCCGCCGCGCGATCGCGAAACCGACGACGGCCGCGATCGGCCAGCCGGCCGTGCCACCGGTCGTGCACGTGTAGTACGTCGCAGAACCGAACGACTCCCCGGCGCTGGTGCCCGCGCCGATCAGCGAAACGGTGAGCGGCGGGCCGCCGTTCCCGAGATCGATCTCGAGCGTGGCAGAGCCGATGCCGCTGCGAGTCGGAAGGAACACGAGGCCGTAGGTCACCGAGTTGGTATTGGTTACCGTCGTGCTCGTCGGCTGGATCACGATCGAGAACTCGTTCGCGTTCTTGCCCGTGATCGTCGCGGCGCCGAGATTCAAGTCCGACCCCTGGCAGTTGCTCACCGCCAGCATCTGAGCGAGCGACGTCTGGCCGAGCGAGGCCGTTCCGAAATCGAGGCTGTCCGGCGTCACCGCGACACCCGACCCGATGCCGGTGACCGCGAGCGAGATCTGGCGGGTGGTGTCGCCCGCCACGTTGATGTCCGTCGTGATCGTGAACGAGCCGGTATCGCGCCCGGGCTGGAGCGGCTTCACGCCGATGTTGATCGCGGCGCTCCCCGACGAACCCGCCATGCCCGTCGGTCCAATCTCCGTGGTTCCGTCCCACGACTGGAGCGAGAACGGAGAGCTCGGGTCCGGCGAGCTGACATTGGTCAGCTTGAAGTTGCCCACGTCGGCCGCCGACACCGTGAACTGTACGGTCTTGGTGGTGTTCGTGTTCGTGCACACCGGTCCGACGTCGTAGTTGTCGCCCGGCGAGACCGACATCTTCGCCGCGACCGCGCAGCCTTGGAACGTCACCTGATCCGACATCGTCGAGTCATGGTTGACCGTGAGCGTGGCGATCGTGACGGAGTCCGAGCTCGAGCTCGAGCCGGAGCCCGAGCCAGAACCAGAGGTGGTGGCTCGCACGGGCGTGTACACGACCGACGTGGGAAGGTCGGCGGAACCGCCGAGCATCGTGGCGCTCGGATCGCTGCCCGTCGCGAACGAGAACTCGCTGGGGTCGTCGAACATCACGGTGCTGATCTGGATCGGCTGGGCGCCGAGGTTATGGAGCGTGAGAGGGATCGTGTCGGTGTCGCCAACTCGCATG
>DATJXL010000055.1:0-5193 GCA_035500135.1 Kofleriaceae bacterium
GCGGCGAACGGCAGCGGCAGCGGCAGCGGCGACGGCAGCGGCGACGGCGAACGGCAGCGGCGACGGCGAACGGCAGCGGCAGCGGCGACGGCACCGGCAGCGGCAGGGCATCGGCGACGGCACCGGCAGCGGCAGCCGATCAGAACCGCCAGCGCGCCCGCGCGATGCCGCCGCCGCTGGTCGGCGCGACCTCGATATTGGGCAGGATCCGCTTCGGCTTGTCGAGGTACGCGCCGACGACGCCGGCCGCCGCGATCGCGCCGCCGCCGATCATCAGCGTCGCGCCGATCTCGCCCTTGAGGTGCGCCGCGGTGCGTTCGTCGGCGAGCGCGGGCATGCCGGGGAGCGAGGCGTCGCAGCCGGTCGGGCACTGCTGCGCGAAGTCGGATTGAAAGTGATCCATCTGGCTGCGGCCCCACAGCCACACGCCGAGCCCGGCGAGCGCGATCGCGGCGCCGCCGCCGGCGGTCGTCCACGGAATCCAGCGCGGGTACGGATACTCGAGCTTCACCGCGGTGTCGATCGGCACGAGGCGCAGCTGCTCGGTCTTCGTGCCGCCGCCGACGACGACGAGCCGCCGCGTCGTCGTGATGAAGCCGTCCAGCGACGCGACCAGCGCGTGCTCGCCGGCCATCACGCGCTGCGATTGCTTGCCCGGGCAGTCGAACCACGGCTTGCCGTCGAACAGCACGTGCGCGCCCGCCTGCTCGCAGCTCGCGTCGACGACGCCGAGCCGGCCGCGGATCAGTGCCTGATAGTCGAGCGCTTGCTGGTAGAGCTCGGTGGGAAACGGCGCGGCCCCGTAGCGCAGCGCGCGATCGAGGTTGTCGGCGGCCTCGAGGATGCGGTCGAGCCGGATCAGCGTGACCGCCATGTTGAAGCGGATCATCGGGTGATCCCACAGCGCGATCGCGGCGCGATACTTCTCGAGCGCAGGCGCGTGGGCTTGCTGCGCGAACAGCTGGTTGCCCTCGGCGAACAGCTTGTTCGCGGCGTGCTGCTGGTCTTCCGGCACGCCCTTCGCCCATTCCTCGACGGGATCGGCGAGCGCGGCGCGCGCGACGAGTAGCACCACCAGCACCAGCGCCCCGCGCATCAGTGCAGATCCTTGTCGTAGATGTGCTTCTTCTCGGCCTCGAGCTGCTTCACGCGCTCGCGCTCCTTCGCGAGCGCATCCTCGACCTGCGCCTTCGCCGCCTTCGCCTCGGCGCTCGCCTGCTGCGCGATCGCCGCCGCATCCTCGGCACGCGCCTTCTCCTGCTGCGCGCGCACGAGCGCCTTCTCGAGCTCTTCGCGCGATTGATTGACCTCGCCCTGCTTCTCCTTCACCTGCGTCTCGGCGGCGTGGCGCGCGGCTTCGGCGGCCTTCACCGCGTCGCGCTCGTGCTCGGCCTCGAGCCGCTGCTGGTCGGCGGTGGCGCGCGCCTCCTCGGCGGTCTTTTTCTCGGACTCGGCGCGCTGCTTCTCGTTCTCGGCATCGACCGCCTTCTGCTGCGCGTCGCGCTCGGCGGCCTGGATGCGCACGATCGCGATCGCGCCGCCGAGCATCACGAGCACCAGCGCGACCACGACCGTCGTCGCCACGCCGATCTTGATCCAGCGGGTGCGCACGACCAGCCGATCGACCGCGGCCAGGAACTCCTGCTCGATCGCGGACAGGTCCAGCACGTGGCGGCGCACGTTGCCGAGCGCCTCGCGCGCGGTCGCGCCGCGCCACACGAGATCGGCCGGCTTGCCGCGCGCGGCCCACTGCTTCGCCGCTTGCCGCAGCTCGTGCATGAAGCCGCGCAGCGCCTGGCTGTCCTCGAGCCAGCGCTTCAGCGTCGGCCACTCGCTGATGAGCATCTCGTGGACGATCTCGACCGTCGCGCCTTGATCGCCTTCGTTCAGGTTGACGAGGCGCGCGCGCACGAGCTGATCGAGCACGAGCTCGACCTCTTCGCGTGCTGCGAGCGTGAGCAGCTCGGAGTGATCGATGACCGCGCGGGTGCCTTCCGGCGTGACGAGCCGGTTCATGATCGCGCGCAGCAGCATCTGGCTCTGCGGCGGCACCGCGGCCGCGACCTGGTCGGCGTGCCGCGCGAACGCGCCGCCGACGCCGCCCATCTGCTTGTACGCGGACGTCGTCAGCTGCTTCTTCGTGCGGTCGCGCGCGTCCCACAGCCGCGACGCCGCGAACGACAGGAGCGGCAGCGCGCCGCGGCTGGTCGCGGCTTGCAGCATGTCCTCCACGATCGACGCGTCCTCGAACGAATACCCGGCGAGCTCGGCCGGCCGCTCGATCGTCTCGCGCAGATTTTCCTGATCGGGCGCGGTCAGGAAGAAGATGCCGCGCGACAGCTCGGCGAGGAACTGCTTGTGGCCGGCGAGTCGATCGAGGAAGTCGGCGCGCATCGACAGCACGACGCGTACGGGCGACGTGGGATCGTCGGCGGCGGCGAGGATCGCCGACAGGAACTGCTTGCGGATCTCGTCGGAGTCGCACAGCGTGAACAGCTCCTCGAGCTGATCGACGACGACGACCACGCGCTGCGCGTGCTTGACCGCGACCTTGCGCAGCATCGCGCCGAACATGCCGGGCGCGTCGCGCAGCTGACCGATCAGCTCGCCCGGGTCGTGCGTGGTCTGACCGGTCGCCGCCGAATCCTCGAGAATGCTCGCGAGGCGATGCAGCGGTACGCGGCCGGGGCGCAGCACGTGGACGCGCAGGTTGCCCGTCGCGCGCATCGCGGGCACGAGACCGGCGTGCACGAACGACGACTTGCCGACACCCGACGGGCCGATCACCGCGAGCAGCGGCCAGGTCTCGAGCTGCGACAGCGCGGTGCGAATCTCGTTGCTGCGCCCGAAGAAGAACTTCGCGTCGGCTTCGCCGAATGCGGCGAGGCCGCGATACGGGCACGTGTCGTCGTTGCGCGCAGCTGCCGGCGACAGGAACGCCTGCAGATCCGCGAGCAGCTCGGTCGCGCTCGCGTAGCGCTCCGCCTTCTTCTTCTTCGTGCACTTGTCGACGAGCGCGACCAGCTCGGGCGGGATCGCCGCGTCGACGTCGGCGATGCTGCGCAGCGGGATCGCGAGATCGAGCAAGCGTGCTCGCAGCTTGTCGGGCGCCATCGTCGCGGCGGGATGCACGTTCGTGAGCGCGCGCCAGAACATGATGCCGACCGCCCACAGATCCGACTGGTGGTCGACGACGTCGGCGCCCCACTGCTCGGGCGACATGTACGGCATCGTGCCGACGAGCGAATCGCCGCTGCCCGTGAACGTGACGTTCGAGCCCGAGCCGGCCTCGAAGTGCACGTCGCTGGTCTCGATGCGCGCGGCCACCTGCTCGGTGAGCACGCCGGCGCGATCGATCATGCGCGCGACGCCGAAGTCGAGCACCTTCACCTGGCCGCGGTCGGTGACGAAGATGTTCGACGGCTTCAGGTCGCGGTGCACGATGCCGTGCTCGTGCGCGCGTTCGAGCGCGCGCACGACCGGCACCATCAGCTCGGCGAACTGCTTCGCGCTGGGCTGGCTCTCGAGCACGTCCGACAGCGTCTTGCCCTCGAGGAACTCGAGCACCATGTACGGCAGGCCCTGGAACTCGCCGACCTCGTAGATCGTGACGATGTTCTCGTGCGTGCAGCGCGCGGTGGCGCGGGCCTCGACCAGGAAGCGCTGGACGAAATCGGGATCGTCGTGGAGCAGGAACTTGATCGCGACCTTGCGGCCGAGCTTGGTATCGCGCGCGAGAAAGACCTGGCCCATGCCGCCGCGCGCGAGCTCGCGGATCAGCTCGAAGCGATCGATATTCTTGTTCTTCGAGAAGTCGAGCAGCTTGCGCGGCGGCTGCTTGCCGGTCGCCGTGTGCGAAGGACCACGATCGAGAATCTCGAACGCCTGGCCTTTCGGCAGCACCGAGGTCGACTCGGCGGCCGGGGGCGGAGATGGCGTCTTCTCCACGCTCTTGCGGGAGATCGGCATGGCCGCGGTTGGCATTTCCGCGCTGCCTTGCGACTCCTTGGGCTCGGCCACGTCGATCGCGATCGTACCTCCTACGTCGATGGCTCGCGATGTGGGTACGCTGCCTACTCGCGGGCGCGTGTACGATCGGATCCGGTGAGGGGCTTCGCGCTCGGAGTGGCTCTGGCGTGTCTCGCCAGCGCGAGCTGTATCGACGACTCGCTCGTGTCCTGCGGAGAGCTCTCGTGCCCGGTCGGGCAAGTGTGTACGCGCGGTGGCTGTGCGATGCCGGGCGACGTCACCGCCTGCGACGGGCTCGACGAGGGTGCCGCCTGTCACTCGACGAGCGGCGGCTCGGGCACGTGCGAAGGCGGAGCATGCCGGACCGGCCTGTGCGGCAACGGCGTGGTCGACATCGGCGAGGTCTGCGACGGATCGGCCGGCATCGACCCGACCATGGGTCAGACGTGCAGCCCCGATTGCAAGCACATCTACGAGTGCGGCAACGGCATCGTCGATCCCCGCGAGCAGTGCGACGACGGCAACCAGAATCCGTCCGATGGCTGCGACGCGTGCAAGTCGACGATGTGGAACGCGACCACCGCGGTCGGCATGGCGACGAGCGCGCTCGGCTCGGCGCTCGCGAACCCGAACGGGATCGCGGTCGACAACTCGGGCCACGTCTACATCGCCGACACCGACAACAACCGCGTCGTCCGCGTCGAGCTCGACGGCAGCATCACGGGCGTGGCCGGCACCGGCGTCGCCGGTTTCGGCGGCGATAACGGTCCCGCGACGAGCGCGCAGCTCGACTCGCCCGGCGCGGTCGCGGTCGACGGCATCGGCCGCCTGTTCATCGCCGACACCGGCAACCAGCGCGTTCGCGAGGTCGACGTCGACGGCACGATCACGACGATCGCGGGCGATGGCAACCAGAGCTTCGCCGGCGACGGCTTGCCGGCGATCTTCGCCGAGCTCGACGACCCGCACGGCGTCGCGGTCGACGGCCTCGGCCGCGTGTTCATCGCCGACACCGACAACGATCGAGTGCGCGAGATCGATGTCGACGGCACGATCGCGACGCTCGCCGGCACCGGCGCTGCCGACTACGCCGGCGACGGCAGCGCCGCGGTCGACGCCGATCTGTCGAGCCCGTACGACGTCGCGATCGACCCGTCGGGCCGCGTGCTGATCGCAGACACCGCCAACGCGGTCGTGCGCCAGATCGACGCGAACGGCAACATC
>DATJXL010000056.1:0-23609 GCA_035500135.1 Kofleriaceae bacterium
GCGCGTGTCGGCACGACTCGTCAGTGTCGGCGATGGCTTTCAGATCTGGGCGCATCGCACCGACTGCAGCGAAGCCGAGATCCTGGATGCGAGCGACGAGCTCGCACGCGGCGTCGCGAGCTCGCTGTCGACGCACGCGACGTCGGTGACGCGGCAGATCGATCCGCGCGCGGTCGATCTCTATCTGCGCGCGCGCGCCGAGCTGCGCCGGTTCTGGGCGAACCACGCGCAGGCCGCGGCCGAGCTGCTCGCGAAAGCCGTCGAGTACGCGCCGCAGGCGCCGCCGATCCTCGGCGCGCTCGCGTGGGCTTCGGTGCAGGCGTGGGTGATGCGCGGCACGCCGTCGCTGCGCGAGCCGGCCGAACGCGCGCTCGAGCGCGGCCTCGCGACCGGCCACGGCGACGCCCACCTCGCGGCCGCGCAGTTCGCGTTCAACTGCGGCGAGCCCGAGCGCGGCGCGCGCGAGCTGGCGACCGCGCTCGTGCGCATGCCGATGTCGGCGCAGGCGCACGAGCTCGCCGGCAAGATCCTCGTCGAGATCGTCGGTGCGAACGAGGCACGCTACCACCTCGACACCGCGCTCGGGCTCGATCCCGGCCGCGCCGGCATCATCGCCGCCGAGCTCGCGCGCATCGACGCGCTCGAGGGCAAGTGGGAATCGTCGAAAGCGCGTGTCGAAGCGCTCGTCGCCGATCCCGATCCATCGCTGGCGCAGCTCGGCCTCCTGTTCCGCACGCGCCTGGCCGCCTGGCGCGGCGAGCGCGCCGCGATCACGAGGGACGCGCCGGGGTTCGCGCCCCGGATGGGCGACAGCGCGGTGCGCGTGCTCGACTTCGTGTTCCACTCCGAGCAGACCGGCACGTTCGATCGCGACCGCTGGTCCGAGCTGGTCGAGAGAATCTCGAAGTCCGAGCTCCCCGTTCGCACGCGGCTGATCGGCCTGCAGCTGCTCGCCGAGACCGCCGGGGCGCTCCGCGCCGACGATGCCGCGATCGAGACGCTCGTCGTCGCCGACGAGGTCGGCCTGATCGACATCGTGTGGCTCGACCGCTGCCCGGTGTTCGCGCGCTACGTCGATCGCCCGACCTTCTTCGAGATGCGCCAGCGCGTCGACAATCGCGCGCGCGGCGTGCTCGCTGCGTTTCGCTCGGTCGCGGCGCGCTGACTATTCGACCAGCCGCGGGCCGGAGCCCGGCGGCGGCGCGGGCGGCTCGGCCGAGTCGTCGCGCGTGAACGAGATGAACGCCATCTGCGGCCGGCGCGACGCCTCGGTCGTGACGAAGCGGATCGAGTCGAGCTGCCAGCCGCGCCCGACCCACGCGTTGACCGCCTCCTCGAGCGACTCGTCGGTGACGATCGAGAGCTCGACGAACTTGTAGACGAGCGGCACTAGCGCTGCTTTGCCAGCAGCTTGCACGCGTACGGCGCGTGGTAACTGATGATGACGTCGGCGCCGGCGCGCCGGATCGCGACGAGGGTCTCGAGCACGATCCGATCCTTGTCGATCCAGCCCTTCTCGGCTGCGGCCTCGATCATCGCGTACTCGCCCGAGACGTTGTACGCCGCGATCGGCATGTTGATCTCGTCGGACACCGCGCGGATCACGTCGAGGTACGCGAGCGCGGGCTTCACCATCACGATGTCGGCGCCCTCGGCGACGTCCATCGCGACCTCGCGCAGCGCCTCCGCGACGTTGGCCGGATCCATCTGGTGGCCGCGACGATCGCCCTCCTGCGGCGCCGACTCGACCGCGTCGCGGAACGGACCGTAATACGCCGACGCGTACTTCGCCGAGTACGCCATGATCGCGACCTGATCGAAGCCGTCCTCGTCGAGGCTCTCGCGACACGCGGTCACGAAGCCGTCGAGCATGCCGCTCGGGGCGACCACGTCGACGCCGGCCTTCGCGTAGCTGACGACCGTGCGCGCGAGGTTCTCGAGCGACGCGTCGTTGTCGAGCTCGCCACCCGCGAGCACGCCGCAGTGGCCGTGGTCGGTGTACTCGCAGAAGCACGCGTCGGCCATCACGACGAGCTCGGGCCGCGCCTTCTTGATCGCGCGCGCCGCCTTCTGCACCACGCCCTGGTCCTTCCACGCCTCGGAGCCGACCGCGTCCTTGTGCTCGGGGATGCCGAACAGGATCACCGCCGGCACGCCGAGATCGGCGACGGCCGCCGCGGCATCGACGACCTTGTCGACCGAGTAGTGGTTCTGGCCCGGCAGCGAGCTGATCGGCTTGTGCACGCCCGAGCCCGGCACGACGAACAGCGGGTACACGAAGTCGTCGGGGGCGAGCCGCGTCTCGCGCACCATGCGGCGCAGGCCCTCGGTGCGGCGCATCCGGCGCGGCCGATAATCCGGGTAGTTCATCAACTACCGGGATACACCGAGCGGACCGCCTGCGCCATGCCTTCGGGGGTCGGCTCCGCGGCGACCGCGACGTCGGCGACCCCGGCGGCGCGCACGGCCTCGGCCGTGGTCTCGCCGATCGCGCAGAAGCGCGCGGATAGCCCGGCGAGCGGCCCGACGATCGCGGCGAGCGCGGCGACCTGCGACGGTGCGAACACCGCGCACACCGCCGCAGCTCCCGCGCGCAAGAGCTCGGCGCCGCGCGCGACGTCGGGATCGCCGGCACCGACCGCGACCGTGCGATACGCGATCACGTCGACCACGTCGGCCCCGGCGGCGCGCAGGATCGCGAGCCCTTCGGTCCGGCCCTCCTCGGCGCGCGGCACCAGCACGCGGCGGCCGCGCAGCGGGCGCTCGGCGGCCAGCCGGCGCGCGAGCTCGGCGCCGTCGCGCACGTGGTCGGGCAGCCGCGCCGGGATGCGCGCGATCTCGAGCGCGCGCCGCGTCGCCGGGCCGACCGCCCACACCTCGGGGAGCTCCCTCGCGGCCGCCGCGCGCGCCAGCTCGTGCGCCGCGCGCGGGCTCGCGACCACGACCGCGGCGTAGCGGCCGTCCTCGAGCGCGCGGCCGAGCGCGTGCGGATCGGCGGCCGGCGCGTGCTTGGTCACCGGCATCGCGACGACCTCGAGCCCGAGCGGCGCGAGCGCGGCGTCGTACGCGGGCGCCGGATCACGCGTCAGCACGGCGAACGCCGTCTCACTCATCGCTGCTCGTGTACCACGAGACGGAACGCGCTCCGCGCTGGGGGGCTCATGCTACCGTGCAGCCGTGAAATGGATCTGCTGCCTCGCGCTCGTTCTCGGGTGCACCGCGACCACCGGCAACAGCGCGAAGGGCGATGACGGCATGACGACGCCCCCGACATCGAGCGATCCGCCCCACCCGGCTCCGAAAGGGCCGCCGGCCAAGGTCACGGTGGGGAGCACGGCGGTCGACGTCGAGGTAGTCGCAACTGAAGCCAAGATCGAACGCGGCCTGATGTACCGCCAGAACCTCCCACCCGACAGCGGCATGCTGTTCCTCATGGGCAAGGAGTGGGACTGGGCGTTCTGGATGCGCAACACGCTCATCTCCCTCGACATCATCTTCATCACCAAGGACATGCGCGTCGCCGGCGTCGCGGCGAACGCGAAGCCCCAGGACGACACCCTGCTCAAGGTCGGAGTCCCGTCGCTGTACGTGCTCGAGGTCAACGCGGGGTGGGCTGCCGCGCATCAGGTGTCGACCGGCTCGCCGGTGAAGTTCGAGAACGTGCCCACTCGCACGATGTGATCGGTGTAGCGATCACCACAGTCGCTGTATGGCCGAAATCACGGCGACGCGACGCACGATCCGCGTATTGTGCGCATGCGCGGTCTGCGATAGAACCGCCGACACGACCTAAGCTAGGGGATCTCGATGGCCTTCCAACGTCCGTTTCTTACCTCGCTCGCCGCGCTTCCGCTGACGTTCGCCGCTTGCAGCAGCAGCAGCAGCGGCGAGCCGAAGCCCGTCGGTCCGCACTATCAGTACGTCACGAACCAGCTCGACGTGCCGACCAGCAACGACGAGGCGCGCGCGGATGGCCTCGATCTCGACGGCAACGGCCAGCCAGACAACCAGCTCGGCATGGTGCTCGCCACACTCGGCGGCATGGGCTTCGACATCCAGGGCACCGTCGACGTCGCCGTGCTCGAGGGCGAGGTGATCTTCCTGGTCGACTTCCAGACCCAGGACTTCATGAACACGACGGCCGCCGGCATCCAGGTCTTCCTCGGCCAGAACCCGATGCCGGTCGCGTGCAACTCGGGCGAGACCGCGACCTGCGGCACGTGCAGCAACTCGGCGACCACGAAGTGCGAGTCCGACTCGGATTGCACGAGCCCGGGGACGTGCACGATGGCGAAGCCGCCGGTGTGCACCGGCTGCGGCCATCAGCTCACCGGCAGCGCGTCGTTCACGGTCGATCCGAATGGCCCGACGAACGCGGCGCTGTCGGGCAAGATCGTCGCCGGCACGTTCACGGGCGGCCCCGGCGATCTGTCGCTGCCGCTCACGCTCGCGGGCGTGAACCTCCAGCTCGACCTCATCGGTGCGCGCGCGAAGTGCTCGGGCATCACGGCGACGGCGATCGGCACGGCGACGGCCGACGGTTGCATCCTCGGCGGCGCGCTCACGCAGGACGAGCTCGACAACCAGGTGCTGCCGGCGATCCAGACCGCGCTCGTGCCGCTGATCCAGCGCGACTGCTGCGGCCTCTCGACGAGCCCGGGTGGTGCGACGTGCAACCCGAGCGCGACGCCGGCGTGCGGCTGCACGAGCGGCTCGACGGGCTCGACCATCCTCGGCCTGTTCGACACGATGCCGAAGGACTGCACGGTCTCGCTGCAGGAGATCGAGATGAACAGCCTCATCGAGAGCCTGCTCGCCCCCGACGTCACGATCGAGGGCAAGATGGCGCTGTCGCTCGGTATCAAGATCACGACCGTCGGCGCGACGTTCACCTCGCCGGCGAACTAGGAGACGACTAGGAGACGATCGACACGCCGCTCGCCGCGAGGTGAGCGGCGCCGCACGGGCCGGCGACATCGCCGAGCTCGGCGAGCGCGATCGACAGCGGCTCGAGCGACGCGGCAGGCGCTGCGACCTCGAGCGCGGTGACGACGAGCTGGTACAGCGTCGGGCACCGCGCGAGCAGCCCGCCGCCGAGCACGAGCCGCTCGGGGTTGAGCACGGCGAGCGCGCCGGCGAGCGCGACCGCGAGCAGCGGCGCGAGCTCGGTCCACAGCGCGAGCGCCCACGCGTCGCCCTCGCCCGCCGCGGCATCGACGTGGCCGGCGTGGACGTGCGCGAGGCCACCGGCGAGCGCGAGCGCCGATGACCTCGCACCTCTTGCGAGCTCCTCGAGGATCCGGCGCTGGACGTACGCGCCGCCGACGTAGGCCTCGACGCAGCCGAGCTGCCCGCACGCGCATGGCGCCGCCGCGTCGTCCCAGCGCACCTTGACGTGACCGATCTCGCCGGCGCATGCCGACGTGCCTTCGACCAGCGCGCCGTTCGCGATCACGCCGGCGCCGATGCCGGTGCCGACATAGACGCCGAGCACGTCGCGGCAGCCACGCGCCGCGCCGGCGACCGACTCGCCCCACACGATCGCGCTCGCGTCGTTGTACACGCCGAGCCGGTGGCGCGTGCCATTTCCAGCGTGCCCGGCGCCGAGCCGACGCGCGAGCAGCCGGCCGAACGGCACGTCGCGCCAGCGCAGGTGCGGCGAGCTCGCGACGGTGCCGACCCGATCGCGCAGCATCGCGGCGATGCCGACGCCGACGGTGGCTTCGGCGCCGCCGGAGATGTCCTCGATCGCGCGCGCGACGCGATCGACGATCGCGTCCGGATCGCGCGGCTCGCCGACCGGCTCGCGAAGCTCGGCGAGCGGCCGCGCCGGATCGTCCCCAAACGCCGCGACGCGCAGGTTCGTGCCTCCGAGATCGACCCCGATCCGCATCACGCTTGCGCCGCGCGCACCGCCTCGTCGACGATCGCGCGGATCTCGGCGAGCCGCTCGGCGGTCGCGGCCTCGCAGCGCATGACGAGCGCCGGCTGCGTGTTCGACGCGCGCACGAGCGCCCAGCCACCGGCGAGCTTCGCGCGCACGCCGTCGATGTCGACGACGTTCTCGACGCGGGGATCCTCGCGCAGCCGCTTGGTCACCGCGGCGACGACCGCGAACTTGCGATCGTCGGGGCAATCGATGCGCAGCTCGGGCGTGTTGATCGCGACCGGCAGCTCGGCGGCCAGCGCGTCGAGCGTGCGCGGGCCGCGCGACAACAGCTCGAGCAGGCGCGCACCGGCGTACACCGCATCGTCGAAGCCGAGCCAGCGGTGCGCGAAGAACATGTGGCCGCTCATCTCGCCCGCGAGGTGCGCGCCGGTCTCCTTCATGCGCGCCTTGATCAGCGAGTGGCCGACCTTCCACATCTCGACCTTGCCGCCCGCGGCGGCGAGCTCGTCGTACATCGCCTGGCTGCACTTGACCTCGCCGACGAACCGCGCGTTCGGCACCTCGGCGAGCAACGCCTTGCCGTAGAGGATCATCAGCTGATCGCCCCACAGGATGCGGCCGGTCGCGTCGACCGCGCCGATGCGATCGGCATCGCCGTCGAGCGCGATGCCGACCTCGGCCTTCTCGTCGCGCACGGTGCGGATCAAGTCGGCGACGTTCTCGGGCTGCGTCGGATCGGGGTGATGATGCGGGAACGTGCCGTCGAGCTCGCAGTACAGCGGCACGACGTCGAAGCCGAGCCGGCGATACAGCGCGACCGCGGTCGGCCCGCCGGCGCCGTTGCCGGCATCGACGACGACCTTCATGCGCCGGCTGCCGAGCTCGAGCTGCGAGACCGCGAAGTCGAGGTACGCGCCGATCACGTCGCGCGAGTGCATCGCGCCATGCGGATGCGGCGCCGGATCTTCGAGCAGCTGCGCGGCGCGCTCGCCGAGCGTCGCGATGCCCCGCCCGTGCAGCGCGTCGTTGCCGACGAGGATCTTGAAGCCGTTGTCCTCGGCCGGGTTGTGGCTGCCGGTGATCATCACCGCCGCGGCCGGCTTCAAGTGATGCGACGCGAAGTACACGACCGGCGTCGGCACGACGCCGATGTCGACGACCTCGGCGTGCACGCGCACGCCGTCGGTGAGCGCGGCGAACAGCCGCGGCGAGTGCACGCGGCAATCGCGGCCGACCACGACGCTCGCCGTCGTGCTTCGCACGCCGCCGAACGCATCCATGACGCGGGGCCGCCCCGCCGCGCGCTCGCCGACCGCCATCCCGATCGCGCGCACGACCGGATCGGGCAGGTCGCGATCGGCGACCCCGCGGATGTCGTACTCGCGAAAGATGCGCTTGTTCACGGCGAGGAGAGAATTACCGCCAAGGCGCCAGGGACGCCAAGGCGCCAGCAGAACAAGATCTTGCTCTTCTGGCGCCTTGGCGTCCCTGGCGCCTTGGCGGTAACTCTGCTCACAGGTAGCGTGCGAGACCGCGTGCCGACAAGGCATCGATCACCTTGCGCACGTCCTGGGCCCGATCCTTGCGGATGACGAGGATCGCGTCGCCGGACTTGACGACGACGAGGTCGGAGACGCCGACCGTGGCGATCAGCGTCGCGTCGTCCGAGATCACGACGTTGCCGGTGCCGTCGAGCACGAGCGTCGCACCGACGACCGTATTGCCGGTCGCGTCGACGCCGCGCACGGCGGGCAGCGCGGCCCACGAGCCGACGTCGTCCCAGCCGACGTCGGCGGGAATCGTCACGACACCGCTCGCTTTCTCCATCACCGCGTGATCGATCGAGATCGACGGCAGCGTCGGGTACAGCGCGGCGGCCTGCGCGGGGTCGGCGGCGATCGCGCGCACGGCGCGGCCGGTCGCGGGCAAGTGCGCGTCGAGCTCGGCGAGCAAGCGGCTCGCACGGGCGCAGAAGATGCCGGCGTTCCACAGATACCGCCCGCTCGCGACGTAGCGCTCGGCGGTCGCGTGATCCGGTTTCTCGACGAAGCGAAGCACCGGCACGGGACGCGGGCTCGGGCTCGGGCTCGGATCGATCTCGAGATAGCCAAAACCGGTTTCGGGGCGCGTCGGTTTGATCCCGACGGTGGCGATCGCGTCGCTCTGCTCGGCCGCCGTCAACGCCGCATCGAGCACGCGCACGAAACCGTCGCGATCGCGCACGTGCTGATCCGCGGGCAGCACCGCGAGCACGGCATCCGGATCGCGCGCCACGAGCACCGCCGCGGCCAGCCCGATCGCTGCCGCGGTGTTGCGCCCGACCGGCTCGACGAGCAGCTCGACGCCGGGCGCGGCCGCGCGCGTCGCCGCCGCTTGCGACTCCGCCGTGACGATCAACACGCGCTCGCCGGCGAGCGCACGCCCCGTGCGCGTCGCTGCGGTCACCATCGGCTCGCCAGCGTCCGTCAGCGCGAGCAGCTGCTTCGGACGCGCGCGCCGGCTCGCGGGCCACAGCCGCGTCCCGCTGCCGCCGGCGAGAATCACCGCGTGTCGCACGTGTCGCATCGCGTCGCATCCTGGCACGTCCCGCACGGTACGTGCTACGCCGCCGGCATGAAGCGATTCGCACTGCTCGCGCTCGTCGTCGCATGTGGCGGCACGCCCTCCAAGGCCGCCGCTCCGCAAGAACCCGCACGGGTCGCGCAGGCTCCGGAGCCGGCCCCGCCACCGCCCGCGCCGCATGCGCCGCCGGTCGCGACCGGCAAGCCGCGCAACGATCTCATCCCGCGCTCGGTGGTGTTCGGCAACCCGGAGCGCGCGAACGTGCAGATCAGCCACGACGGCAAGCACCTGTCGTGGGTCGCCGCGAAGGACGGCGTGCTCAACGTGTGGGTCGCGCCGATCGACAAGCTCGACGCGGCCAAGCCGATCACGAGCGATCCGACTCGCCCGGTGCGCCAGTACTTCTGGTCGTTCGACAACAAGCACGTGCTCTATCTGCAAGACACGGCGGGCGACGAGAACTGGCACGTGTTCCGCGCCGACCTCGACGGCAAGACCGCCGATCTCACGCCGTTCAAGGGTGCGCGCACCGAGGTGCTCGGGCTGTCGGAGAAGAAGCCGAACCAGATCGTCGTCGGCATCAACGATCGCGACCCGCAGGTGATGGACGTCTACGCGCTCGACATCACGACCGGCAACCGCACGCTCGTCTACCAGAACGACGAGGCGTACATCTCGTTCAACTTCGATCCCGATCTCGGCCTCGTGTTCGCCGAGAAGCTCGGCCCCGACGGCAGCGGCCAGGTGTTCCAGCGCGACGGCAAGACGTGGAAGCCCTACGACACGATCCCGTTCGAGGACGCGCAGTCGACCGGCATCGCCGCGGTCGCGCCCGGCGACAGGATCGCGTGGGCGAACGAGAGCCGCGGCCGCGACACCGCCGCGTTCGTCGAGGTCGACATCAAGACCAAGAAGGAGAAGGTGCTCGCCGAGGACGCGCGCGCCGATGTCGGCGACGTGATGTTCCATCCCACGAAGCACACGCCGCTCGCGGTGTCGTTCGACTACGACCGCGAGCACTGGCGCGCGCTCGACAAGTCGATCCAGCCCGATCTCGACGGGCTCGCGAAGCTGGCCGAGGGCGCCGACTTCAGCGTCGCGTCGATGTCGCTCGACGCCAAGACGTGGGTCGTCGCGACGACGTCGCCCCAGCATCCCGGCCACTACTTCCTGTGGGATCACGCCAAGCACGCCGGCAAGTTCCTGTTCGCGAGCCGGCCCGAGCTCGAGAAGCAGCCGCTCGTCACCGAGGAAGCCGTGACGATCACCGCGCGGGACGGCCTACCGCTCGTCGCGTACCTGACGAAGCCGGCCGGCGCGTCGGGCCCGGTGCCGCTCGTGATGTTCGTGCACGGCGGCCCGTGGGCGCGCGACAGCTACGGCTACAGCCCCGTCGTGCAGCTGCTGGCGAACCGCGGCTATGCGGTGCTGCAGGTCAACTACCGGGGCTCGACCGGCTTCGGCAAGAAGTTCCTGAACGCCGCGAACCTCCAGTGGGCCAAGGCGATGCACGACGACGTGCTCGACGCCGTCAAGTGGGCGATCGATCGCGGCGTGACGACGAAGGATCGGGTCGCGATCGCGGGCGGCAGCTACGGCGGTTACGAGACGCTCGTCGGGCTCGCGATGACGCCGGACGTGTTCGCGTGCGGCGTCGATCTCGTCGGCCCATCGAATCTGCTCACGCTGATCGCGTCGGTGCCGCCGTACTGGAAGCCGCTGCTCGCCGACTTCAAGAAGCGCATCGGCGATTGGGAGACCCCCGAGGGCAAGACACTGCTCGAGCAGGCGTCGCCGCTCACGCACGCGGCCGACATCAAGCGCCCGCTCCTGATCGGCCAGGGCGCGAACGATCCGCGCGTGAAGCAGGCCGAGGCCGAGCAGATCGTGGCGGCGATGAAGTCGCACGGCCTGCCGGTCTCGTACATCGTGTTCCCCGACGAGGGTCACGGCTTCGCGCGCCCGGAGAACAACATCGCGTTCTTCGGCGCGGCGGAGGCGTTCCTGTCCGCGCACCTCGGCGGCTTCTACCTGCCGCTGTCGGCGGACGAGGTGAAGGCGTCGTCGATGCAGGTCAAGGACGGCCGCGAGGGAATCCCCGGGCTGCCCTGACCGGTTATGGTCGGCGCGTGAGCTCGCGCCGGCGGAACTTCGCGAACGGGATCGCGCTGGCGTGGGCGGCGAGCCCGCGCCACTTCGCCGCGACCGCCGCGCTCGCGCTCGGCTCGGCCGCGCTGCCGGCGGTCGAGGTCTGGCTCGGCAAGCGGCTCGTCGACGCGGTCGTCGGCGCCGACCGCGCGGCGGCGGTGCCGAACGCGATCGTGCTCGGGCTCGCGTTCGGCGCGCAGCGCGTGCTCGGCAACATCCGCATGCACGAGCAAGACGTGTTCTCCGAGCTCGTCGTCGTCCATGCGATGCGCCGGTTTCTCGCGAAGACCGCTGCGATCGATGTCGCGCGGCTCGACGATCCGGCGTGGCACGATCGCGCGACGCGCGCGCGGCGCGACGTCAGCTGGCTTCCCGGGCAGATGACGTTCATGACGTTCGAGATCGTCGGCTCGGTCGCGACGGTCGTCACGATGCTCGGCCTGGTCGCGACGATGCACCCGCTGCTCGGTGCGCTGCTCGTCGCGGCGATCGCGCCGTGGCTGCTCCTTCAGCGCCGGATCACGGGCGGCCTGTTCGAGCTGCGCTCGAACCGTACGCCGGCGGATCGCGAGCGCGACTACGCCGCCGTGGTGCTCGCCGAGCCCGATCACGCGCGCGAGCTGCGCTCGTTCGGGCTCGCGGGTCACTTCCTCGAGCGCTACGGGCGGTTCGCGACCGAGAGCCAGCGCGCGGTCGAGCGCGCATTGCGCGCCGCGAACTGGTGGACGGCGCTGTCGGGCGTGTGGACGGCTGTCGCGGTCGCCGGCGCGTACTACTTCGTCGCCGTGCGCGGGCTCGCCGGCGAGCTGACGCCCGGCGCCCTCGCAGCATCGTTCGGCGCGTTCGCGCTGGTCGCGTCGCAGGGCGGGATGATGGCGTTCCAGCTCGGCCAGCTCGAGCGGTTCGCGACGTTCCTCGACGACTACTTCGCGCTGATGGCGATCGAGCCGCTGCTGCCGGTGCCGGCGCACCCGGCGCGGCTGCCGGATGCGCTCGCGGCGGGCGTCGTGCTCGACGGCGTGCGGTTCACCTATCCACGCAGCGCGCGCGAGGCACTCGCCGGCGTGGATCTCGAGGTCCGGCCCGGGCAGATGGTCGCGCTGGTCGGCGAGAACGGCGCCGGCAAGACCACGATCGCGAGCCTGCTGTCGCGCTTCCACGATCCGACGGCCGGGCGGATCTCGATCGGCGGGATCGATCTGCGCGAGCTCGATCCGGCCGAGCTGCGCGCGCGCATCGGCGTGCTGCTTCAGGACTTCGTGAAGTACCAGCTCACGGTGCGCGAGAACGTGCAGATCGGCCGCGTCGAGCGTACGGCGACCGACGCCGACATCGTCGCGAAGCTCGAAGCCGCGCGCGCGAGCTTCCTGCTCGACCGGCCGGGCGGCCTCGACACGCGCCTCGGCCGGCTGTTCGACGACGGCAAGCTGCTCTCGGGCGGCGAGTGGCAGCGCCTCGCGATCGCGCGGCTCGTGTTTCGCGACGCCGACCTGTGGATCCTCGACGAGCCGACGTCGAACCTCGATCCCGAGGCCGAGGCCGCGATCTTCGCCGAGCTCAAGCAGCAGCTCGCCGGTCGCATGGCGATCGTGATCTCGCACCGGTTCTCGACCGTGCGCGCCGCCGATCGCATCTACGTGCTCGAGCACGGCCGCGTGCTCGAGTCCGGCACGCACGACGAGCTGGTCGCCGCGCGCGGCCGCTACGCCGAGCTGTTCGAGGCGCAGGCCGCGGGCTACCGGTGAGCAGATATACTCGCGGCGTGTGGCGCGGGCTCGTCGTGCTAGCCGGCTGCGGGCGGATCGACTTCGACTCGCTGCCGATCATCGCTGGCGACGGCGCGCTCTTGACCTACCGCGATGCCGTGCTCGCCGATCACCCGGTCGCGTACTGGCGCCTCGACGACGGCGACACGACGGCGCGCGACTCCGCGGGCAGCATTCCCGGCACCTACAACGGCACGTGCATGCGCGGCGTCGCCGGCGCGCTGGTCGGCGACCCCGACACGGCGACTCACTTCGACGGCGGCTGCACGGTCTCCGCGAGCAGCGCGCCGGACTTCTCGAGCCGCGCGCCGTTCTCGATCGAGGCCTGGTACAGCCCGGATGTCCTGCCGCAGGAATCGTACATCGTGATCAAGGAGACGCGCACCAGCGATGGGACGACGCCGATCGACGGCTACGGGTTGATCGCGAGTGCGACGGGCGCGTACGTCGAGCGCATCGTGGGCCTCGGCAACGCGGGCACCTCCCCGTTCGTGCTGCCGTCGCTCGCCTTCCATCACCTGGTCGGCACGTACGACGGCAGCGAGCTCGCCTTCTACGTCGACGCCGACCTCGTCGCCATGGAGCCCGATGCCAACGCGCTCGCCACCAACGCGACGTTGCTGCAGATCGGCGGTTACGTCTCGCCTCCCACGGGCCTCGTGACCGGCACGATCGACGAGGTCGCAGTCTACGACTACACGCTGTCGCTCGATCGGATCGCCCTTCACCACGATATCGCGGTGAACGGACCGCGCTAGGGCTATAACCGCAGCATGCGTTACCTGGTCGCGCTCGCCACGGCGCTCGGCTGCCACGGTGCCGCGCACTACGAGCAGCCGCGGACGAGCAGCGCGGACTATCGCGACGGCAAGCTGTGGCTGTGCCGGCCCGATCTGCCGTCCGATGCATGCCGGATCGATCTCGCGACGACCGTGCTCGCGCCCGACGGTACGCGCGCGGTCGAGCGCCACGCGCCCGCACACGACGCGCCGGTCGATTGCTTCTACATCTACCCGACGGTGGACCTCACGCTGGTCGCGGGAAATCACACCGACTTCTCGGATCTCGGGCCGATGAAGCTCGCGGCGACGGCGCAGATCGCGCGCTGGAGCGAGGTCTGCAACGTGTACGCGCCGCTGTACCGCCAGGTCACGATCGGGACCTACATCAACAAGCCCGCGCACCGGCGTTACTTCGACGTCGCGTACTCCGACATCGCCGCGGCATTTCACGCGTATCTGCTCCACTTCGATCGCGGCAAGCCGATCGTGATCGTCGGTCACTCGCAAGGCGCGGCGATGGCGATGCATCTGCTCCAGGACACGTTCGATCGCGACCCGGCGCTGCGCTCGCGGCTGCTGGTCGCGATGCCGATCGGTTCGCTCGTCGAGATTCCCGACGGCGCGACCACCGGCGGCACGTTCGATCACCTCGCGGCGTGCACGCGCCCCGACGAGCTCGGCTGCGTGGTCAGCTTTCACTCCGCCGCCGAGGGCAGCGAGCCAACCGGCATGATCCGCGATCTTCGCGCCGGCTATCACGCGATGTGCGTCGATCCCGCGCCCGGGCCCACGCTCGGCGAGAGCGTCTTCCCCGCGTTTCATCACGAGCACGGCGTCACGACGCCGTTCGCGGCGGTGCGCGGGATGTACCGCGCGCGGTGCGTCTCGTTTCGCGATGGTCGTGCGTTCCTCGAGGTCGCCGAGCAGCGAGTCGCCGACGACAAGCGTCCGAGCCCGGTCTCGCTGCACCCGCCGCTGTCGGGCGCGATGGGGACCCACCTGTACGACTTCCAGTTCGTGCAAGGCGACTTGATCGAGCTCGTGCGCACGAAGCTGGCGGCGTGGCAGGCGCGCTCGGCGCCGCAACCGCGGCTCGCCGTCACGGCGATCGAGCCCGCGCAGGGCGACGCCGACGGTGGCACGTACGTGAAGATCTCGGGAAGCGGCTTTGTTGGAGATGGCGGCAGCGGCCGCGCGGCGAAGGTGTACTTCGGCTCGCGGCAGGGCACGGTCGTGCGCATCGCGAGCGACACCGAGATGGTCGTCGAGGCGCCCGGCGGCACGCCCGGCGAAACCGTCGACGTGCTCGTGATGTTCGAGCCCGGCGGCGAGCTCAAGCTGCCCGGCTCGTTCACGTTCGTGGCGAAGCCGTAGCGGCAGCGGCGGCTCCGGCTCAGTGCTCCGCCGGCGGCTGCGCGTCGCCGTGCGTGTCGTCGGGCGCGTGCTTGCCCCGCCGGCCGATCCAGCCCTTGATGTCGTCAGCGACGACATAAAACGCCGGCACGACGAACAAGCTCAGCATCGTCGACAAGATCAATCCGCCGATCACCGCGTCGGCCATCGGGCCGCGCGTCTCGGATCCAGGTCCGAGCCCCATCGCCGACGGCACGGCGGCCATCATCGTCGCGACCGCGGTCATCAAGATCGGGCGCAAGCGGATCGGACCGGCGCGCTTCATCGATTCGCGCGCGTCGAGGTGCTCGTGATTGCGCACCTCGTTCGCGTAGTCGACCAGGATGATCGAGTTCTTCTTGACGATGCCCATGAGCAACAACAGGCCGATCATCGAGAACACGTTCAGGGTCTTGCCGAGCACGAACAGCGCGACCATCGCGCCGGCCAGCGACAGCGGCAGGATCGTCAGCACCGTCACCGGGTGCAGGAACGAGTTGAACTGCGATGCGAGCACCATGTACGCGACCGCGATGCCGATGACGAGCGCGAACAACAGGCTCGACATCGCGTCGCCGAAATCCGAGCTCTGACCCGACGCGACGATCGCGTACGTCGGCGGCAGATCGGTCTGCAGCGACGGCAAGAATGCGAGCGCGTCGCTCTGCGCCTTGCCGGGCGCGACATTGGCGGTGATGCGCACCGCGCGCTGCCGGTTGTCGTGGTTGATCGTCACGACCGACGGCACCTCCTGGTTGCGCGTCACCTGCGACAGCGGCACCAGCACGCCGGTCGTCGATCGCACGGCCAGCGTCGCGAGATCCTCGGGTCGCGTGCGCTGCACCGCGAGCAACCGCAGGTCGATGTTCATCCGGCGACCTGCGGTCGAGTACTGGCCCACGGGCGAGCCGCCGACCAGGTACGAGATCGTCGTCGCGATGTCGCTGACGTTGACGTGGACGTCGCCCGCCGCGGGCCGATCGGGCGAGACCTGCAGCTCGTTCGGGCCGGGGATGTAATCGCTCTGGACATCGACCGCGAGCCCGCTGTCCTCGAGCTTCTTCTGGATGTCGTTCGAGATCTTGATGAGCGTCGGCCAGTCGCTGCCGCGCAGCGTGAAGTCGATCGGCGGGCCCTGCTTGCCGCCCGCGAAGCCCTGCTGCGACAGGTCCTGCACGTTGACCTTGATCCCCGGAATCTGCTTGAGCTCGCCGCGCAGCACGTTCTGCAGCTGCTGCTGCGACATCGCGCGCTCCTTCGGATCGACGAGCGTGACCTGCAAGCGCGAGCTGCCGATCGACACCGTCGTCTGGATCCCGGAGATCTCGGAGTGCTTCTGCAGCACCGCCTCGGCTTTCTTGGTCAGCCGATCGGTCTCGGCGAGGTCGGAGCCGACGGTCGTGGTCAGGCTGATCGCGAGGCGGCTCTGATCCTGCGGCGGCACCATCTCCTGCTTGAGCTGCTTCGCGCACGAGTACGACGCGACCATGAGGCCGATCGCGAGGATCAGCACCGGAAGCGGCCAGCGCAGCGCGCCGCGCAGCGTGACCCCGTACGCCTTCGACAGCTTGTCGAACACCCAGTCGCCGGCGCGCGCGACGAGCCCCTTCACGCCGTGCACCTGCAGCATCTGCGCGCAGCGCGCCGGCGCGAGCGTGATCGCCTCGACGTACGAGATCGCGACCGCGACCGACAGCGTCACGCCGAATTGCAGGAAGTACTTGCCGATCACGCCGGTCATGAACGCGACCGGCAGGAAGATCGCGATCACGGCGAGCGTCGCGGCGAGCGCGGCGAACGTGATCTCCTTCGTGCCGTCGCCGGCGGCCTGCATGCGGTCTTTGCCCATCTCGCCGTGACGGAAGATGTTCTCCATCACCATCACGGCGTCGTCGACGACGAGGCCGACCGCGAGCGACAGGCCGAGCAGCGTGAACGTGTTGAGCGTCCAGTGCAGGAAGTAGATGACCGCGATCGTGCCGAGCAGCGACATCGGGATCGCGAACAGCACGTTGAGCGTCGACGACAGGCTGCCGAGGAACAGCCAGCACACGATCGCCGTCAGCAACACCGCCAGCACGAGCTCGAGCCCGATCTCGTTCACCGATTCCTTGATGAAGCCGGTGGTGTCGAACAAGACGTCGATGTGCATGCCCGCCGGCAACGTCTTCTGGATGTCGGCGCACTTCGCGCGCACCTCGTTCGCGACCGACACCGCGTTCGAGCCCGGCTGCATGAGGATGCCCATCGCCTGCACCGGCTGGCCGTTCATGCGCGCGATCTGCGTGATGTCCTCGAAGCCGTCCTGCACGAACGCGACATCGCTGAGGTGCGTTTGCAGCACCGAAGACGCCGCGACGCCGGTCTTGGGGATGATGTAGTTGCGAATCTCCGCCAGATTCGCCGCCTCGCCCATCATCATCACGTTGATCTGCTTCTGGCCGTTCGTCATCTGGCCGCCCGACGACGTGACCTGTTGCTTCGTGATCGCGGAGATGATGTCGGAGACCGTCGTGTTCGTCGCGTTGAGCTTGTCGGCGTCGACCCAGATGCGGACCGCGCGATCGACGTAGCCCATCATCTGCACCTGGCCGACGCCGTCGAGCGTGGCGAGGCCATCCTCGACCTGGTAGCGCGCGACGTCGGCGAGCAGCTGGCGCGCGAACGGCCCCGAGACGCCGATCGTGATGATCGGCGTGTCGTCGGGATTCGACTTGCTGACCGTCGGCGGCAGCACGTTCGTCGGCATCTGCTTCTGCACCTGCGCGACCTTCGCCTGGACGTCCTGCACCGCGAGATCGATGTCGCGATCGATCGAGAACGTCGCGGTGATGCGCGCCGAGTTCTGCTTCGATTGCGACGTGATCTCGATGACGCCGGTGACCTGCGCGAGCACGTCCTCGATCGGGTTGACGACGCCGGTCTCGATGTCCTCGGGCGACGCGCCGTTCCAGGTGACGCTCACGCTCACCGTCGGGTTGTTCACGTCGGGGAACTGGCTGACGCCGATGCCCTTCGTGCCCGGAAACACGCCGAGCGCCACGAGCCCGAACAGGATCGTGCCGCTCATGATCATCCACGCCAGCACGGGCCGGCGCAGACAGAGGTCGGTCAGGTTCATCTGCCCGACCCGCTTCCGACCGAGCTCGAGCTCGACCCCGTGCCCGAGCCCGAGCCGGATCCCGCCGCCGCTGCCGCCTGCGCCGCTGCCTCGTTCTCCGCCGCCTCGAGCGTCGTCGTGCTCTGCACCTTCACCGGTGCGCCGTCGCTGAGCGGGTCGACGCCGCGCACGACCATGAGTTGCCCGGCCGTGGCACCCGAGGCGAGCTCGAGGCTGCCATCGGCGGTGTGCATGCCGACGCGCACGATCTCCTGGTGTGCGATGTGCTTGTCGTCGACGACGTAGATGACGTTGCCGCGCTCGGTCGGCTGCACCGCGAGCGACGGCACGACGATGCCGGGCCGCGCGGTGCCGATCGGCACCGTCACCGAGCAGAACGCGCCCGGCCGCAGCGAGTACTGGTGCTCGGTCGGATCGAGCTGCGCGGTGACCGGCACCATGCGCGTCGTCGGATCGGCGGCGCCGGCCACGAGCGTGATCTTCGCCGTGTAGGTGAGCGTGCTCTCCTTCAGCTGCAGCGAGCACGGCATGCCGGTCTGCAGGCGACGCGCGTCTTCCTCGGTGACCTGGAAGCGCAACAGCATCGGATCGCGCTGGATGATCGTCGCGAGCACCGCGCCGGTCTGCAAGAACTGGCCCTGCTGCACGGTCCGCGTCTGCACGATGCCCTCGATCGGGGTGCGCACCGACGAGTCGCGCAGGTTGAGCGCCGCCACCTTCTGCGCCTCCTTCGCGGCGTCGAGGTCGGCCTTCGCGCTATCGACCGCGGTCTGCTTCTGCTCGATCTCCTCGCCCGCGACCACGCCGGGCGATTCCTTCTGCGCCTCGAGCCGGCGATCGAGCGCGGCCTGCGCCGACTTGAGTGCGGCCTGCGCCTTCTCGACCGCGGTCTTGGCCTGCTCGAGCGCGAGCCCGTAGCGCTCGCTCTCGATCGTCGCGAGCACCTCGCCGGCCTTGACGTCCTGGCCTTCCTTGAACGCGACGCGATCGCAGATCCCGGACACCGCCGCCGTGATCTGCACGGTCTGGAACGAGTCGAGCGAGCCCGGCGCGCTGACCGTGTACTGCATCTTCCGCGTCACGAGCGGCGCGACGTCGACGGGATATTCGACCGGGCCGCCGCCGGCTGTGCCGCGCTTGCCCGCTCCGTTCTGCGGCGTGTCGGACTTGTGCGAGCACGCGACCAGTAACAGCACGAGCACGGTGGTGGTGGTCCTCATGGCGTCTCCGGATCGAGCGGGCCCTTACCCATGGCTTGCAAGAGCGCGAGGTAGGTGTTCGCGAGCGAGTACTGATCCTCGGCAAACTGCACCTCGGCCAGGAACCGCGACTCGTTCGCGTCGACGAGCTCGAGCGCGGTGGCGAGGCCCTGGCTGTACAGGATCGCTTCCTCGGTCGCGCTCTTCTGCGCCTGCGTCATCGCGTCGCGCGCCGCGACGAGCGCGGCCTGCGATGCGGCGAGCTGCACGACCGCGGCGCGCACTTGCTCGTCGACCTCGCGCGCGAGCATGTCGGCCGTGAGATCCGCGATCGCCGCCTGCGCGTCGCGCGTGCGGGCATCTGCCGCGCGCGAACCGGCATCGTAGATCGTCCACGACGCGGTGAGCGCGACCGAGCCATCGAGGTAGTAGTTGTCGCTTTGCAGCTTCGTCGATTGCGCGTTCATCGTCGCGGCGACGCCGAGCGTCGGGAAGAACCGGTAGCGCGGCTCGCGCGCGAAGTCGTGCGCGGCGACCGCCAACGACTTCTTCGCGGCGAGATCGGGGCGCGCCTTGATGCTCGCCGCGACGATCTGCTCGACATTGCCGACCGGCTGCTCGCTCGCCGCGAGCAGCTGCTGCGGCACGACGAGCGGGCGCGACGCCTTGCCGGCGATCAAGAAGTCGAGCGACACGTACGACGCGTCGAGGCTGCCCTGATCGGCCGACACCTCGTGCTGCGAGTTCGCGAGATCGATCGCGGCGCGCGTCGTGTCGTTGCTGCTGACGATCTTCGCCTTGAACTGCGCGTCGGTCGCCTTGACCTCGGCCTTCGCGGTCTCGAGCTTCTTCTGTGCGGCCTGCACGACCTGATCGGCGAGCAGCACCGCGAGGTAGGCCTTCGCGGTGTCGAACGCGAGCTGGCGCTTGTCGTCGGCGGTCTGGGCGCGCTCGCCTTCGAGCGTGTTCTTGGCCTGGTCGTAGAGCGGAAACGCCGATGGCGCGATCAGCGGCTGGCTCAGCGTGAGCGAGCCCTTCGTGACATCGTGGGGCGATTTATCCCACGGCGAGTACTGGTTGTTACCGGCCGCCGCGAGCACGGGCAAGAACGCCACACGTGCCTTGTCGACACCGCCGATCGCGACTTCGACGTTGAGCTCGGCGATGCCGGCGCGCTCGTTATGTGCGAGCGCGAGCTGGACCGCCTGCTCGAGGGTGAGCGAACCGTCGTCGGCGCGCACGGTGTGCGCGACGGAAATGATCGCGACCACCCCCGCGAGGCACGCACGCATCGGAGGGGCAGAATATCACTCCGCTGCGAGCGCGTGCGCGAGCTGCGGCGCTTTCAAACAATCGCTGCCGACCAGCACGTAGCGGAGGTGGCGGCGGCGATCGTAGATGTTCCAGTGGGGCAATGCGCCGACGTCGTAGACGCGCGCGGCTGTCGTGAAACCATCCGCGACATCCACCTTGCGCACGACGACGAGCGGTTCGGCCGCCAGGTCGGCCGCCGTCTTGCTCTCGACCACCTTGCACGCGCCGCACGCCTCGCTCCAGAAGTCGACGATCGTGATGTAGTCGGCGGGGATCGCCGCGTCGACCTCGTCGGCGCTCGCGGACGCCGCGAGCTCGACGTGCTTGGGGGGAGGCGGTGCCACGGTGCCGCACGCGAGCGCGAGCACGAGCGGCGCGCCCTTCATTCCAGCTGCCTCGCGAGCCGCGCGACCTCGGCGCGCGCGAGGCCCGCGTGATAGACCTGCTCGAGCGTCAGCCGCTCGCCCGACACGAGCTCGGTCGCGCCGAGCCGCACCGTACCGTCGGTGTCGACCGTGACCTCGACGAGCACGAGCACGTCGCCGGCCGGCGCCGGCGGCAGATCGACGACGGCGTAACGCCCGAGCTGCCGGTTGTTCGCGGGATCGGGCGACTCGCCTTCCCACACGTCGAACTCGATGCGGGCCTGGTCGTCCTGGCGCGTCGCGAGCACGCGATGCTCGCGCGTCGGCACGACCGCGCTCTGCGCGATCACCATCTCGCACTCGCCCTGTTGCGCGCTCATCGCGAGCCCGCGCGCCGACACGTCGATCAGCAAGATGCCTTCGACCGTGCCGTCGAGGCGTGCGACCTCGAGCGCGGCGCCGACCGCGACCACTTCCTCGCAGTTCGCGATCACGCTCGGCTCGCGGCCGGTGATGCGCGCGAGCTCCTTGCGCACCGCCGGCATGCGCGTGCCGCCGCCGACGAGCAGCACCTCCTCGATCTCCTCGCGCTTGCGCGCGCTCCGGCGCAACGCCTCCTTGATCGGCGCTTCCATGCGCTTGAACAGCGGCGCCGCCCATAGCTCGAGCTCGTCGCGGCGCAGCGTGCGCGTGTAATCGATCGCCTTGCCCGACGGCAGCTCGGCGAGCGCCGGGATCTCGAGCTTCGCGTTCGCGCGATCGGACAGCTCGTGCTTCGCGCGCTGCGCGAAGATGCGCATGCGCTCGATCGCGACCGGATCGCCCGATAGATCGATGTTGCCGCGCGCGGCGCGCAGATCGCGCAACAGGTTCTCGACCACGGCGCGATCGACGTCGTCGCCGCCGAGGAACGGATCGCCGGTTGTCGCGAGCACCTCGAACACACCGCCCTCGACGTCGACGAGCGCGACGTCGAACGTGCCACCGCCGAGATCGCACACGAGGTAACGCCGGTCGGCGCCGCGGTGCGCGCCGTGGCCGAGCGCGGCCGCGGTCGGCTCGCCGAGCAGACGCATCACCGTGAGCCCGGCGATCTGCGCGGCATCCTTGGTCGCCTGGCGCTGCGCGGCATCGAACCACGCCGGCACCGTGATCACCGCGCGCGTCACCGGCTCGCCGAAGAAGCGCTCGGCCGTGCGCCGCAGCTCGCGCAGGATGAGCGCGGACACCTCCTCGGGCGAGATCGCGCGGCCGTGCGCGAGCTGGATCCACGTGTCGCCGTTCGGCGCCTCGATCAGCTCGTAGGGCAGCACCTTCGCGAGCGCCTGCACCTCGGGGTGGTCGTAGCGGCGGCCGAGCAGGCGCTTGACGCCGAAGATCGTGAGGTCGGGGCTGTGCTCGAGGCCCTCGCGCGCGGGCTCGCCGACGACCGGGCCGTCTGGCGAGAACCACACGAGCGACGGCATCATCGTCTGGCCCTCCTCGGTCGTGAGGATGCGCGGCGCGCCGTCTCGATCGATCACCGCCGCGACCGAGTTCGAGGTCCCGAGGTCGATGCCGACCGCATGGCCGCGCACGCTCACAGGAACACCCTCCGCATCGCCTCGCGATCGCTCGGGCCGTGCTTGCGCAGGAGCTCGAGCAACTGCGCGGCCTCCAGGCATCGCTCGTGATGAGCGAGCGCGGTCTCGAGCTGCGATTGCGCGAGCATGACCTCGCCATCGGCGAGCGCCGCGAGCGCGCTCGCGACGTAGTACAGCGAGCGCAGCGGCTTCGATCGCGGGTACACGACCAGCGCGGCGGCGAGCACCTCGCGGGCGGCGTTCGCGTCGCCCTGCCCGAGCATCGCGCGCGCGCGCTGCTCGAACGCTTCGCCGCCCTGCCCGGTCGACGATGGCGCGGGCATCACCTGCGCGATCGGCGGCGGCGTTTGCGCGCGCGGGAACGGCTGGCGCGTCGGCGACGCGCCGACAGGCGGCGAGCGATCCGCGCTCTGCAGATCCTCGAAGCCGACGAGCCAGCCCGGCGGCGGCTGCACGCGCGAACCGACCGCCGTGGCGTGTCCTTCGAGCACGAGCGCGGTGCGGAGCCGATCGTACGCGCGGTTCGCGAGGATCGTGAGCTCCTCGGCGAGGTGGCTGATCGCCGGTGCACCGCGGCGCGCGACGAGATCGGGGTGGAAGCGGCGCACCAGCGCCTTCCACGCGTCGCGCACGTCGTCGGGGCCGGCGTCGTACGGCACGCCGAGCACCTCGTGCACGGCCGCCGAGCGCAACCGGCGCAGCTCGCTCGACAGGTGCTGGAACAGATCGCGCTCGCCCGCCGGCAGCTCCTCGACGACCTGCGTCGACGGCTTCTTCGCGCGCGTCGGCGCCGGTGGCTTCGCGGCCGGATCGGTCGGCGTCGGTGTCGGCTGCGTCGGGCCCGAGACGGCCTTCGCGCTCGCGCCGAGCGCGCGGATCCTCGCCTGCACCTCGTCGGTCAAGCCGATGAGCTCGACCTCGATCCACGTGCGCGCGCCATCGCCTTCGACCGCCGACGCGCGCTGGACGACGCCTTCGATCGCCACCACGACCTCGGTCGGCAGCTCGAGCCCGAGCGTGACGTGCGCGCCGAGCTTGGCCGCGAACGGCACCTTCATCGACAGGTAGCGCCCCTTGCGCAGCTTGCGCGACAGGAACGTGTCGACCTGTTCCCAGGTCGCGCACCGCACGTGCAGCGTGCGCGCGGCGGGCACGCGTCACTTCCCCTTCGGCTTCGGTGCGTTCGGGTCGGGTTCGAGATCGACCGTCTGCGACAGCGTGTCCTTCTTCTTCGCGCTATCGATCGGAATCTTCGGATCGCCGCCGTCGCGCCAGTCCTCGGCGTGGAACGTGACGTGCTTCGTGAAGAAGCCCGGACGCACGACCGCGAGCTCGTAGTCGCGGCCGGCGATCGCGGTGTAGCGCGCGGTGTTCGTGCCGAGGAACAGCCAGGCCTCGGCGTCGCTCGGCGTCGACTCGATGTGGATCGGCCCCTTGCCGCTGACGCCCGTCGTGGCGAGCTCCGGTGTCGTCGGCTGCAGCGGGAT
>DATJXL010000057.1:0-43712 GCA_035500135.1 Kofleriaceae bacterium
CCGCCGACCGCGTTCGCGAACGCGAACGCCGGTGCGGGACGGTTCACGAGCGACTCCGCACTCGCCACCGAAGCCGCGAGCACGACGCACGCTAACAAGAGCGCCTTCATTTGGACTCCTCGACCGCGTCGCCTTCGGCCAGCGTCGGCACGGCGAGCTTGACGAGCTTCTCGTCGCCGGTGAGCCCGGTCGCGACCCACAACGTCGCGCCGGTATCACGCTCGATGCCGATCGGAACGAAGTGCGCCTTGTTGTGCGCGTCGACGGTCGCGACGCGAATGCCTTGCGAGTCGCTGTACAGCGCGGTCGACGGGATCTCGACCACGCGGTGCGGCACCGCGAGCGTGAGCTGCGCCTGCACGTACATGCCGGGCAGCAGCGTGCCGTCGTGGTTCGGCACGTCGATCTCGGTCGACATCACGTGCAGATCGGGATCGAGCGCGTTCGCAGCGCGCGTGACCTTGCCGGGGAACTTCTTGCCGGCGAACTCGCGCACCGTCACGATCGCGTCGCCGCCCTGGTGCACGCTCGGCGCGACCGTCTGCGGCATGTCGACGAACACGCGCACCGGATCGGTCGCGACCAGCGTGAACATCGGCGTCGCGGTCGATGCCGTCGTGGTGTCGCCGACGAGGTTGCCGCGATCGATCGTGCGCGACGTGATCGTGCCGGCGAACGGCGCCGTGACCTTCTGGAAGCTGACCATCTCGGCGAGCCGGCGCACGTTCGCGTCCATCGACGCGATGTTCGCCTCGTCGGCGGTGACCGTCGCGGCATCGACCTTCGCCTGCGCGACCGCCTGCTCGAGCGTCGCCTTCGCGATCAGCTGCTGCTGCGCCATCGTCACGTTGCGATCGGCATTCGCCTTCGAGTACTCGGCTTGCGCCTTCGCTTGCAGCAACGCGGCCTGGGCCTGCGCCAGCTGCGCGCGCGCCTGGGCGAGCTGCGCGTCGACGTCGGGCGCCTCGATCTCGGCGAGCAGCTGGCCTTCGGTGACCTTGTCGCCGATGTCGACGAGCCAGCGCTTCACGTAGCCGGCGGTGCGCGGGTAGATCTTCGCCTCCTCGAGCGCGCGCACGACGCCGGGCAGCACGAGCCCTTCGTTGCTGTCGAGCACCTTCGGCTTCATCACGTCGACGCGCACCGCCCCGCCATCGCCGGCCGCCGCGATGGTGTCGCCGCGCGTCTTCTTGTGCTGCGACCAGCCGAACGCGAACGCGCCGGCGACGAGCACGAGCACGACGACGAGCACGCGCCCGCGCGACGCGGTCGCCGGCGGCGGCAGCTCGAATCCGAGATCTTCAGGCTCTTGGCTCATTCGAGATCATCCACGTGCTTGTGCGCGGGCGGTTTCGTGCGGAGCAAGCTGTACATGACGGGGACGAAGAACAAGGTTGTCACCGTTGCAAGCCCCAGACCACCGATCACGGCACGCCCGAGCGGTGCGTTCTGCTCGCCGCCGTCGCCGAGCCCGATCGCCATCGGAACCATGCCGATGATCATCGCGAGCGCGGTCATGATCACCGGGCGCAGGCGCGTCATGCCGGCGGCGAGCGCCGCCGCACGCTGTTCGCGCCCGTGTGTGCGCTGGTCGTTCGCGAACGACACGACGAGAATCGAGTTCGCGGTCGCGACACCGACGCACATGATCGCGCCGATGAGCGCCGGCACCGACAGCGTCGTGTGCGACAGGAACAGCATCCACACGATGCCTGCAAGCGCGCCCGGCAGCGCCATCAAGATGATGAACGGGTCGAGCCACGACTGGAAGTTCACGACCATCAGCAGGTAGACGAGCATGATCGCGAACACGAGGCCCCAGCGCAGGCCGCCGAACGAGCCGTCCATGGTCTCGGCCTGGCCCTTGACGACGATGCGCGTGCCGGGTGGCGCGTGCGCGCGCATGTCGTCGACGACCGCGTGGACGCCGTCGGCGACCGTGCCGAGGTCGGTGCCTTCGACGTTCATCTGCACGTCGAACGTACGGTCGATGTTGTAGTGCGTGATGTTCGCCGGCCCGAGCAGGCGATGGATCGAGGCCAGGTTGCCGAGCGTCTGCGGCTTCGCGCCGGTCGAGATCGGCGTCGCGCGCAGCGCGTCGACCGAGTCGACCTGATACTGCGGCGTCTGCACCGACACCAGGTACTGGATGCCGTGCTTGTCGATCCAGAACGACGGCGACACGACGCCGCTCGACGACAGCGACACGAGCAAGTCGCTCGCGACGTCGCGCTCGGACAGCCCGACCTGCTGCGCCTCGGTGCGATCGATCGCGATCGCGAGCTCGGGGACCTTCTGCACCTGCGCGACGTGCACGTCGGCCGCGCCGGGCACCTTCTTGACGCGCTCCGCGATCTGCTCGGCGAACGCGAAGCTCTTGTCCTCGGCACCCGGTGGGCCGATCACCTGCAGATCGATCGGCGCGGCGAGGCCGAAGTTCAGCACCTGCGTGGAGATGTCGGGCGCGAGGAAGAAGAACGTGGTCTCGGGATACGTCGCGTCGAGCTTGGCGCGCAGCGCGCGCACGTAGTCGTCGGTCGGCGCGTGACCATCCGCGAGCTTGATCAAGACCTGCGCGTCCGCCGACGAGATCAGCGCGCCTTCGCTGAGCGACAGGTTGATGCCCGAGTACGGCGTGCCGACCACGTCGAGCATCGTCTCGGTCTCCTCGCGCGGGATGACCGTGCGGATCGTGCGCTCGATCGACGCGATCCGCTTCTCGGTCTCCTCGATCCGCGTGCCGGGCGCGCCCCGCACGTGCAGCTTGATCAACCCGGCATCGACGGTCGGGAAGAAGTCGCGGCCGACCATCGGCGTCATCGCGAGCGAGCCGGCGACGAACAGCACGAACGTGACGACCACGAACGGGCGATGCGTCAGCGTCCACGCGAGCCAGCGCCCGTAGCTCGTGCGCAGCGTCTCGAACCGGCGCTCGAACCAGCGCGCGAACGCGTTCGGCGGGCCGTGATGCATCGCCTCGCGCGCGAGCAGGTAGCGGATCATCGTCGGCAGCAGCGTGCGCGACAGCACGTACGACATCAGCATCGCGAACACGACCGCGAGCCCGAGCGGCACGAACAGCGACTTCGCGGCGCCGGTCAAGAACGCGATCGGCGCGAACACGATGCAGATGCACAACGTCGACACGAACGCCGGCACCGCGATCTGCTGCGCACCGTCGAGGATCGCGCGCACGAACGGTTTGCGCTGGCCGACGTTGCGGTGGATGTTCTCGATCTCGACCGTCGCGTCGTCGACCAGCACGCCGACCGCGAGCGCGAGCCCGCCGAGCGTCATCACGTTCAGCGTGTAGCCGAGGACGTGGAGCATGACGATCGAGAACAGGATCGACAGCGGGATCGAGATGATCACGGTCAACGTCGACCGCCAGCTGCCGAGGAACACGAAGATCATGAGCCCGGTCAGCGCCGCCGCGATCAGCGCCTCGCGCAGCACGCCTTCGATCGAGCCGCGCACGAACACCGACTGATCGAACAGCACCTTCACCTTCATGTGGCCGCGCGCTTCGACCGGCAGGTGATCGAGCGCGCGCGGGATGGCCTCCTTGACCGCGGCCGCGACGTCGAGCGTCGACGCGTCGCCGTTCTTCAGGATCGCCATCATCACCGAGCGGCGGCCCTCGACGTGCACCATGTTCGTCTGCGGCATGTTGCCGTCGCGCACGCTGGCGACGTCGCGCACGTACACGGTGCGGCCGTTGACCGTCTTGATCGGCAGCGCCGCGAGCTCCTCGAGCGCGGTCGGCGTCGACTGCATGATGATCGGGTACTCGTTGATGCCGAGCTTCGCCGTGCCCGACGGCAGGATCACGTTCTGGAGCGCGAGCGCGCCCTGGACGTCGCGCGGCGACAGCTGCCATGCCTGCAGCCGCTGCGGATCGATGTCGACCATGATCTGGCGCTGCTTGCCGCCGTACGGGTAGGGGATCTGGGTCCCCGGGATCATCGACAGCTCCTTGCGCACGTACTGCATGCTCAGGTCGCCGAGCTGCTGCTCGGTCAGCGTGTCGCTCTCGAATGCGAGCATCATGATCGGGACGTTCGTCGCGCTGTACTGGAGCAGGAACGGCGGGACCGTGCCGGGCGGCATCGAGCGCACCGCGGTCTGGCCGATCGCGGTGGTCTCCGCGATCACCTTGTCGACGCTCGCGCCCGGCTGCAGGTAGATCTTGATGATGGCGAGCCCGGTCAACGTCTGGCTCTCCATGTGATCGACATCGGGCACGACCGTCGTGATGAAGCGCTCGAAGTTGGAGACGATGCGCTTCTCCATCTCGTCGGGCGGCAGCCCGCCGTAGTTCCAGATCACGGACACGACCGGGATGTCGATGGTCGGGAAGATGTCGGTCGGCGTTTGCTTGATCGACAGGCCGCCGCCGAGCGCGATGAGCATCGCCATCACGACGAACGTGTACGGGCGCCTGAGCGCCAGCCGAACGATCCACATCGCCTGGAGCCCCAGTGTGCCCGGACCTACGCGGTTGGCCCAGCTCTTAACAGTACGTCATGCGGAATGCTCTGTAACGCACCGATCCGGCGGGATCCGGGCATCCAGGGCCCGCAGGGTGGCCTCGCGTGCGAGCACGAGCGCGCGCCGGCCGGCGTCGAGCTTGAACGGGCCCGAGCGCGGCAAGCCCGCGAGCGCGAGCGTGACCATCCCGGCCCGGCGCGGAGCTGCGAGCGTGCGCCGCCACGGCGACCGCGACGCGATGTGATGGTGAAGCACGCGCGCTCCATCGGGAAGCCCCGCGAGGCCGGGCCGGTCGAGGATGCCGCCGTCCCAGTACGGCCGGCGCGCGATCCACACCGGGTGGAAGAACCCGGGCACCGCGCAAGACGCGCGGATGGCGTGGACGAGGTCGCCGTCGCCGATGATCGCCGTCGCGCGCCGCGCGATGTCGAACACGCTGATCTGTACCGGTACCGCGCAGCTCGCGATCGCCGTCGTCGGCAGCATCTCGCGCAGCAGGCGATCGAAGCGCCGCCCCGCGAGCAGCCCGGCGCCTGGCGCGGGATCCCAGAAGTCGTCGCGACGCAGGCGCTGCAGGCGATCGGCGAGCGCCGCGGTCGGCATGCCCGCGGCCCACGATCCGGACACGAGCGCGCCGGCGCTGGAGCCCGACACGCGCGCCGGCGCGAGCCCGCGCGAGGTCAGCGCGTCGAGCATGCCGGTGTGCGCGAAGAACGAGAAGAAGCCGCTCGACATCGCGAGCGTGAACGGGCGCGCGGCGAGCCAGTCGCCGAGGGTGGAGGTTACATCATCGCTTTCGTGCACGTCGCGGAGATGACCATACCCTGCGGCAGCGGAGACGGGACGCCTTGGGTCTCGAGCTCGAGCCCGGTCGTGGTCATGCACGCGGCCGCGGGCTGGACCCACCAGCACGGCTGCGGCCCGCTCGGATCCGGCGTCGTCGCGTCGATCATCGTGCACGCCGGAAGGCTCGTGCTGGTGACGTTGGGCTCGAGGCCGACCCGCAGCTCGACGGTGCAATCGGGCTGGAGACCGGGATTCTCGGCTTCGCGATCGGTCGTGTCGATGTTGCCTTCGAGGCACGGGCTCATCATCGCGAACAGGGTGTTGCCGATCTGCGCGAGCGCGTCGGAGTAGTCGGACTGGCACACGGTCTCGAACACGCCGTGACCGTAGTCAGCGTACGCCGCGCGGAAGCTGTCGAGCCGAATGCCCGGGCGCGCGATGTCGGGCACGCCGTTGATCGTCGCGGTGCACGACGGCATCAGTGCGGGCGATTGGCTCTCAGGCTGTCCCGGGATCATCAGCGAGCCGACCTGGATCGTGGTCTCGGGATCGCCGGCGATCACCGCGACGACGGTCTGCGAGGGATCTTTGATCGTCGCGAGGAACTGCGGGTAGGAAGCGGGATCGGTGAGATAGCTGCCCGTGCGCACGCGGCAGTTCGTGTACGTGGCCGGTACATCGGTCGTGATCGGCCGATCGCACGTGTACGCGAACATCGGTTGCGCGCGGAAATCGCTCAACCCACCGACGCTGTCTTCGGGGAGCGTGAAGATGGATGGATCGGCGATCGACGCATCGTCCTCGTCGGTGAGGATCACGATCGCGAGGTAGGCGTCGTCGCGCAGGAAGCCCGCGTTCTGCGGCTCCGTCCCGTCGAGCGCGCGCTTCATCGCCTCGAGCGGCGCCTCGAAGCCGCAGCCGAGGTCGCCGACCTGCGCGACGCACGCGAATGCATCGGTGAGCTGACCGCTGTAGTTGACCGTGCGGCCACCCATGCCGTCGGAAATGTCGGAGATGAACGAGCCCTCGATCGAAAACGCGGAGCAGCTCTCGCCTCCCTTCTGCATGAGTCCGTTGTCGCCCGGGTCCGGAGACGGACACTGCGGACCGAAGCTGTCACCCACGATGCCCTGATCGACCGTCGTGTTCACCACACCGACGTGCAAGTTCGGGCGCCCCATGGGGAACTCGTCGAGCGCCTGCATGAAGCGGGGGAAGTTGGCCGCGAATTGCGCTTGCTTGTCAGATGTAGAAAGCGAATTGTCGATCACGAACAGGATGTCGAGATCGTTGCCGCCGGAGATCAGCTTCGAGATCGTGCTCGACCCGACGACGGCGTCGGTCTGGCGACTGCAACTGGCGACGATCGCGAGCGTCCAGACAATTGTGATGTGGAGCGTGCGCATGGGTTGTCGATGAGTGCGTCGACCCACCTGGATCCGTCACGGATTATCGCGCTCGTCGTGGCGCTGTCGAGCACGGCCTACGCCGAGCCGGCGGTGAGCTGGCGCGCCCCGGAAGGATGCCCCGACGAGACATCGGTTCGTGCGCAGATCGCGCACCGTCTGGGCGAATCGCGCGAGCGAGCGATCCGGGTCGAGGTCGAGCACGCGGTGGATGGCGATGGCTTCGTCGCGCTGGTCTCGCTCGACGGCGCGACCTCGCGCACGCTCACCGCCGCGACCTGCGACGAGCTCGTCGCGGCGGTCGCGCTGATCGTCGCGCGCACCGCCGACGACGCGACCGAGCCACCGCCGGCGATGCCGCCGCCGGCGCCCCCGGCCGTGGATGCAGCCGCGTCTGCGATCGCGCCGGCGGCGACCTCGACCGCGTGGAACCTCGGCGTGCGGCTCGCCGCGGTCAGCGCCATCGACGTCGTGCCCGGCGTCGGCCTCGGCAGCGAGCTCTCGATCTATGTCGAGCATGGAGCGGCATCGGCCGAAGCCGGCGGCGCCTACTGGGCGACGCGCTCGATGGCTCTCATGAGCGAGGGGCTCGACCTCGGCCATATCGACGTCGGGCTCCTCACGGCGGTCGGGCGCGTCGGCTACCGGCTCGGTGCATTCCCGCTACGCGTGGTCGCGGTCGCCGAGCTGGGCTCGATGACCGGCACCGCCGATCGCAGCGCGGCCGGGCTATGGTTCGCGGCCGGCGGAGGTATCCGGGCCTGGTGGCAGGCCGCGGCCCGTCTCCGCGTCGTCGCCGGCCTCGAGAGCGAGCTGGCGCGCGACCGCGTCAGATTCGTCATGGCCGACGGCACGCTCGAGTACGAGCCGGGCCAATGGTCGGTCCGCGGCTCGGTCGGCCTCGAGGTGAGCGTGTGGTAGGTCGATTTCGTGACGGAACGGGCACGCTCGCGACACCTAGCTCGCAGATGCCCGCGGTTTCTGCACTCGCCCCGCCGGCGATCCCCGTGCCGCGCTTCGACGAGGTCTACGAGCGACACGTCGGGTTCGTGTGGCGGATCGCCCGCGCGTTCGGCGTGCCCGCGTCCGCGATCGAGGACGCGGTGCAGGACGTGTTCGTCGTCGTCCACCGCCGGCTGCCCGAGTTCGAAGGTCGTGCCGCGATCACGACGTGGCTGTTCGC
The DNA here is from genome assembly GCA_035500135.1 of Kofleriaceae bacterium. Lineage (GTDB taxonomy): Bacteria > Myxococcota_A > Polyangia > Haliangiales > Haliangiaceae > JABFXX01. Next base: position 7,867 of record DATJXL010000057.1, read on the forward strand.
GATCACGAAGCGTGTGGCGTTCGCGCACCGCCGCCGCGAGACGCGCACCGAGCCGCTCGCCGCCGAGCCCCGCAGCAGCGCCGACCCGTTCGCCGCGATCTCGCGTGCCGAGGCCGCCGCGATCGTCGCGGAGATCCTCGACACCTTGGACGACGACAAGCGGATCGTGCTCGCGCTGGTCGAGCTCGAGCAGCTGAGCGTCCCGGAGGTCGCTCAGCTTCTCGAGATCAACTTGAACACGGCGTATTCGCGGCTGCGGCTCGCGCGCGCCGCGTTCGACGCAGCCGTGCGGAGGAGAAAACCGTGAGCCTGGGACGCGAATCGCTCGCCCTGCTGGAGGCAGCGCGCGAGGGCCTGTCGCCGGATTCGCAAGCGATCGATCGCGTGCGCGCGAAGCTCGCGGCGCAGATCGCGGCGCCGATCGTCGCGAGCGCGCCGCCCGCCGCGGCGGCGCCGGCGACGGCAGCTCCGGCTGCGGCAGCCGTGGGAGCTGCGAGCGCGGCGAAGATCGCGGTGCTCGTCGCGCTCGGCGTGGTCGCGGTCGGCGCGGTGACCGCGGTCGTCGTGCACGATCGTTCACCGGCACCCACGAGCGCCCCACCTGCTCCACCGCCGGTCGCAGTGCATCGTGCGCCGCCCGTCACGATCTCGACGCCTCGCCCCGGCCCCGCGCCGATCTCGGAGCCCGCGCCCGTCTCGGAGCCGGCGCCGGTGCCACCACCGCCTCCGCCCGCGCCGCCACCGCCGCGTGTGCGCGTTGGCGTGCCTCGTCCGGCGGCCGGACCGTCGAGTCCGGCGGCCGGACCGTCGAGTCCGGTTACGGGACCGTCGCTCGCTCGCGAGGTCGAGCTGCTCGACGGTGCGGCCGCTGCGCTGCGCGCACAGCACTACGACCTCGCGCTCGCCGCGATCGATTCCTACACGCGCGAGACCGCCGGGCACGGCCAGCTCGCCGAAGAGGCCGCCGCGATCGACGTCGAAGCTTCGTGCCGCAGCGGGCTCGCAACGGCTGCGACCCGGCTCGCCGAGTTCGATCGCCGCTGGCCGCACTCGACCGAGCGCGCACGGCTCGCGTCGGCGTGCGCCTCGCGCTAGCCGGCGCCGAGCCGACACTAGCCGTGATAGACGCGGCTCGCGACGATCAACCCGCCCTCGACGTCGAGCAGTTCCGCGACCGGCAGATCGGGCTCGCCGTCGACGTGGCGGACGTATTCCATGACCACGCGGCGGTCGTCGGCGGTGAGTGCGGTCGGCTCGTAGCGCATGCTCGGCAGGCGCGCGAACGCGTCGGCCCACCACGCACGCAGCGCAGCCTTGCCGCGCAGGAGCCCGCCGGTCTCGGGATGGCGGGCGCGGATCTTCGGCGACGTGTGCGTCGCATCGTCGGCGTACAGCGCGAGCAACCCGTCGAGCTCGCGGCGCTCGAAGCATAGGAGCCAGCGCTCGGCGATGCCGCGCAGCTTCGCGGGATCGCGATCGATCGAGGTGTGTGCGCCGGTCTGAGCGTCGAAGCGTGCGCCGTGCATCTCGCGGCACACGCGCAGGTCGTAGCTCGCGTAGTAGCGATCGCGGCCGGCGCGTTGTGCGTCGACGTGATCGAGCTGATCGCGCCAGATCGAGAGCTCGCGCGGCGAGTCCCACTCGATCAGCGCGACGCGCTCACCGTCGTCGGCGACGAAATCCTTCGCCGACACGAACCCCGGCATCTTCACGGCGAGCCGCGCGATCCGCTCGCCATGCGCACCGTATTCGGCCTCGATCCCCGGTCGCAGCCGCGACCGGAACACGACGAGCATCCGCTCCGACATCCTCGGCTCGCGCTCAGTGCGCGAGCGCGCGGACCTTGGCCTGCTCGTCGGCGAGACTGTCGAGCTCCCAGCCTTCGAGCGAGTAGTACTTCTGCACGCCGCGGCTATTGCCCGAGAGCTCGAGGCAGAAGTCCATGCCGCCGTCGTCGCACTTGCGTGCCTTCGCGCGCACCTTGTCCTTGTCGCCGTCCTGGCCGTAGACGATGCGCATCTCGTCGCCGCTCGACTCGAACGTGAACAGCTCGAACTGGCCCTTCCAGCCCGAGGTCGCCTGGAAGATGCCGAGCGACTCGTCGCTGAGCGTCACGAACACCTGGATCGTGTCGCGATCGTTCTTCGGCATGTGATCGATCCACAGCCGGTTGTGGACGAGCTTGGCATCGCTTGCCTCGGCCTGCGTCGCCGCGCCGCGCGCGTGCCACTTCCACGCGCCGAATCCCACGCCCGCGATCGCAACCATCCATAGCAGCTTCTTCATCGTCGTCTCCTCCTGGCTGGCCATGTTGTACTACGATCTCGACGCGTGGAGGTCCGGCTCACGCACCTCGAGCGCGTCGTGTATCCCGACGTCGGGATCACGAAGGGCGACATCATCGCGTACTACCGCGACGTCGCCGACGTGATGTTGCCCGAGCTGCGCGGCCGCCCGATCACGATCGAGCGCTTCACCAAGAGCATCGTCGAGGGCGGCTTCTACCAGAAGCACGCGCAGAAACATTACCCGCCATGGATCGAGCGCGTGGCGCTGGGTAGCAAGACGATCGTCTCGTATCCGCTGATCGACTCGCGCGATGCGCTCATCTACCTCGCGAACCAGGGTGGCTTCGTGTTCCACGTCTGGACGAGCCGGCGCGAGGCGCCGCAGTTTCCCGATCTACTCGTGTTCGATCTCGATCCGCCCGAAGGCGGCTTCGACCAGGTCCGCGCCGCCGCGCGCTTCGTGCGCGAGGCGCTCGACGAGCTCGCGCTGCCCGCGTTCGTCAAGACCACCGGCTCGAAGGGGCTGCACGTGGTGGCGCCGCTCGACCCACACGCGAGCTTCGACACCGTCGGCAAGCTCGGCCACGGCATCGCGCGGCTGCTGTGCGAGCGCTATCCCGACGAGCTCACGACCGAGTTCTACAAGAAGGACCGCGGCAACCGGATCTTCCTCGACACGTTGCGCAACGCGCCGGGCGCCACCGTCGTCGCGCCGTACTCGCTGCGCGGCAAGCCGGGCGCGCCGATCTCGGCGCCGATCGAATGGGACGAGGTCGACGATCCCGCGCTCCGGCCCGACGGCATCCGCATCCGCGACGTCCGCGCTCGTCTCGATCGCCGCGGCGACCCGTGGCGCGATCTGCGCGCGGAGCCTGGTTCTGCGGACGCGGCCGCACGCCGCCTCGCCGCGCTGGTATCGTCGCCGCCATGAAATGCCCCGCGTGCGCGTGCGACATGGTGACGGTCATGGTGCGGATCGTGGAGATCGATCGTTGCCCGGCCTGCGGCGGGATCGCGCTCGACAAGGGCGAGACCGAGGCGATCGAGGAGCTCAAGCTCCAGCACGTGATCGAGGGCGGCGTGGTCGCGACCGGCCAGCACCGCCAAACGCAGGCCCACTGCTACGAGTGTTCGCGCGACATGATCGCGTTGCGCGGGGCAGGCGACATCGAGTACGACTGGTGCGACGGCTGCGAACGGCTGTTCTTCGACCGCGGCGAGCTGACAGCCCTCGGCTCTGTCGTACCGGAGTGATAACGATAGGTTCGCGTATTCCAGGAACGTCTTATTGCGAATGTCAGACCGCCGAGGCAGGGTGTGCCTCCCATGCAGACCACCGAGAACAACATGGCTAACGAGACCGACAAGCCCCAGAGCGCCGGCCGCTATCACGAGCTCCAGCAGCTCGTCGCCGGCATGGCCGCCGATTTCGAGAAGTTCTACAAGGATGGCAACAAGGCCGCCGGCACCCGCGTCCGCCTCGCGATGCAGGAGCTCAAGAACTTCGCGCAGATGGTTCGCAACGAAGTTTCGTCGATCAAGAACGAAGGCAAGACCGAAGCCTGAGCCTCAGTGGAGGGTCGGCGGGGGCGAGATCAGTGTTCCGGTCAACGATCCCTTGACCCACACGATGCCAGCGCCGCCGCCGCCGCCACCGGCACCGGCGCCGTTCGCGCCGCCGGGCTGACCGTTCTGTCCGACCACCGCGGCGGTCGTGGCGGCGGCACCTGCGCCGCCGTCGCCGCCAACCGAGGTGCCACCTGAGCCTCCCGCGGCGGGCACGTCGTAGGGCAAGCCGCCGTTGGTGCCGGGTTTGGCCATCCCCGAGTTCCCGGTGCCCTCGGAGCCACCGCCACCGTTCGCGGCGATCGTGCCCACGACGGTGATCGTGGGAGCTTCGAGCGCGACCAGGCCGCCCGCGCCGCCGCCGCCGCCGCCACATTCCGGGCCCACCGGGTTGCTGCCGCCCGCGCCGTTCGCGAGCACGACGCCGGTCGCGTCGATCGCGATCGAGTTGACCGCGACGAGATACACCGCTCCGCCCGAGTCGCCGCCGAGACCGCCGGTTCCGGCGAGGTCGCCGTTGCCGCCCGCGCCGCCGGCGCATCCGCCGCGCACGCTGGTGACCGCCATCGCCTGGCTTGCCGTGCCGCCGGATGCTCCGGTCTCGCCCGCGCCCCCGTTGCCGCCCGCCGTTCCGAAGCTGCCGCCGCCGCCGCCGCCACCCCCCATCGCGTTCGCCGTCCCGCTCGATGACGCGCACGTGCTCGCAGCCGCTCCCTTGACCGTGCCGCGCCCGCTCGACGCATCGAGCGTGCCGTCCACCGCGATCGTGTCGGTCGCGACGATCACGAGCGGCCGCGATCCCGTCACCGCGACCTGCGCGCTCGCCGGAACCGAGACGGTCGTGCCGGCGACGACGCACAAGTCGCCGCCGGACCCCGACTGCGGCATCGTGAAGTCGCAGCCGGTGTCGGTGTCGATCGCGGCCGCGATCGTTCGCGCCATCAGCGACGGCGGATCGACGCACACCGTGGCCAGCGTGCCGAAGCAGTTCGCGTCCGCGTCCGCTCCGATCGGGGCATCGATCATCTGCGTGGTCGATGCATCGGGTGCCAGATCGTTCAGCCCGAGGATCTGCTTGCAGCCCGTCGTGCTCGCCGAGGCGAGCGCGACGACGCACAGCGTACGGCATGCGCCGATCCCCACCGAACGATGGTACCGCGGATCACAAGCTGCCCGCGATCGCGAGCCCGATCGAGGCCGTCCCGGCTGTGGGCGCGATCACCACACCGTGATGGGAGCGCACGTAGAGTGCGACCGCCGCGGCGACCGCGACGCCCCCCGCGATCGCGATGCCGGTCGCGATGTTGGCCTCGGTCTGCGCGCTGTGAATGCGCTCGTTCTTCGCCGGCTCGGCCACGGTGAGCGCGTCGTTGTAGCGCGACTTCGCGTACAGCCCGAGCGCGACGCTGCCGACGAGCAGCGCGCCACCGCCTCCGGCGACGTAATACGGCGTCCACGATCGGCTCGGGACGACCGGCTCGACCGACTGCTGCGGATGCTCCGCGACCACCGCCAGCGCCGGGATCTGAACCTCCAGCAGACCGCCCGCCGTGGCGACGAGGTCGGCGTGAAACGCGACGCGGCCGGGCGCGGTGGCGTCGACCGCGAGCGGCCCCGGCTCGAGTACCTGCTGCTCCGCCCACGCGTCGCGCGGCAGCGCATGCGCGTGCAGCTCGATCACCAGCCCGGCGCGGTCCGGCTCGGCGACGTGCAGCGTGACCCGGCACGTCTTCGCGGCGAGCGCCTCGCGGTGCTCGCGCGCGAACTTCTCGCGCCCGGCCTTGCCCGTCTTCGCGGCCTCGGCCTCGGCCTCCGCGAACAGGCGATACGCGACCGCGAGCTGACCCTGACGCTCGCGGCAGTCGGCGAGGTTCAGCTTCGTGCCGACCTCGGGATCGAGCTTCAAGCTCCCGGCAAACATGTCGCACGCGCGATCGAGCTGGCCCGCCTCGAGGAGCTTGCGGCCCTCGTCGAACAGCTGCACCGCCTTCGCCGCATCCTCGGGCGGAACGTCGGCGCGCGCCGCGCGCGCGGTGGCAAGCAGGGCGACGAGCCAGGCGACGCGAGTCACTTCTGACATTTTAGCGGTTCTCGCTCGCAATCCGGGGATGCAGGATGCACCGGTGCGTGCTTGGCCGGCGCGAGCGAGATGCCGTGCTCGCGGCACGCCCGTTCGATCGCGTCCGCGCCGGCACCGTGCGCGTAGCTCAGCGCGAGCGCGCGCTGCCGGCTATTGCACGCGGCGACGCCGCAGCTCGTGCGATCATCTGCCGAGAGCTCGTCGGGTTTGCGCGCGCGGCACAGCGCGAGCGCGCCGGTCCAGTCCTTCGCCGCGACGCGATCGGCGAGCGACGGCGCGGGCGTCGCGGCATCCGGTGCGAGCGCGACGGCGGCGGCATCGGTCGGCGCCGCATGCACCTCGGCCGCCCGGGGCGGCGCGACCGCGACTGCCGCGTCGAGCGCGACCGCACGCTCGTGCGCCGAGCCGGAGAGCTTCACGATCGCGATCGCGACGCCGATCGTGAGCCCCGCGACGATCGCGATCACCACGGCTCGCGGAATCGCCGGCTTGCGGACCGACGCGGTCGGCTCGGGCTGAAACAGCGCCTGCGGGTAGCGCAGCGCACCGAACGACGGCGGCGGCGGCACTCCGGGCAGCGTGGCCAGCGAGTGCGCCGCCACGACCGGCCGCTGCGTCGGCAGGATCGGCGGCGAAGGAAGGACCGGCGCCGCGGGCACGATCGGCGGCGCGGGCGCGATCGGCGGCGGCGCCGCTGCGAGCTGCGGGTCGGGCACGCGCAACGACACCGTCGGTGCGGCCATGCTCGCGGGCAGCGTCGGGACCGAGTCGGGGCGCGGAGACGGCTCGGCGCGCCACAGCGCCGGCGTCGCGTGCAGCTGGGTCTCGATCACGTTCTCGTCGAGGTCCGCGGGCTGCACCGGCACCAGCCCGCGCGGCGCATTCGGCGCCGACTTGGCATCGGAGAGCGCCTCGCTCGTGATCGTCACGACCTGCGAATCGCGGCCGCTCGAGGCGAGCTCGATCCACGGCTCGGGGCGCTCGCCGAACAGCTCGCGCAAGAACCGTCCCATCGCGGTTGCAGACATCACGTGGCGCTCGCGCACCGCGATGTCCTCGATCTTCTCGAGCATGTCGGCTGCGGTGGCGAACCGCTTCGCCGGATCCTTCGCGAGCGCGGTCAGCACGATCTGATCGAGCTCGGGCGAGATCTCCGGCCGCAGCGACGACGGCGCCGCGACGTCCTCGTTGACGATCGCGATCATCGCGGCGAAATCGGTGTCGCGGCGAAACAGGCGCTGCCCGGTCAGCATCTCGTGCAGCACGACGCCGAGCGCGAAGATGTCGCTGCGCCGATCGACGTCCCCGCCCTGCGCCTGCTCCGGCGACAGATAGCCGATCTTGCCCTTGATCGTTCCCGAGTGGGTCTCCGCCGTGCGCTGCGCGGCCTTCGCGACGCCGAAATCGAGCAGCTTGATCACGCCCTCGTAGCTCACCATCACGTTCGACGGCGACACGTCGCGGTGAACGACGCCGAGCGGCGTGCCGTCCGACCCGCACCGCTCGTGCGCGTGATGCAGGCCGGCGAGCGTGCCCGCCGCGACGTGGAGCGCGTGGTGGATCGGCAGCTGGCGCCCGAGCGCGACCACGCGCTGCATCAGGGCGCGCAGGTCTTCGCCGTGGACGTACTCCATCGTGAAGAAGTGCGAGCCCGCGAGCTTTCCGATGTCGTGCACCTGCGCGATGTTCGGGTGGTGCAGCTGCGCCGCGAGCCGCGCCTCGTCGAGGAACATGCGAACGAACTGCGGATCGCGGCCGCGCTCGGGCAGCACGCGCTTGAGCACGACGTGGCGCTCGACTCCGCCCTCGCTGTACGCGCGCGCGATGAAGATGTCGGCCATCCCACCGCCGGCGAGCCGGCCCAAGATCGTGTACCGGTTGGAGGTCGTACCCTCCTGCGGGATCGCCGTGCCCACGCAGGACAAGGTTCGCACACAAGCGCGTGCGGCGTCAGGGCCAGGTCAGCTCGGGCGGCGGAAATGCCGGTCGCGCCAGCAGATAGCCCTGACCGTACTGTGCGCCGGCCGCGATCACCGCGGCCAGCTCGTCCTTGGTCTCGATGCCTTCGGCGACGACCTTGGAGTCGAGCTCCTTGCACAGGCGCACGATCGCCGCGACCAGCTTGTACAGGCGCGAGCTCGTGACCAGGCCCGCGATCAGGCCGCGGTCGAGCTTCACGATCCGCGGCCTCAGGTCGGCGATGTACTTGAGGTTCGAGTAACCCGCGCCGAGGTCGTCGACCACGAGGTGGACGCCGCGGCCGCGCACCTCGTCGAGCATGTTCTGGCACAGCCGGAAGTGCGACAGCGGCACGCCCTCGGTGATCTCGACGTAGACGTCTTCGCTGTGCTGGAAGATCGGATCGTCGGGCTGGACCAGCCACGGTTCGTTGAGCTCGGCCGGATGGATGTTGAGGAACAGCGGGTGCGACGTGCAGCCCTCGAGCGACATCTGCCGCAACAGGCGGCCGAGCTCGCCCGTGCACGACTCCGCGACCGCCGCCGCGAACAGCGCGAGCGGGCCGTCGAACTCGGGCGCCGACGTGCGCGCGAGCGCCTCGTAGGCGAACACCTTGCGGGTCTTCAGATCGACGACCGGCTGGAACACGATCCGGACCTCGCGCGAGGCGATCACGCGGCGGATCGGTACGACGTCGTCGGCCATTGCCGACACTGTACGTCAGAACTGGCAGACGAGTGAAATTGCCGCAAACGGGCCGCTGAGATCGAGGTGGCCGATCGCCGATTCGGTCATCGGCAAGCGCAACGTGCCGTCGTCGGGCGTCGACGGCTGCAGCACGAGCTCGGGCGCGGTCGCGCGCGCGTAGCCGAGCTCGGCGCGCAGTGCCGCCGACCAGGTCGCGTGCTCGCGCGTCGCGAGATCGAGGCCGATCGCGCCACGCATGATCGCCCCCCAGCGGGCGTCCGACAGATCGCCGCCCATGCCGTCGTCGATCTCGAGCGACGTGCGCGTCGAGCCCGCCGACACGCGCGCGGTCGCGAGCACGTGGTCGTACAGGCGATAGCGCACGCGCGCGGTCGCGAGGATCTCGAACGTGCCGATCGTCGTCGTCAGCGTCTGGAACATCGTGCCGCCGGCGCCGCCGAAATCGAGGCCGCCGCCGAGCCAGAGCTCGAGGCCGGGCGAGAGCTCGCCGAACGCGCGCGCGTACGCGAAGTGGCCGCCGCCGAGGCTGGCGTCGGTGAGCGCGTCGGCGCTCGCCGACCGCAGCGCGCGAGTCTCGCCTCCGGCCTCGAGCTCGTTGTCGCCCGCGCGCGCGGTTGCCGCCGCGGCGCACAGCAGGATCGTTGCGATGATGGCATTGGCGCGCATGGTCACGGCTCCTTGTCGAGCAGGTTCGCGGCGAGAAAGCCTTCGAGCACGCGCAGGTCGGCGCGCGTCGCGTCGGGCGACGGGATGATCGTGACGTGCCCGAACGGATCGTCGTCGTGATCGACGAGGATCTTGTCGTTCTCGGTGACGTACAGGCCGGCCGGCGCCGTGTCGAGGCGGAGGTCGCTGGGGTGCAGGTCGTCGAGCTCGACGAAACCGATGCGCGACACGCCGCTGGTCGCGCCGACCAGGTGCGAGCCGGTCGGCGTGAACGCGTACGCGTCGAGCTCGCCGACCCCGAGCAGCGGCGCGGTGGTCTCGGCATCCATGTCGAGCATGCCGAGCACGGTGCGCGCGTCGTCGTGCACGACCATCGCGAGCGTGCTCGTCGGCACGGGCACGACATCGCGCACGGGTTGATCGAGCGTGATCGTGCGCGGGGTCGGCTCGACGAGCGGATCGAAGATGTCGCCGAGGTCGAGCACGTGCAGCGTGGGCAGCTTCGCGGAGATCGACGCGAACAGCGCCTTCTCGGGCGACGCCGTCGCGGTCTCCTCCGGGAACAAGATGATGCGATCGATCGGATCGGGCATCGCGATCGTGCGGAACTGCGCGGTGTCGGCCTGGATCACGACGATCTGGCCGGTGTTCGGCGTCGCCGCGAGCACGTAGCGCGTGCCGGTCGGATCGTCGTAGACCGCGATGTCGGTCGGCCCGCCGCCGGCGCCGAGCTCGGCGAGCTGCGGCAGGTAATCGTTCGCGTCCGGCATCGCCGGTGGCAGCGGCTCGAGGATCACCTGCAGGACGTCGTTCGCGTTGTCGCTGCGCACGTACGCGCTCGCCGACGCCGGCGCGAACACGATCTCGCGCGGCGTCACGCTCTGCCCTGCGGCGTCGAGGCGGATCGAGATGTCGTCGCGCTCGGGATGAGTCGCGTCGAACACGGTCAGGTCATTCTCCGCGAGCACGAACGCGAACGTGCGCGGCGTCGGATCGGCGTCGCCGGCGATCGTCATCGGCGGCGTCATCACGATCCCGTTCGGCACCGCGCCGAACGACCGGATCGTCTTGAGCGTCGGATTCGTGTCGCTCGGCGGCTGCGTGAGGTCGATGACCGCGAGCTCGTTCGGATTGCGGAAGAACCCGGCCGAGTCGGGCCCGGCCGCCGAGAAGTACGCGACCGCGAGCGTGTTATCGGGTGAGACCGCGAGCTGATCGAACGGCGAACCGATCGCGTAGCCGAGCGGCGGCGCCGAGGCGTCGGCGGGATCGACCGCCCACAGCATCGGCGGCTGATCGATCTGCCCCTTCGAGATCGCCTCTTCGCCGCGCGTGATCACGAACAGCGTGTGGCGATCCGGGCTCGGGATCGAGGCGATCGCGTTGCGCCCGATCTGGCGCGCATCGATCGTCGGGGTGTCGTTCGACAGATCGACGAACGTCACGCGATCGAGCGCGGAGTCGACGTACGCGACCTTCGTCTTCATCGCGACCGGCGGCAGCACCGTGCGATCGCGCGTCCACGCGATCGGGCGGTCGTCTTCCCAGCAGCCGGAGAGCGGAATTACCGCCAGGGCGCCAGCCAGAGCGCCAAGGCGCCAGCAGAGTGCGGATCGGGCCCGATCCTGTTCTTCTGGCGCCTCTGCGTCTCTGGCGCCTTGGCGGTAATTCTGCTTCCTCATGGCACCACCTTGCTGTTGAGATCGAAGCCGGTGACCGTGCGCATCGCATCGGTCGTGAAGTCGGCGAACGACACGCGGCCGAGCGGATGGGTCTGCGACACGAACGCCGAGTTCGCATCGGGCAGGATCCCGACCGACGTCGGCGGCGAGCCGAGCGCATCGATCGTCACGATGCCGTTCGTGACGTTCGCGATGTGCAGCTGGTTGCTGGCACCGAGCGCGATGTAGAGCTTGCCGCCGTCGGGCGTGTACACGAATGCGCCCGGATCGACCGGCGTGATCTCGAGCTTCGCGAAGCCGCTCGCGAGATCGACGAGCGAGTAGCCGTAGCTCTCGTCGATGAACTGGTCGAACGACGTCGCGGTCGACGGATCGCCCGGCACCTTCGCGTGCAACACGAGCGCGCTGCCGCCGCTCGGCGAGATGCCGACCGCGCGCACCGATTTCTGCAGCGGCCACGTCACGTGGGGGTAACCGGGCGTGTCGAGCTGGACGAGCGTCAGCCGCTTGTCGAGCGTCGCGTTCGTGTACAGCACGCCGCGCGTGCCATCGGGCGACAGCGCGAGCGAGCCGAGCGTGGCGTCGGAGAGGTCGACGATGTCGATGCCGCTCGGATCGATCGCGTCGGCCGGGATGTCGACGATCGCGAGCTGCTTCGCGTCGCGCAGCACGGCGTACGCGCGCGTGCCGTCGGGCGAGAGATCGACGTCGGTCGGCTCGGAGGCGAGCGGCAGCGTCCACGCCTGGCCCGGGTTCGCGACGAGGTCGACGACGCGCAGCCCGGCGTAGCCGCTCTGCCGCACGGTCGCGTACGCGCCGCTCGCCGTGATGTCGACCTCGAGGTCGTCGGCAGACACCGACGGATCGGCGACCGGGATCGGCGGCACGATCGTCGGCGGATGAGTCGTCGCGTACGCGAGATCGATCGCCGACACGCCGTCTTGCGTGATCACGTACGCGTGCGTGCCGGCCGCGTCGAACTGCACGTCGCGCGGGCGAAACCCGACGGTGAGGTCGACCGCGAGCTCGCCGCCGGGCGCGAGCGCGAGCACGGTCACGTCCTGAAAGCTGCCGATGCCGCCGAACTGCGTGCTGTCGAGATCGAACCACGCGATCGCGTAGCGGCCGGTCGGATCGACGTCCAGCCGGTTCATGTTCGGCTGCGTCGCGAGCGTGACGACGTTGTCGCCGACGCCCGTCGGGCGCACGATCGTCGCGGCCGAGTCGGTGGTGTCGAGCACGACCGCGGCATCGCTGCCGGGAATCGCCGCGACCACCGCCGGTGTGTGGCCGACCGGCGTCGCGGTGACCGCGAGCGTCTGGCCGTCGATGCGCGCGAGCTCGTTCTGCGCGGTCATCGCGACGTAGAAGTAGCGCTGCGTGCTCGCCGGCTGACTGAACGTGTACTCGGTCTCGGGCGGAACGCCGCCGTCGCCGGCGCTCGACGGCGCCTCGCACATGCCGAACTCGTCGCACACCATGCCGGTCGGGCATTCGTTCGACGACAGGCACGACACGCCGGCATCGAGCGAGGTGCCACCGCCGCCTCCGTTGGATGGGCCGCCGAAGCTCGAGTTTCCCGCGCCGCACGCCGCCGCGAGCGCGAGCAAGATGGATCCACGCATGCCGCCGTCCTTTGCCAACTCGCGTGCCGTCGGCGCCTGAGCGATCTCGACGGCTTATCGCGCGCGAGTCGCGCGCGATCGCCGCGACCGCGACAGCGATGTCAGATGCCCATCGCGCCGAGCAGCCGGCCGATGCCTGCCGTGACCGCGAGCGCGAGCCCGCCGCCCACGGTGACGCGCAGCGCCGCGCGGCCGACCGCCGCGCCGCCGAGCCGGGCGCCGACCACACCGAGCGCGGCCAGGCTCGCGAGCGTGACGACCGCGATCGCGACCAGCCGGTACGCGGCCGGCGCGGCGACGAGCCCCGCGATCGGCAGCAGCGCGAACATCGAGAAGCTCACGGCCGAGACCACTGCGGCCTGGAGCGGCCGCGCGCGCTTGTGCGCTTCGATGCCGAGCTCGTCGCGCAGATGCGCCGCGAGCTGGTCGTGCGCGGTGAGCTGCTTCGCGACCTCGTGCGCGAGCTGCTTGTCGAGCCCGCGCTTGACGTAGATGTTCGTGAGCTCGAGGAGCTCGGCGTCGGGAGCCTCGGCGAGCTCGGCGGTCTCGATCGCGATGTCGGCTTCTTCGGCATCGCGCTGCGAGCTCACCGACACGTACTCGCCGACCGCCATCGACATCGCGCCGGCGAACAAGCCGGCGACGCCGGCGACGAAGACCGCGCGCGTGCTCGCGTCGGTCGAGCCGACGCCCATCATCAGCGCCGCGGTCGACACGATCGCGTCGTTGGAGCCGAGCACCGCGGCGCGCAGCCAGCCGATCCGCCCGCTGCGGTGATGCTCGAAATGGTGTCGCCTGCGCTGTGCCTTCAACGTTTGTCCTGCTCCGGCCAGAACGCGACGACGGCAGCAGGAACGAGCGGCCACAGCAGCGCCGACCACAGCGGCTGCTTGAGCACGCCGATCGCGAGCAGCACCGCACACAGCGCGAGCTCGACGACGCGGGCACGCGCGTACTTGCGCCGCCATGCCGGGCGCAGGAACAGGAGGCCGAGGTCGAGCGGCAGGAACACGAGGCAGCTCTCGTTCCAGTGCACGTACGGCAGCGGCGAGATGATCGCGAGCCCCCACAACACGACGCCGAGCAGCCACTGCGGGATCACCGCGAACGCGAGGCCCGTGCGCTGGAAGCGCCCCCACTTGCGCGTGGCCCAGGCCGGCGCGGTGAACAGCAGCGCGAACAGCGCGAGCCACCCGCGACCGCTCGGGCCGTCGTCGGGAACGTCGACGCCGCGCTCGAGGCAGTTCGGATCCGAATTCCCGCGACACTCCCTGCGGATGTAGATCGGTTGCGGCGTGATGCCGAACCGCTTCGCCACCGCCTCGCGCAGGAACTGGGGCAGGAACATGCGCTCGTAGTACGTGGGGACCTGATCGGTGACGCGCCCCATCGCGATATCGGTGATCAGCAGCGAGACCTCCGACATGCTCGGCATGCCGATGAAGCCCTCGCGTGCGAGATCGCGGTAGGTCTTGCCATCGCTCGGCTCGATCATCTTGCTGAGCGCGCCGTCGGTCGCGTGATCGATGATGTCGCGGATGCGCGTCGTGCAGTTGTCCCAGAAGTGATCGTAGGCGTAGTAGCGATTGTCGGGCAGGATGTCGTGCTCGAGCCGCTCGATGATCGCTTGCTTCTGCGTCGCCGTGAGGGGCAGCGGCTGGACCCAGATCGTGCGATCCGCGTAGGCGTAGCTCGCGAGCATGTCCATCGGATCCATCCGCCCGGCCCAGAAGCTGTTCTGGCCGCGGAAGAAGCCGAGCGCCATGTCGATCGGATGCAAGAAATCTCCGATGCCGTAGTTGAAGCAGACGTCCTTGCTCGGATCGTCGTACACGACGCACAGCGCGATGTGGCCGTGGCGTTCCCAGATCAGCGAGCCGACGCCCATCGTGACGAGCTCGACGACCGGATAGTCCTGACCGCGCGCGAACGAGCGCAGCGGCGACTCGCGATGCTGTGCCGCCGCCGGTGCGGCAAGCCCGGCGACGACAGCGAGCGCGATGGCGGCGCGGAGGAACATCGCGCGAAGCATAGTACACTCGGGGCGCGTGAGCCCGAATGTCGCGAAGTGCTTGCTGGTGTCGAAGGTGCTGATCGCGGACGGCATGGTCACCGAGGACGAGCGCGCATTCCTCGACCACATCATGCGCGACCTCGGCCTCACGGTCGCCGAGCGCCTCGCGGTCGTCGATCTCAAGGGCCTCGACGACGCGCTGCCGATCGTGCTCGCGCTGCCGGTCGCCGAACGCCAGGCACTCGTCGATCTGCTCGTCGATGCGGCCTCGGCCGACGGCCACCTGTCGCCGCACGAGCTCGCGACCGTGAAGCGCCTGACGGCGGCGCTCGAGCTGCCGTAGCTCACAGCAGGTGCAACAGGCCGAACGCGCGGGCGCGGCGCAGCATCGGCCACAGCGGGCGCAACGCGAGCCGCGAGGTCGCGACGAACCGCTCGGCGTGAAACGCGTCGTTCAGCATGCGGCGGCCCTCGGGGCGCTCGGCGAGCGCGAGGACGGCGCTCGCGAACACGCGGTGCTCGGCTTTCGAGAGCAGCCCGTGGCCCGCGATCACGTCGTTCGGGATCTGCGCGGTCCACTCGAGCACGCGCATCGCGCGCTGCGGGGCGACATCGACGAAGCCGGCGCGCCGGACCGGCTCGCCATCCGCCGGCCGCTGCGCGTAGGTCGCGCCGCAATCGGCGCGCCCGGCGACGACCGCGTGCACGACCTCGGCGTGCGAGCGCACGAACAGCTCCTCGCCGAACAGCGCCTCGGGATCGATCCCGCCGGCCGCGAGATGCAGGCGCGGCATGAGGTAGCCCGATGCCGACGTGCGATCGACCCACGCGACGCGCGTGCCGCGCAGCTGCTCGGTGTTCTCGATCCAGCTGTCGGCGGTGACGAACAGCGCGGAGCAGTAGTCCGTGCGATCGCCGCGCACCGACGACAGCAACGGCGCGACGCGGAGCTTCTCCGACGCGATCGCGACCAGCGCGGGCGGCATCCACGCGTACTGCACGCGATCCATCTCGAGCTCGTTGACGAGCGCGGAGTACGACTCGGGACGCATGCCGCGCACCGGCGTGTCGAGTAGCGCCGCGAGCGCATCGCACAACCGCCCCAGCGCACCGGCATCGCCCGGAGTCGCGGAGGGGACCACGGCGAGCGTGATCGGCGCCACCCGATCATTGTACCGCTACGCTGCGCGCAGCACGCGTACGATCTGTTCGGGATCGGCGTTATCGCCGGGAGATTCCGAAATGTGCTGCCACAGCACGCGGCCGTCGCGCGCGATGACGAGCACGCCGCCTTGCTGCAGGGCGTCGCCTTGGGTGCGGCCCTGGCGAAAACCGCGCGCGAGCGCGCCGACCGTGCGCGCGGCGGCGCCCAGCGACACGAACGTGCGGAGGCCGCGGCGCAGCTCGGCCGCGCGGTACACGGCGAGCGAAGGATCGGTCAGCATCGTGCCGGTGAAGCCGGTCGTGTCGCGAAAGCCCGCGATGAAATTCGGCGTGCCGTTGCCGATCACGTAGAGCTCGGCGCCAGCGGCGCGGATCTCGGCTTCGTACTCGTGCAACTGCACGACGTGCTCGCGGCAGTGCAGTCAACCGAAATGGCGCACGAACGCGAGCACCGCGGCGCGGTCGTGCCACAGCGTGCCGAGCACGACCGGCTGGCCGTGCTCGTCGAGCACGGTCATCCCCGCGAGATCGTCGGCGCGCCGGAGCGTCGCGGAGCTCATCGCTCGACGCGCCTTCCCGGGCTCCAGTCGACGATCTTGTCGGTGCGCGTCTCGAGGAAGCGCGCGAGCCGGTGGTAGTCGCTGCCGCTCTTGATGAAGCGCACCTCGGTCTTGAGCGTCTGGTGGTTGACGAGCTCCTTGAACGGGACGTACGCGAGGTCGAGCTGGCCGACGACGCTCACGAGGTGGCCGTCGAGGTTTTCCTCGACGAGCGCGCGATACGCGCCGATGCCGAGCTGGCTGCCGAGCATGACGTCGAACGCGTGCGGCGGCGCGCACCGCGACTCGTAGCCGAGCTGCAGGCCGGTCAGCTTCTTCTTGCGGCCGACGCGCTGCTCGTAGCGCTTGCCGGCGAGCTGCGCGACGAGCTTGCCGAGATCCATGCGGCCGAGCGACAGGTGGCCGTGCTCGTCGCGCGGCAGGTTCTGGATCTGGTCCTCCGGCAGCATCTCGGCGAGGCCCTCGGCGAGCACGACCGTGCCGTAGTGCTTGCCGCGCTTCTCGCGCGCGATCATCAGATCGACGACGCGGTCGACGAGCGCATCGAGCGACAGCAGCGGCCGGTCCGGCGTGCTGCCCTTCGCGAGCAAGTCGCCCGCGACGTCCTCGACCGCGAGCACGAGGTTCGCCTCGCCCGCGATCGCCACGCCGTATGACAGCCATCCGGCCTTGCGTCCCATCGTCTCGACGACGAAGTAGCTCGAGGTCGCGATCGCATCGGCGCGCAGGTTCTGGAGCTCCTTCGCCATCACGTCGACCGCCGTGAAGAACCCGAACGTGAAGTCGATGCCGCGATAGTCGTTGTCGATCGTCTTGGGCAAGTGCACGACCTGCACGCGGCGCGCTTCCTTCGGAAGTCGCTTCTGATACTCGTACAGGAAGTTCGCCGTCTTCAGCGTGTCGTCGCCGCCGATCGAGATCAGCGCATCGATCTCGAGATCGACCATCGCGTTGTAGACGTTGCGCAGGCGCAAGGTCTTCTGCGGATCGTCGAGGTCACTCGGCTTGTCGATGCCCTTGCCCGGGTTCGTGCGCGCCGTGCCGATCACGATGCCGCGCGAGTTGCGCAGCCCCGACAGATCCTTGTCGATGAAGATGCGGTAGTGCTCGTCGGGCAGGAGCCGGTGCGTGACCGGGTGATACAGCTCGAGGTTCGAGTAGCCGTGAAAGAACCCGATGACCTCGCGCCCGTCCTCCATGAACGAGATCGCGGCCGACGAGATCACCGCATTCGCACCCGGCGCGGGCCCGCCCGAGAACACGAGCCCGACGCGTCGAATGTGGTCGCCCTTCCGGTTCATGGCCGGCGGACCTTACCAGGCTTCAGGCTTCACGCTTCAGGCTTCGGGCCGGCTTACTGTCCGGCGACGTATGCCCACCACTCCGAGACGGTCTGGCCCTGCCCGTTCTGGCCGAAGATCACGATCTCGTTCGTGTGCCCGTTGCCGGCGACGGTACGCGTGATCGTGAGGTTGAGCTTGTCGCCGTTCGTGCCGAAGTACTTCTGCCACGTGAAGCGGAAGTTCGGCGCGCTGCCGTTGAACTGCGCGGCGTCGTAGGCCGCCACCGTGTAGAGCGTCGGCTGCGGCGCGTCGGTGAACAGATCGACCTCGAGATCGACGGGCTGGTTCAAGTTCGCGGTGATGCCCTTCGTCATGACCTGCTGGCCGCCGTGCGTCGTGATCGTGAGGTCGGGCAGATTCGGCGCGGCGCCGTTGTATGGACCGGCGAGCACCGGCACGCACGGATCGTGGCCGGCCGCGGCCGACGCGTTCGACCACGTGCGCTGCACGAGGTAGTTGCCGACGAGCGGCTGGAACGCCGCGTCGACGTACTCGCACATGTCGCCGAGCTCGGCGCCCGGCGTGCGGCCCCACGCGAGGTGGTCCTGATCGATCTCGGTGTACGCGGGATCGCTGAACGGATGCGGATCGGTCGACGCCTCGAGCAGCTCGTGGCTGGTCGCGTACGTCACGACGTCGAGCGGCCCGCTGAACACGTTCGACGTGCAGCGCGGGATGAGCGCGTACACCATGCCGGCGTCGGTCTCCGAGTGATAGCCGGCGAACGACGTGCAGCTCGCCGAGTTGCCCTCGGTGAGCGTCACGCCCATCGGCAGGTACACCGTGTAGATCGTGCTCGGATCGGGGGTCGGAAACTGCGTGCCGAGCCACGTCTGCAGATCGTCGTCGGTGGTCGGCGGCGTGTCGGTCGACACGATGCTCGGCAGGACCGTCAGATCGCCGACGCCGTACTCGGTGCCGACCGCCTGCCAGTACGTCGAGCCCACCATCATGTGGAGCAGGTCCTCGAGCGTCGCCTCCGCGTCGGAGTCGGTCGAGAAGAAGATCGGCTGCACCTTCGGCGACGCGAGCACCGGGCCGCCGCCGCTCTGCACCTGCGGCGCGGCCTGATGCGTCGCCTCGACGAAGCCGGTCGGCGCGTCGACCGTCGACGCGGCGTCGGGCGTCTCTTGCGGGTGAATGTTGTCACCACACGCCGCGAGCACCGCGAAGGCAACAGCAAGACAGCAGGCGATCCTCATCGTGGTCTTCCTCGGGCGCAGGGTCCGCCGCGAGCAGTAACGTGTCTACCCACAGGCGATCACCGATCTGAGGCCATTAATGAGCGATGGGCTCGCCTCGGGCCGCGGCAACTGTGGCACTTTGCCTCGGAGTCGCGCTGGCGCGCGCCCGCGCTGCGGTGCGACGGCTCCGCCGGCGGCGGATCGAGCACGCTGCTCGCGATCGCGCTGGCGACCTTACATCGTCGACGACGGGTATCCGCAAGTCCGTAACGCGCCTTGCGCGACGCGCGGGTGTGGACCTAGCGCACCCTTGCGACCGACAGCCGGTGCCGTGCAACGGTCACGCATAACGCGTGAGCGAGAACGTGCAACCGAATGCGCTGGTGATCGGACGGTACCTGCTGCACCGTCCGATCGCGCGCGGCGGCATGGCCACGATCCACCTCGCGCATCTCGTCGGCGACGTCGGGTTCTCGCGCATCGTCGCGGCCAAGCGGCTGCATCCCGAGCTCGCGAAGAACGGCGAGGTCGTCGCGATGTTTCTCGACGAAGCGCGCGTGGCGTCGAAGGTGCACCACCGCAACGTCGTTCCGGTGCTCGACGTCGTCACCGCCGACGGCGAGGTCGTGCTCGTGCAGGAGTACGTGCGCGGCGCGCCGCTATCGCGGCTCCTGCAGATCGCGGCCGATGCCGGCTCGCACGTGCCGGTGCCGGTCGCCGCGGCGATCGCGTGCGGCGTGCTCGCCGGCCTCCACGCGGCGCACGAGACCGTCGACGAGATGGGCGAGCCGCTGCACGTCGTGCATCGCGACGTGTCGCCGCAGAACATCCTGGTCGCGACCGACGGCGCCGCGCGGCTCGTCGACTTCGGCGTTGCGAAGGCCGCGGCGGCGGCTCACGTCACGCGCAAGAGCACGTTCAAGGGCAAGCTCGCGTACTCCGCGCCCGAGCACATCCGCGGCAAGGCGACGCACCAGAGCGACATCTTCTCGCTGTCGATCGTGCTGTGGGAGCTCGTCACCGGACACCGGCTCAACCGCGCGAGCCTCGGCGTCGACAAGCTCGTCGCGCGGATCGTCGCGAACGAGCTGCCGACGCCGACCGAGGAGCTCGCCGATCAGCGCGCGATGATCAGCGGCTATCGCTGGCAGCAGATCGCGGCGCTCGAGCCGATCGTGATGAAGGGGCTCGCCGCCGATCCGAGCACGCGCTGGCGCACCGCGCAGGAGATGGAGGAGGCCGTCGCCGCCGCGGTGCCGATCGCGACCGCCGCCGAGGTCGCGGAATGGCTCGCGAACGCGGCGAGGGATTTTCTCGAGGAACGCGAGCGGATGATCGCGGAAGACGAGGCGGCCTGGCGCGGCGACGTCGCGCGCGCGGCGAGCCCGAAGCTCGGCGATCTGTCCGTGCCGGTGCAGATCGCGTCGGAGCACGGCGAGCGGCGGGCGTGGTCGCGCTGGCTCGCGATCGCGGGCGCGACCGCGGCCGTGACCGGCATCGTGCTCGCGCTCGCGCTCGGCCGCGATGATCGGCCGGCGATGGCGCTGCAGCAGCTCGCGCCGCCTCCCGCGGCCGCGGCGCCGACCCCGCCGCCACCGCCGAGCGTGCCCGAACCGCTCGCGCCCGAACGTGCGACCTGCGCGCCGCCGGTCGTGGCAACTCCACGGCCGCCGGTCGCGGTGAAGCGCGCGCCCGCGGTGGTCGCCGCGCCGAAACGGATCGTGCGCGCGGGGCCGAGATCTGCGCTGGCTCCGCCGCCACCGCCGGTGCCCGCGAAGGCGCCGCCCGCGGCGGCGAAGACGCCTGCCGTCGACTGCAACCCGCCCTATTACTTCCAGGGCGCGAAGAAGGTCTTCAAGCCCGCGTGCGTATAGACTTGCCGCGCGCATGGACGACGACGTTCGCACGCGGCGCTGGCAACGCATCGAGGCGAAGGAGATCGATCCCGACCCGCTGCAGGCGCTGCGCAAGGCGATCGCGAACGTGCGCGCTCGCCCGCACGATGCGGATGCGCGTCACCAGCTGCGAGCGCTCGCCGGCGACCAGGCGGCGCGCGAGCAACTCGCGCTGCTCCTCGGCGACGAAGTCCAGGCCGTCACGAGCAAGGACCTCGCGGCCGCGTTCTACGAGGAGCTCGTCGACGTGCACGAGAACCTCGACCAGCCGCTCGAGACGATCGCGGCGATGGAGGCGCTGGTCGCGCTCGCACCCGGCGACGTCGAGCACCTCGATCGGCTCGCGTGGCTGTACCGGCGCGCCGACGCGTGGGCCAAGGCGGCCGCGACGTTCGAGACCCTCGCCGAGCTCGCGACCGGCAGCCGCGCGCACGCCGCCGCGCGCGCCGCCGCGAAGCTGTATCGCGACCACGGCAAGCTCGAGCAAGCGGTCGCGATGTACCGCTCGATCGTCGCGCATCGCCCGACCGACGGCGAAGCGTGGCGCGCGCTCGACGAGCTGCTCGAGCGCCTCGCGCGCTGGACCGAGCTCGCCGAGGTGCGCGGCACGATCGCGACGTTCGCGCCGAACGCGACCGACCGCGCGATCGCGCTGCGCGCGCAGGCCCGCGCGCTCGAGCAGGCCGGCGACCAGGCGGGTGCCGCGGCGCTCGTCGCACGCGCCGCGAAGGACGCACCCGATCACGTCAGCGGGCTCGTCGATTACGCGAGCGTGCTCGCGCGCGAGGGCAAGGCACGCGAAGCCGCCGACGTGCTGTCCGCGCGCGTGGCCGAGGCGGTCGCCGACGGCGCGCCGACCGATCGCATCGCCGCGCTGCGCATGCGGCTCGCCGGCATCCTCGACGAAGGCGGCGAGCGTCAGGCCGCGGCCGAAGTCGTCGACGAGCTGCTGGCGGCGGCGCCCGACTATCAACCGGCGCGCGAGCGACTCGTGCAGTACGCGCGGCAATGCCGCGACGCGCGCGATCTGCGCGCCGCCGCGCGCGCGTTCGAACGCGCGGCCGAGCTCGCGCCGAACGACGATCGCGTGCGCGCCGAGCTCGCCGAGGTTCACAACGCGCTCGCGCTCGAGCGCGCGCTCGCCCGCGCCGATCAGCTGCCGCCCGACGAGGCGGTCGCGCATCTGCGCGACACGCTCACCCACGCGCCCGAGGACACTCGACCCGAGCACCTCGCGAAGCTCGTGCATCGCTACGCGGCCGCGGTCGCGGCGACCGGCGACGGCGATCACGCGCACCAGCTGTTGCAGGAGGCCCATCACCTCGCGCGCCGCGATCTCGAGATCACGCTCGCGCTCGGCGAGAGCTGCTTTCAGCGCAAGCTCTGGCGCGAGGCCGCGATCCACCTCGGCTCGCTCGCCGAGCATCCCGAGGCGCCGCAGCACGCGGCCGCGGTCGCCGCCGGGCTCGTCCGCGCCGCGCAGGCCGAGGTGCGCGCGTTGCGGCCGGCGAACGCGGCGAAGCACTACGAGGCCGCCGTCCGCGTCGATCCGCGCTGCGGCGCCGCGTGGCACGCGCTCGCCGAGTCCGCCGCCGAGCGCGGCGACAGCGCGCGGGCCGAGCAGTGCTGGATGCACGCCGCCGACGCCGGCGACGCGAACGTGCTGCGCAAGCTGCTCGCGGTGCAGCGCAAGCGCGGCGCGCCCGAGCGCGGCATCACGTGCGAGCGGCTCGCCGAGCTGGAGCAAGATCCGCGCGCGAAGAAGGAGCTCGCCGAAGAGTCGGTGCAGGCGTATGCCGCCGGCGGCGAGCTCGCGGCGGCGCGCGCGATGGCGAAGAAGCTCGTCGCCGCGCATCCGTACGACGTCGACGCGATCGCGTGCGCGAGCGCGGTCGTGCTCGACGCCGCGGATTTCGAAGCGGCCGCGTCGTGGCTGTCGCGCGCGCTCGCCCGCTGGGAATCGAACGGCGACGCCGCGGAAGGCGATCCGCGCCGCGCCGAGCTGTGGCGCCGGCTGGGCGACGCCGAGCACGCGCGCGGCGAAGGCCGGGCCGCGCTCGCCGCGTATCAACGCGCCGTCGCGATCGCACCCGAGTCCGACGGCGCGCTCGCCGCGCGGCGCGGCCTGGTCGAGCTCGCCGCGTCGCACGGCCGGCCCGCCGGCGACGCGCTCGCCGCGCTCGTCGAGGCCGAGCAGCAACCGGCCGACGTGCTCGCGTGGGCGCGCGAGCTGGCGCGCGCCGGCAACGTCGAGCACGCGCGCGCGATGTTCGAGCTCTCGCGTGCGCTCGGCGCGCGATCGAGCCCCGACGACACGAACCTCGCCGCGCAGCCGTCGCGCGCGATGGCCTCCGACGAAGCGTACGCCGGCCCGCTCGATCGCGAGACCCGCGCCGCGCTCGTCGACGATCCCGGCGATGCGCCGCTCGTCGACGTGCTCGACTTGCTCGGCGAGGCCGCGGCGCTCGTGTGCCTCGATCCGAAATCGGCGCTCGATCGCGCCGGCCTCGGCGACGCACGCCGGATGTCGGCCGGGAGCGAAGCCGCGATCGTCGCGATGTACCCGCAGGTGTCCAAGGCGCTCGACGGACCGGTCGCGCTGCTCTACACGTCGGCGCGCGCCCGCGCCGATCTCACGCTCTTGCTCGCGTCGCCGCCCGTGATCGTCGTCGGCCGCCGCTTCGCCGATCTGCGCGCGCACACGCGCAGCGATGCCGAAGCACGCGACAACGCCGAGCTGCGCTTCGAGCTCGGCCGGTGCGTCGAGCTCGCGCGGCCGCGCCGGCTGTTCGCGGCCGGCTGCGAGCGCGAGGAGTTCGAGCAGCTCGTCGCCGCGCTCGCCCACGCGTTCGGCAAGTCACCCGATCCCGGCGACCTCGATCTCGCACGCGAGGCCGAGCGCCTGCGCTCGCTGCTGTCGGTGCAACTGCGCCGCAAGCTCGCCGACCGGCTCGCGGCCGCGACCGAGCCGCTCGATCCGTCCGCGTATCTCGCCGCGTGCCGGCGGGCGGCCGATCGCTCGGGCCTGCTCGCGTGCGGCGACATCGCGGTCGCGATCGATCTCGCCGGCGGCCCGGTCGCGGCGCGCCACGTCGTGCAGCTCGCGGCGTCGCCGCGCTACCTCGCCGCGCGCGGCCAGCTCACATCGCGAGCACGATCGCAGCCGCTCCGCCGCTGACCAGGATCGCGGCGATGCCCGCGATCCACAGCACGCGCCGGCGATTCCACGACGACACCTTCACCGCCGACGTGCCCGACGCCGCGATCGGCACCGGGATCGGCAAGATCGCCTGCCCGCCGGTCGGCGGCTTCGCGCGCGGCCCACCGGGCGCACCGAGCGGATTCGCCAGCGGCGTCGATCCGGCGGGCGCGGGCGGCGCCATCACGAGCGGCACGCCGCGGATCGGCGTGTTGACGCGATACATGTTCCGCGGATCGAGCGCCTCGCGCAGCCGCACGCGCAGCTCGTCGATCTCGACGATGCGCCGCGCCGGATCGAGGGACAGCGCGCGCTCGACCAGCTCGATGAACGCGCCCGGCGCGTCGTGACGGAGCGCCATGAGCGGATCGGGCGGCGTCGTCGTGATCCGCATCAGCGTGTCGGCCAGGTTGTCGCACGCGAACGCGGCGCGGCCGGTCGCGAGCTCGTACAGGATCGTGCCCATCGCCCACACGTCGGTCTTCGGCCCGACCTCCGCGCTGTTGCCCATCGCCTGCTCGGGCGACATGTACGACGGCGTGCCGAGCATGTTGTAGACGCCGGTCATCGTGCCGAGGCCGCGCAGCTTCGAGACGCCGAAGTCGAGCAGCTTCACCCGCTCGTCGCCGACGTCGTCGATCGCGATGAAGATGTTGTCGGGCTTGAGATCGCGGTGCGTGATGCCGTTGCGGTGCGCGAGCGTGAGCGCCGACATCGTCTGGTCGCCGATCTTCGCGATCGCTTCCCACGGCAACGGGCCGCGCGTCATGCGCGCGCGCAGCGTCGCGCCGTGCAGATACTCGAGCACCATGCACGGCGAGCCGTCGTCGAGCATCTGCCAGTCCGTGATCTCGACGACGTTCGGGTGATTGAGCCCGGCGAGCATCTCGGCCTCGAGCTCGAACCGACGCTGCGCCTCGGGGTTATCGACCAGCGTCGGCAGCAGCACCTTGATCGCGAACGAGCGATGCAACTTCAGATGCTTCGCCTCGTAGACGCTGCTCATCCCGCCTTCGCCGAGCTTGCGCTCGATGCGGTAGCGCCCGCCCACCACAGCCCCCAGCAACGGGTCGTTCGGATCCAGGTCCACCAACGCCGATCATACGTGGATCGCACGAGCCATGTTCCCGTGGACATGTACGTACATCGCGCACGTTGGAGCACGCGCGAGCTGCTACGATCAGCGGGTGAGGCGCGTTGCCGGAGTGCTGGTCGTGCTGGCCGCGGGCGCGGCCCACGCTGACTCGCCTTCGCACGCGCGCAAGCACGCACGAACCGCGTCGTCGTCGCGGTTCAGCTCGCCGAGCGACGCCGATCGCTCGCCGGCCGTGCGCTACGGCCAGCTCTCGCAAGGCGACTGCGAGACCGAGCTCGCGGTCCGGCACATCGCGTTCGTGCGCGAATCCGCGCGCGGCGTGCGTGCACCGGTTCGCCTGCTCGGTCCGCTGCACGGCGTGACGTTCCACGCCGACGTCAGCGAATCGTCGCGCGAGACCACGCCGTACGAGATCGCGGATTGTCGGCTGGTCCTCGCGCTCGACGACTTCTCGCAGATCCTCGCCGCGCACGACGTCGTCGAGGTCCGTCACTACTCGATGTACCGGCCGCCGCCGAAATCGTGGCCCGACGACAAGGAGGCGATCCAGCACGCCGGCGCGCTCGCGCTCGATGCCGCGAGCTTCGTCAAGACCGACGGCACCAAGCTCGTCGTGTTGAAGGATTTCCACGGCCATATCGGCGCCGCGCCGACGTGCGGCGACAAGGCGAAGGCCGACAAGGTCACACCGGAGTCGACCGAGATCCGCGCCATCCTGTGCGAGGCGGTCGATCGCCACCTGTTCAACGTCGTGCTCACGCCGAACTACAACAAGCCGCACCGCAATCACTTCCATCTCGAGGTCATGGCAGGCGTGAAGTGGTTTCTCGTCCACTAAGGGATTGTGAAGCAATCCCGTTCCGGACCAGGTGAGGCTGCGAACCTGAAAGGTTCACAGCCTCTGAGCCGCACGCTCGGTTGGGCGATCGCGATCACGGCGATGCTGACGATGACGGTCAGCTACGTCGATCGTCAGACGTTGTCCGCGCTCGCGCCGTCGGTGACGAAGGCACTCGAGCTCACCGACACCCAGTACGGCCTGCTCGGCTCGGCGTTCGCGTTCGCGTATCTGTTCGCGACTCCACTCGGCGGCTGGTGGATCGGGCGGATGGGCGCGCGGCGCGGCCTGCTCGGCTCGCTACTCGTGTGGTCCGCCGTCGCCGCGCTGCACGCGCTCGTTCCGAATCTCGTGGGCCTGTTCGCGCTGCGCGTCGCGCTCGGCGTCGCTGAAGGCCCGGGCTTTCCGGGTGCCGCGCAGACCGTGCAGCGCGTGCTCGGCCCGGCCGATCGCGCGCGCGGCTTCGGCGTCCTGTTCGTGGGCTCGTCGATCGGCGCGGCGATCGCGCCGAAGCTCGCGAGCTGGCTCTCCGACGAGATCGGCTGGCGCGGCGCGTTCCTCGGCACGGCGTTCGTCGGCTTCGCGTGGCTCGTGCCGTGGATCGTGCTGACGTCGCTACCCAGGGTGCGCGCCGTGCTCGACGGCCCGCGCGAGCACGCACCGCGTGCCGGCTGGCCCGAGATCGTCCGGCTCCTGCGCGAGCCCGCGATGATCCGCGCGCTCGTCGCGATCTTCGCGGCCGCGCCCGGCATCGCGCTGACGCTGACCTGGGGCGCGAAGTATCTCGCCGGCACGTTCGGAGTGAAGCAGGGCGCGATCGGCGACTACTTGTGGCTGCCGCCGCTCGTGTTCGACCTGGCCGGTGCGCTCCTGTTCGGCGATCTCGCCGCGCGCATGCGCCGTGCCGACGGCACGCCGCCGCGCCTCCTGGTCGCCGTCGCGCTCGTGCTCGCCGCCGCGATGGTCGCGCTGCCGTTCGCGTCGACGCCCTGGCAGAGCATCGCGGTCCTGTCGGTGACGATGGCCGGCGGCGGCGCGCTCTACACGCTCGTCACCGCGGATCTGTTCGCGCGGGTCGACCACGCGCAGGTCGCGCTCGCAGGCGGCGTGCTCGCGGGAGCCCAGTCGCTCGCGGCGATCATCGGCAATCCGCTGATCGGGTGGGCCGTCGATCGCACCGGCAGCTACGACACCGTCGCGTTCGCGCTCGCCGCCTGGGTCGTGCCCGGCACGGTCGCGTGGCTGATCGCGAACCCGCTGGCGAGCGCTACGCGTTCCGCGGCTGGATCGCGCTCGACACCGTGAGCTGCGTCGCGCGCGCGCGCGTCTCGATCTGGATCTCGACCGCCTCGGCGTCGATCGGCACGTACTTCGCGAGCACGGCCGCGATCTCGTTGCGCATCTCCTGCAGCCGGCCGCCGTCGAGGCCGGTGCGATCGTGCGCGAGCACGAGGTGCAGCCGCCCCTTCGCGACCTCGCGGCTCGGCTTGCCGCCGAAGAAGCTCTTGATGCCTTGCCACATCGATCTACTCCTCACGCCGGCGAGGCCGTCAGGCCGAGCGCGCGGCCGATGCGGGTGAAGAAGCCGACCGAGGATTTCTCCTCGACCTCCTGGCCGGCGAGCACGCGCGCGATGCGCACGAACTCCTTCGCGGCGAACGACTTGCCCTCGAGCACGGCCGGCACGCCCTTGTTCGTGGTCGCGATCACCTGATCGTCGAGTGGGATCGCGCCGAGCATCTCGAGCGCGAGGATCTCGATCACGTCGGACTGCGACAGCATGTCGCCGCGCTTCACCAGCTGCGGCGAGATCCGGTTGACGACGAGCCGGGCCGGCACGTCGGCGGCCGCGAGCAGGCCGACCACGCGGTCGGCGTCGCGGATCGACGAGACTTCCGGGGTCGCGACCACGATCGCCTCGTCGGCGCCGGCGATCGCGTTCTTGAAGCCCTGCTCGATGCCGGCCGGGCAATCGATCAGCACGAAGTCGTAGTTGATCTTGAGCTCGAACACGAGGCTGCGCATGTCCTCGGGCGTGACCGCGTCCTTGTCGTCGGTCTGCGACGCGGGCAGGAGCCACAGGTTCTCGAGCCGCCGATCCTTGATCAGCGCCTTCTGCACCGGGCACTTGCCGCGGATCGCGTCGACCACGTGGTAGACGATGCGATTTTCGAGGCCCATCACGACATCGAGGTTGCGCAGCCCGATGTCGGCGTCGACCAGCACGACCGTATAGCCGAGCTGCGCGAGCGCGGTGCCGAGGTTCGCGGTGGTGGTCGTCTTGCCGACCCCACCCTTGCCAGACGTGATGACGATGGCTCGACCCATGGTGACTCCTTACAAGCTCGTGGCGAGGTTGCGCGGCAATTTGCCGGAGTAGCGTTCGACGATGATCTGCTCGCTGGTCGCGTACGCGATCTCCGCGTCGCTCGGTGCGTCGCCGTCGCCGGCGCGCGCGACCATCCGGCCGATGCGGAGCTGCTGCGGCTCGAGCCGCAGCGCGAGGATGAAGCCGCAATCCTGGCCGATGCCGGCGTGCGCGGTGCCGCGCATGCGGCCGAGCACGACGATGCTGCCGCTCGCGCGGACCTCGGCTCCCGGATTGACGTCGCCGAACACGATCACGTGTCCGACGTGCTCGAGGATCACGCCGGAGCGCACCGGGCCGACGACCAGCCGCGGGCCGGCCTCGGGCGGCAGCGCGGTCTCGGGCGTGGCGGCGAGCGCGATCGGCGCGGCGATCTGCGTCTGCGTCGGCTCCTCGAACGAGACCTCGCCGGGCTCGACGAGCTGCACGAGCGCGGTCAGCTCGGCCTCGGCGAGCATCACGGGCTCGGCCGGCGCGGCCGGCAGGATCGGCGGCAGTGGCGTCAACGCCGAGCCGGTGGGGGCTTCTTCCGCGAAATCGGCGGCCGAAGGCGCCGATCCGGCGGCGAGGTTCGGTTGTGGGACCGGGTCGCGGGGCGCGATCGAGACGATCCGCAGCCCGAACCGGGCCGCGAGCTCGTCCAGGCGCGCCAGGCAGCCCGCCGCGAGCGGGCCGTCCTCGACCGCGACGCGCACGTCGCTGCCGCGGAAGAAGCCCGGCGCCTCGTCGAGGCGTTCCTCGAGGGCCACGGCCATCTCGTCGGCCGTGGCCCGTCCGTTGACGACCATCTCGAGCCCGCGCGAGGTGCCGCGCAGCTGCGCGGCGGGCGCGACCGGCTCGTCACATGGAGGGTCGAGTGCGACTGCGAGGTTCGCAGAGTCCATGGTGCCCACCAGAATCCCTAGACCGGCTTCGGGAGCAGGGGCAACTTTTCGTTAACGAGAAGCGGATCTCGCCGGCACCAGCTACCATCAGAGGATGCGTCGTTGCCTGCTCCTGATCGTCGCGATCGCCTGCTCCGCGAAGGCTCCCAACGGCGCCCCTCCCGCCGAGGCTCCGCACGCAGTCCCCGCCGCGATCAACGATCCCCCGCCGGCCGGCCCACCGGCGCTGCCGGCCACGCCCGCCGATCCGCGGGAGATCGCCCTGTCGAAAGCCGTGGCGCACCTGCTCGAAGAGGATCACCTGCTGCACAAGCCGATCGACGCGACGATCTCGCGCGAGGCGTTCGCCGCCTACATGGACCGACTCGACGGCGAGAAGGTGTTCCTCTTGAAGAGCGATCGCGAGGCGCTCGCCCGCCACGCCGATCACATCGGCGACGAGATGCGCGCCGGCTCGCTCGAGCTCGCCCACGAAGGCGAGCGCATCTTCCTCGCGCGCATCGACGTCGTCGACAAGCTCGTGCAGGAGCTGCTCGCGCAGCCGATGAACCACGACGACGAGGAATTCGTCGAGACCGATCCGAAAAAGGTCGAGCCGGCCGCGACCGAGGACGAGCTGCGCGATCGCTGGCGCAAGCGCCTCGAGCTGCAGGTGCTCGAGCGGGTCGGTCAGATGGAGGACCGGCTCGACAAGGTGGCCAAGCTCAAGGCCAAGGCCGGCCCCAAGCCGAAGTCGGGCGACACCGGCTCCGACACCGAGGAAGATCGCACGATGCCGGTCGCCGAGATCCCGGCGACGCCCGAGGAGCGCGAGGCCAAGGCGCGCACCGAGCTCGCCAAGCAGTACGCCGGCCGGTTCGCGCGGCTGCGCCATCCCGAGCCGATCGATGCCGCGAGCGATCTCGTCAACGCGGTGACGTCGACGTTCGATCCACACACCGATTACCTGCCGCCGGCGGACAAGCAGAACTTCGACATCCACATGTCGGGCTCGCTCGAGGGCATCGGCGCGTCGCTGCGCGAGCGCGATCACTACATCGAGGTCGTCGACCTCGTGCCGGGCGGCGCGGCGTGGCGGCACGGCGGGCTCGGCCCCGGCGACCTGATCACGGCCGTGCAGAACGAGGGCAAGGACGTGGTCGACGTCGTCGACATGCGCCTCGACGACGTCGTGCAGATGATCCGCGGCCCGAAGGGCACGATCGTGCATCTGCACGTGCAGAAGCCCGACGGCCACGAGGAGACGCTCGCGATCACGCGCGACGTGATCGTGATCGAAGAGGCGTACGCGCGCGCCGCGTTGCTCGCGCGCAAGGGCAAGACGTACGGTTACATTCACCTGCCGGAGTTCTACGGCGGTCCGAACCCCGGCGCCCGCATGGCATCGCAGGACATCCATCGCCTGCTCGGCGAGCTGCGCGCGCGCAAGGTCAACGGCATCGTGCTCGACATCCGCGAGAACGGCGGCGGCTACTTGCAAGACGCCGTCAAGCTGACCGGCGAGTTCATCGACGAAGGCCCGGTCGTGCAGGTGCGCAACAACGAAGGCGAGCAAGAGGTGCTGTCCGACAAGCAGGCCGGCGCCGACTTCGACGGCCCGATGATCGTGCTCGTCGATCGCTTCAGCGCGTCGGCATCGGAGATCCTCGCCGGCGCGCTTCAGGACTATCACCGCGCGGTGATCGTCGGGCAGCAGACGCACGGCAAGGGCACGGTGCAGACGCTGGTCGATCTCGATCACGTCGTCGGCAGCAAGGACGATCTCGGCGACCTCAAGCTGACGATCGAGCAATTCTTCCGCGTCAGCGGCAGCTCGACGCAGCTCGAGGGCGTCAAGCCCGACATCACGCTGCCCGACCGCGTCGGCTACCTCGATCTCGGCGAGGGCAAGCTCGATCACGCGATCGCGTGGTCGAAGATCGACGAGGCGAAGCACGTCGACTGGAAAGGGACGTGGAACATCGGCAAGCTCGCGGAGCTGAGCGCGGCGCGCGTCGCGAAGGACCCGCTGCTCTCGAAGATCGCGAGCTCGAACAAGGTGCTGCGTGCCGAGCGCGAGGACACGCGGATGCCGCTCGCGAAGACGGCGTGGGAGAAGCGCCACCACGATCTCGACACCGCGCTCGAAGCGACGTCGACCGACACCAAGAAGCTCTCGCCCGAGCTCGCGGTGACCACGATCGACGACGCCGCGACGCCGACGGTCGCGCCCGGACCGGGCGTCAAGGTCGACGACCGCGCGACGCGCTGGCGTGATGGCCTCGCGCGCGACCCGTGGGTCGCCGAGTGCGTGGCGATCCTCGGCGACATGGCCGCTAGGTGAAGGAAGCGCGCGGGGCGCACTCGCCCGCTCCGGCACCCGGACCATTTCATTGCGTGGCCTGCAAGACGTACGTCACCGGCACGCCCTCGGGCCACTGCCCGCGCTGCGGCTGGATCCCGCCGGCCGCGCCCGCCGCCCAGGACCCGCCGCCGGTCTTGCGCGGTCTGCCGATCGCGCTCGCGGTCGCCGCCGTGATCGCCGCGCTCGCGCTCGTCGCCGTGCGATGATCGCGCCGTGACGTGGCGACAGCTGTGCGCGCTCGCGGCGAAGCTCCCCGAGGTGACCGTGGACACGTGGTACCGCACGCCCGCGCTCAAGGTCCGCGGCAAGGGGTTCGTGCGGCTATGGGAAGATGGGCACACGTGCGTGTTCGTCGTGACGAGCCTCGACGAGAAGGACGCGCTGCTGGCCGCCAGGCCGAAGCTGTACTTCACGACCGACCATTACGACGGCCACGCGAGCGTGCTCGTCGATCTGCGCGAGCTCGGCGCGAAGGACGCGCGCGAGCGGCTCGCGAGCGGCTGGAGCGCGGCCGCGCCGGCGGCGCTCCTGCGCGCGCGTCAGAAGTAGTAGCTCGCGCCGAGCGTGAGCGAGCCGCCGCCGAGCTTCGAGCTCTCGAGCAACCAGCCCTGCGTGATCACGAAGCTCTGCATCTGCGCGCTCGAGTTGGAGGCCACGCCGACGACACGCAGCTCGGCTTGCACCGCGAGGTGCCGGAACCGCCGCTCGATCCCTGCGCCGACGCGAAACGCACCGCGACCTTTCTGGTCGCCGCTGGGGTCGGTCTTGTCACTTGCCGCGACGACGCCGAGGCCGGCAAGCGCGTACAGGTTCCACGGCCGATCGGCCATGAAGCGATAGCGAAAGTCGGCGAACAGGCCGCTCGTGGCGAGATTGCCCGAGCTACCGCCGCCGAACAGCATCAGCCCGACCTCGATCGCGGGCCGGATGCGATAGCGGCCCTGCAGCTCGAGCACGCTGAAGCTCGTGTTGTCGGCGCCGCTCGTGCGCGGCTGGAGGCCGAGGCTGCCGATCGCGAGCCCGACCGCCCAGCGATCGGCCATCACCGGCACCGCATCCGGCGCCACCGGTGCCGGCGCCGGCGCGTTCGGCATCTCGCCCGGCGCCTGCGCGAACGCGACGCGGGCCAAGACGACGAGCACGACGAGCACGACGGGCACCCGCACGCCTCCAGTATACTCGGGGATGCGCGTGCCATGGCGGGCATTGTCGTGTGCGCCTTGGGCTGCGGGTTCGCGTTCGATCCCGCGTCGCCCGCCGCCGAGATCGCGCAGCTCGGGACGCCTTGGCGATCGGCGCGCGCGTAGCGGCCTGATGGCCGCCCCGCGAGATACTACAAGCCATGCCGTCTCGCCCGCTCGTGTTCGACCTCGACGGCACCCTCGTCGACACCTTGGACGACATCGCCGCGCACTTGAACGCGGCGCTGGTCGATCACGGCCTCGCGCCGCGCTCGCGCGTCGAGATCGCGGAGTGGGTCGGCCATGGCTCGGCCCGCCTGGTCGAGCGCGCGGTCTCCGAGCCCGCCGCGGTCGCCGCCGTGCTCGCGTCGTATCGCGCGCATTACCACGCGCGGCCGGTCGTGCACGCGCGCATGTACGACGGCATCGCCGCCGCGCTCGATGCGCTCGCGCCGCATCACGTGCTCGCGATCCTGTCGAACAAGCCCGAGCCCGAGGTCGTCGCGATCGCGCAGGCGCTGCTGGCGCGCTGGCCGTTCGCCGTGATCGCCGGCGAGCGCGCCGACGTCCCGCGCAAGCCCGATCCGGCATCGATCGCGCGCGTGCTGGCGCAGCTCGGCGCCTCCGCCTCGGCCGGGGCGCTCGTCGGTGACTCCGAGGTCGACATCGCGACCGCGCGCGCGGCCGGCATGACGAGCGTCGCCGTCACCTGGGGCTTTCGCCGCGAGGCCGCGCTGCGCGCCGCGTCGCCCGATCACCTCGTGCACGCGCCGGCCGAGCTGGCGGCACTGCTAGACTAGGTTCCGGTTGAGACGGCACCGATCATGTATTTGATCAGCTCTGCAGCGGCTCGTTGTCCCTTCGCAGTCAGCGTGTAGCCAGCGTCCCTGGTACCCGTTACCTCGTCGGACATCGATCTCAAATGCTTTGAGAAGTTGGCCTGATCGTACGCGTTGTAGTGGCGGCACGTCGTACGAAGGCTTTCGTCGTCAAATCTAAATTCGCCGCTCACAAGGTTGGCGCAGGCCCCCCTTAGTAAGACTACGTTCCGCGTCCTAGCCCTTGCCGAGGTACCGGGGATTTCGTCGGCGATGAGGTCTACCTCAGACTGATTTAGGCTGAACACCTGCGCCAGTCGTCCATCGAGCGCGATCCCGTTGCGCTTAAGCCATAGCTGGGCCGGTAGCGCGAGCGGCCAATCGTGATGTTCCGCGGCGGTGCTGGCCACGTCTGTTGGCGATGGGACGGCAACTCGTCCGGAGGCCGGTGCCAACTGTGAAGCTCCGTATTTCGCGTTTGCCCAAGTCAAGACACGTTCACGCGCACGCTCGTCCTCAAGAGCACTGAGGGCCTTATCTACCGCGGCGATTGCCTCTGCTTCTGAAAATATGTTCGCCACTGTCGATCACCTCACGCGGCCATCTGCATGACGGCCACACCGATCAAGTACACATATCTTCCGCAAGTCGAAATGGTGAAAAGCAGCTGCACGGTCTCCTGAGCTCTCACTACCTCGAGCGTCTGCAACCCAGTCGTCGACGGTAGAGGCAGCGACGCGAGCATGCTCACTGCGGGAGCCATGAGCTCATCGATGCACTCCCAGCTCCTCCACAAGAACAATGCTTGCGCGCTGAACGAGGGCTCGAAGGAGACCGACCGACCAGGCATGGCTCAACAATACGATCTTCCGTCAAGTCCGCAAGTCGTAATGGGACGGGCTTCGACGGTGATCGTTCCGGATTGGCTGGTCGATGGAAAATATGGAACTTTGTACGGGCGTTATTATTAGTTAATATATTGAATTTATTTATTTTACATCACGGACACCATTGGATGACCATTAACATCCCGTAACTCGTACTTGGTGAAAAAAAAGGGCCCATCACTTGGATGGACCCTTGTATGGCCGCTAAGTCGACTACGAGCAGCCGCTCGTCGAGCCGCAGTTCGGGCACTTGTGGCAGGCGCCGTTGCGGACCATCAGCGTCCCGCACTCGTGGCACGGCGGCGCGTCGGTCTCTTGCACCCACGCGCGGTCCTTCACTTCCACGCTGATCGCCGGCGCGCCGGCCTTGACGTCGACCGAGATGAAATCCTTCGCGAGCAGCGGCACCTTCGGCAGGTCGAGCTGCGCGGCCTGCGCGGCGGGGTGGCGCTCGGCGATCGTCGCGCCCTCGACCGGGAAGCGCAGCGCGAGCCAGCGGAACAGGTAGTCCATGATCGACGTCGCGATCGGGATCTCCTGGTTGCCGGTGAAGCCGCTGGGCTCGAACCGCGTGCCCTTGAACTTCTCGATCAACACCTGCAGCGGCACGCCGTGCTGGAGCGCGAGCGACGTCGCGGTCGCGAAGCTGTCCATCAGGCCCGCGATCACCGAGCCTTCCTTCGCCATGCGGACGAAGATCTCGCCCGGGCAGCCGTCCTGATACAGGCCGACCGTCACGTAGCCTTCGTGGCCGCCGATCGAGAACTTGTGCGTGAACGACGCGCGCTCGTCGGGCAGCTTGTAGCGATTCGCCATCGGCGGCCCGGCCGGGCGCGTCTTGCGCGCGCGCAGCGCCTCGACCAGCCGGCGCTCCTCGGGCGCGAGCAGCTCCAGCGGGTCGACCGCCGCCTTCGAGCCGTCGCTCGTCGCCTGCGCCAGGTTGGTCGACAGCGGCTGCGTGCGCTTGCAGCCGTCGCGGTACACCGCGATCGCCTTGAGGCCGAGCTTCCACGCCTGGATGTACGCGTCCTCGATGTCCTCGACCGTGCAGTCGTTCGGCAGGTTCACCGTCTTCGAGATCGCGCCGGACAGGAACGGCTGCACCGCGCTCATCATGCGGATGTGACCCATGTAGTGGATCGACCGCGAGCCGTTCGAGCTGCGGAACGCGCAGTCGAACACCGGCAGGTGCTCCTCGGCGAGGTGCGGCGCGCCCTCGATCGTGTCCTTCGCGTCGATGTGCGCGACGATCTCCTCGACCTGCTTGGCCGTGTAGCCGAGCTTGCCGAGCGCCTCCGGGATCGTGTTGTTGACGATCTTCAGGAGCCCGCCGCCGACGAGCCGCTTGTACTTCACGATCGCGATGTCGGGCTCGATGCCGGTCGTGTCGCAGTCCATGAGGAACGCGATCGTGCCGGTCGGCGCGAGCACCGTGGTCTGGCCGTTGCGGAAGCCGTACTTCTCGCCGAGCTGGATCGCGCCGTCCCACGAGTCGCG